>NZ_SOAU01000001.1:2140000-2469427 GCF_004364865.1 Ilumatobacter fluminis
ACCCTTGACGGTGACGAGATTTACTCTCCGAGCTGGCGAGGGTGGCACAGACCAGGGGGTAGCGACTGTTTACCAAAAACACAGCAGCGTGCGAAGCCGAAAGGCGCTGTATACGCTGTGACGCCTGCCCAATGCTGGAAGGTCACGGGGAACGGTTAGTTCTTCGGAACGAAGCTGTGAACCTAAGCCCCAGTGAATGGCGGCCGTAACTATAACGGTCCTAAGGTAGCGAAATTCCTTGTCGGGTAAGTTCCGACCTGCACGAATGGCGTAACGACTTCCCCACTGTCTCAACCATAGACCCGGCGAAATTGAAGTACGAGTAAAGATGCTCGTTAGCTGCGGAAGGACGGAAAGACCCCGTGAACCTTTACTATAACTTGGTGTTGAGTCTTGAATTGCGTTGTGTAGGATAGGTGGGAGACTTGGAAGCATTGGCGCCAGCCAGTGTGGAGTCGTCGTTGAAATACCACCCTGCGTACTTTGGGGCTCTAACTTGGGTCCATGATCTGGATCAGGGACAGCGCCAGGCGGGTAGTTTGACTGGGGCGGTCGCCTCCTAAACTGTAACGGAGGCGCCCAAAGGTTCCCTCAGGCTGGTTGGCAATCAGCCGTCGAGTGCAATGACACAAGGGAGCTTGACTGCGAGACCTACAAGTCAAGCAGGTACGAAAGTAGGGCATAGTGACCCGGCCATTGCTTGTGGAAGCGTGGTCGCTCAACGGATAAAAGGTACTCCGGGGATAACAGGCTAATCTTTCCCAAGAGTCCATATCGACGGAAAGGTTTGGCACCTCGATGTCGGCTCATCGCATCCTGGGGCTGAAGCAGGTCCCAAGGGTTGGGCTGTTCGCCCATTAAAGCGGTACGCGAGCTGGGTTCAGAACGTCGTGAGACAGTTCGGTCCCTATCCTCCGCAGCCGAAGGAAGATTGACGAAGGCTGTCCCTAGTACGAGAGGACCGGGACGGACGGAGCTCTGGTGTGTCTGTTGTCCTGCCAAGGGCACGGCAGATTAGCCACCTCCGGAAGGGATAACCGCTGAAAGCATCTAAGTGGGAAACCCGTTCGAAGATGAGTCTTCCCATGCGGTAAACGCAGTAAGGCCCGTGGCCAGACCACCACGTTGATAGGCCGGAGGTGTAAGCACAGCAATGTGTTCAGCCGACCGGTACTAATCGGCCGAGGGCTTGGATCTTACTTCGATCGATAGCTCGTGCTTGCTCTGGAGTCCTCTGGGTGCAAACCCATAGAGTTGACAACAAGTTTCCGGTGGCCATAGCGAGAGGGTCACACCCGTTCCCATCCCGAACACGGAAGTTAAGCCTCTCAGCGCCGATGGTACTTGGGGAGAGATCCCCTGGGAGAGTAGGACGCCGCCGGAATTGCTCTGAGAAGGGCGCCACCTCATCGAGGTGGCGCCCTTCGTCGTTTTCGGCCGATGTGGCGCTGCCGGCCGTAGCATGGTCGCCTATGTCTGACGACCGTTCCCGCTCTTCACGCCCCGGCTCCGGCCGATCCTCCGGCTCCGGTTCGCGCGGATCGTCGGGCGGCAAGCGTGGTGGTACCGGTCGCCCGAGCGGCAAGCCCGGCTCCAAGCCGGCCGGCCGTTCCGGCAAGCCGGCTGGGCGTTCGAGTGGTCCGTCGAAGGGCCGCCCCGGTGGCAAGCCCGGCTCGAAGTCGGGCGGACGCGCCGGTGGTTCGGGCCGACCGCCTCGTGACGGTCGCCGCGACGACCGGCGGGATGATCGTCGTGACGGTCGCGGTGATGATCGTCGTGGCGGTCGTCGTGATGACCGTCGTGACGACTGGCGCGCCGAGCCGCGAACCGAGGCCGAGCGCCGCGCGGCCGCCGTGCGCGCCACGCGCGGACCTCGTCGCACCGAGCGGACGCCCGAACTCGAGCAGGAACAGATCGAGTCCCGGACCACCGAACAGTGGATCGATGAGGGATCCGTCCGGTCCGAAGCGGCCGCGGCGACGCGCCGTGCGTCCGGCGGCGGGAGCGGGAGCCGTGAACCGGCCGAGATCGACCCCGAGGTCGTCGCCGAGATCCAGGCGGCGCTGTCGCCCGATCGTGCCAAGCGCCTGACCGAGCGACTCGGGTCGGCGTCGGCGGCGCTCGATCGCGAGCGCTTCGAGGAGGCGCTCCGCATCGTCACGCCTCTGACGCGCGAACTTCCCCACGTCGCAGCCGTGCACGAGGTGAGCGGTCTCGCCGCGTACCGGCTCGGTCGGTGGAAGAAGGCGTCGCAGTCGCTCGAGCTCGCTCGACAGTTGCACGACGACCCGGCGTTGCTGCCGGTGCTCGCCGACTGCTACCGGGCCCAGCGTCGGTGGATCGACGTCGACGCCGTCTGGGACGAGATCAAGTCGAAGTCGCCGCCGCACGACATCATGGCCGAGGGCCGGATCGTCGTCGCGAACTCCCTGGCCGAACAGGGCAAGCTGAAGGACGCGATCTCGATGATGAACTCGGTGGCGCAGAAGCCGAAGCGGGTTCGCGACCACCACCTTCGTCAGTGGTACGTGCTGGCCGACCTGTACGACCGCGCCGGCGACACGATGGCGGCGAGCCGCTGGTTCACCGAGGTCGCCCGCAACGATCCGCAGTTCGCCGACGTCTCCGAGCGTCTGCGGGCGCTCGGTCGCTGAGACACCCCGTACGCTCCACTCGATGCCCAACCCTCACTTCCGAGCCGGTGTGGTCGCCGTCGTTCGGCGCTCCGACGGTGACGTGCTCGCGTTCGAGCGAGCCGATGTGCCCGGCGCCTGGCAACTGCCCCAGGGCGGGATCGAAGACGACGAGTCGCCCGAACAGGCCGCGTGGCGTGAGCTCGAGGAAGAGACCGGGCTCGGGCGCGACGACGTCCGACTCGTCGGGTCCCACGACGGCTGGACCGTCTACCAGTGGCCCGACGGCGTCCGGAAGAAGAAGGGCCGGCTCGGTCAGGCGCAGCGATGGTTCTTCTTCGAGCCGTTGCACGACACGGTTCGTCCACGACCCGACGGCAAGGAGTTCTGCGACTGGACGTGGATGAGCACCGAGCAGCTGATCGCCGACGTCGCCGACTTCCGCAAGCGTTCGTACGAGGAGGTGCTCGGTGGATGACCTGTTCTCGGCCGCGGTCGAGGACCGTCTCCGCTCGTCGGCACCGCTCGCTGCTCGACTGCGACCGCGCACGATCGACGACGTGGTCGGCCAGGACCACCTCGTCGGACCGGGCAAACCGCTCCGACGCCTGGTCGAGGGCGACCGGCTCACCTCGGCGATCTTCTGGGGGCCACCCGGCACGGGCAAGACGACGCTCGCATTGGCCGTTGCCGGCTCGACGGCTCGTGCGTTCGAACAGCTGAGCGCGGTCACCGCCGGCGTGAAAGACGTCCGCGAGGTGATCGAGCGGGCCCGACAGCGACTCGGGGAGCGAGGTCAGGGCACGATCCTGTTCCTCGACGAGATCCACCGGTTCTCCAAGGCGCAGCAGGACGCTCTGCTGCCGGCGGTCGAAGACGGTACGTTGACGCTGATCGGAGCGACCACCGAGAACCCGTTCTTCGAGGTCAATCCACCGCTTCGCAGCCGCTCGACGTTGTTCCGTCTCGAACCGCTGCCGAGGGATGCGATCCGGACCCTCGTCGCCCGCGGCCTCGAGGCCGAGGGGGCGTCGGCCGACACCGATGCCGTCGACCTGCTCGTCGAACGTGCGGGTGGCGACGGTCGCCAGGTCCTCACGTCGCTCGAGGTCGCGTGTGCACTCGCCGGCGATGCCGTCGTCTCCATCGAGCACGTCGAGGCGGCGCTCGGCACGAGCGCGTTGCGGTACGGCCGCGACGACCACTACGACGTCATCAGCGCGTTCATCAAGTCGATGCGTGGCTCCGATCCCGACGCGGCCATCTACTGGCTCGCCCGGATGCTCGAGGCCGGTGAGGACGCTCGCTTCATCGCTCGCCGGATCGTGATCTTCGCCAGCGAGGACGTCGGCATGGCCGACCCGCAGGCGCTGCAGGTCGCGGTGGCGGCGGCTCAGGCGGTCGAACACGTGGGCCTGCCCGAAGCACAACTCAACCTGTCGCAGGCGGTCATCCACATGGCGACGGCCCCCAAGAGCAACACGGCGACGACGGCCATCGGCGCTGCCCGCCGAGCCGTCCGCGACGGCTCGCTCGGCGAGGTGCCCGCACACCTGCGCGACGCCCACTATCAGGGTGCTTCCTCGCTGGGGCACGGCGCCGGATACGAGTACCCTCATGACGACGAACGCGGCTGGGTCGAACAGCAGTATCTCCCCGACGAGCTGGTGGGGGAGCGCTGGTACCGTCCGAGCCGACACGGATTCGAACGGGAGATCGACGAACGTATGCAGCAGCGACAGCAACCCCGAGGAGACGACGCGTGACCGCCGGCGATCTCGCCGTCACCCTGGCGGCGCTGCTCTGCGCAATCGGGTTCGCGGCACTCATCGTCGTGCTCGTCCGGGTGCTCGACAGCCTGAAGGTGCTCCGTGGCGAAGTCGAGTCGCTCCGCAACGAGACCCGACCGCTCCTCGCCGAGCTGCGGGCGTCGACCTCGGAGGCCCGCGACGCCGTCGACACGGCCCGCTCCGATCTCGAACGATTCGATCGCGTGCTCGGCTCGGCCGAGGCGATCAGCGAGGCCGTCGAAGGGTCGGGTCGTGCAGCCCGAGTCGCCTTCTCGGCACCCATCATCAAGGCGGCCGGTCTGGCCGCCGGAACCCGGCGCGCCGCACGCCGGCTCCGCGGCCGCTCGGTCGACATCGAGATCATCCGGCCGGCCGAACCCGATCGGAGGCGAGCATGAAACGAGTCACCTGGTTCGTGGCCGGAGCCACGGCCGGCGCCGCCGGCGCCAACTACGCCGCCAAGAAGGTCAAGCGCACTGCGCAGAACCTGACACCCGTGAACGTCGCGCGTGGCGCCGCCGGTCGTGCCAAGACCGGCACGAAGCAGATCGTCGACGCGGTCCGTGACGGCCGAGCGGCGATGCGCGCCAAGGAAGACGAGCTCAAGGCCCGTCGCGACGCCCGCCTCGAACCGGTCGACAGCCGCCTCGAACCGGGTGAGCAGTTGCTCGTCGACGGTCACCCGGTCGAGTCCGGCCGCGTGATCGTGCTGAAGCAACGTCGATGACCCGCCGGCTCGTCGCCGATCTGACACGGGCGCTCGACCGCCGTCGCGTCCACGACGGCGACGGGCATCGGGCGCGCTACCGACGCGACGCCTCCAACATGGAAGGGACGACGTCGGTCGTCTGTCTGCCCGAGACCACCGACGAGGTCGCGGCCTGCGTCCGGATCGCGAACGAACACGGTGTGCCGTTCGTCGCCCGCGGGTCGGGCACCGGCCTGGCCGGGGGAGCGGTGCCGCTCGGTGACAGCGTCGTCATCTCGCTCACGCGCATGACCGACATCGTCAGCGTCGACGAACTCAATCGACGGGCGTGGGTGCAGCCGGGCGTGCTCAACCTCGACCTGTCCGACCAGCTCGCTCACCTCGGCGTGCACTTCGCCCCCGACCCGAGCAGCCAGCAGACCTGCTCGATCGGCGGCAACGTCGCGAACAACTCGGGTGGCCCGCACTGCCTCGCCGAAGGGGTCACGAACGCCCACATCCTCGGCGTCACGGTCGTCCTCCCGGACGGTACCGTCACCGTGCTCGGCGGCGACGAGCCCGAACCGGCGGGCTACGACCTGCGGGGCGTCTTCGTCGGGAGCGAAGGGATGCTCGGCATCACGACCGAGGTGTGCGTGAAGCTGACCCAGAACTATCCGGCCGTTCGCACGATGCTGATGGACTTCGCCACGGTCGCCGACGGCGCCGCGACGGTCAGCAGCATCATCGCCGACGGCATGGTGCCCGCCGCGATCGAGATGATGGATCAGCTCTGCCTGGAAGCGGTCGAGGCGTACATCCACGCCGGCCTGCCGGTGCACTCGGCCGCAGCACTGCTCATCGAAGTGGTGGGGCTGCCCAACGACCTCGAGGCACAGGTGGCGCGCATCGTCGAGATCGCCGGTGAGCACGCCGTTTCGTCGGTCCGGGTCGCTCAGGACGAAGCCGAACGGGCGCTGCTCTGGAAGGGGCGCAAGTCGGCGTTCGGTGCGATCGCCAACATCCAACCCGACTACTACCTGCACGACACCGTGGTGCCTCGATCACAACTCCCGGCCGTGCTCGAACAGATCTACGAGATCGCCGACCGCCACCGACTCCAGGTGCTCAACGTGTTCCACGCCGGTGACGGCAACCTGCACCCGTTGCTCGTCTACGACGCACGGGTGCCGGGCACGGTCGAGCGGGTGCACGAGGCGGGTCGCGAGATCGTCCAGGCGTCGGTCGACGCCGGCGGTGTGCTGACCGGCGAGCACGGCATCGGCCTCGAAAAGCGCGACTACATGGGGCTGATGTTCAGCGAGGTCGACCTCGCCGCCCAGAACGCACTCCGCTGTGCATTCGACCCCGACATGCGCTCCAACCCCGGCAAGGTGCTCCCGAACCCTGCGACCTGCGGCGAGATCAACCACGTCCACGTGCCGGAGGGCGCATGGATCTGAGCGAGTTCGCCGAGGAGATCGGCAGCGAGGGCCCGGTCACGATCGCCGGGCTCGGCACTCGAGGGGGCCCGGTCGACGACGTCCGCCCCGTCATGGCCCCCGGTGGCGTCGACTGGTTCAAGCCGGACGAGATGACCGTGTGCTGCGGCGCCGGTACCCCGCTCGACGAGTTGGAGGACACGCTCGCCGTGCATCGCCAGACGGTGGCGATCCCGCCGTTCGGCACGGTCGGCGGGGCGTTGGCGGTCGGGCGTTCCGGCGTGCGTCGGCTCGGCTACGGGCCCGTGCGCGACGTCGTCCTGCAGCTGCGATACGTCGACAGCGCCGGACAGGTCGTCAAGGCGGGCGGGCCCACCGTGAAGAACGTGAGCGGCTTCGACCTGTGTCGGCTGCTCGTCGGATCGCACGGCACCCTCGGTTTCATCGGTGAGGTGATCCTCCGGACCCGCCCCATGGGCCGGTTCGAGCAGTGGTTCACCACGACCACCGAACCCGAAGTCCTCCTGCGCGAGCTGTACCGCCCGACGTCGATCCTCTGGGACGGCGAGCGGTCGTGGGTCCTGCTCGAGGGCCACCCCGACGACGTTCGTGCGCAGGCGGCGTCGGTCGACCTGGTGGCCGGCGATCTGCCTCCGGCGCTGCCGTCCGGCGGCCGCTGGTCGATCTCTCCGAGCGACATCCGCTCGCTCGTCGGCACCGGCCGCTTCGTGGCCGAGGTCGGTGTGGGCATCGTCCATCACGAGCACCCGGCCCCCGATCGTCCGGTCGATCCGGGCGTCGCCGAACTGCACCGGCGCATCAAGGCCCGCTTCGACCCGACCGGACGCCTGAACCCGGGTGTCGACGTGCTGGCCCGGGCATGACCGACCGCCCCGACATCGACCGGCCGTTCGTCGACCGGCCCGTCGTCGACCGCGACGCAGCGTTGCAGGTCGCTCGAACGCAGGCGGCGGCGTGGGGACTCGACGATCCCGTCGTGCTCCGGCACGGCATGAACGCGCTGTACCGGTGCGGTTCGGTCGTGTTGCGGGTTGGGCGGGCGACCGGGCCCGCAGTGGCGTCACACGAACTCGTGCGCTGGTTGCTCGACAACGGCATCCCGACCGTGGAGCCGGTCGACGGCATCACGGCCGACCTCGACGGGTTCGCCGTCACCGGTTGGCGACTCGAACGCGAGACCCGACGAGCGGTCGATTGGCGGGTCGTCGGCTCGGTCGTCGCCACCGTCCACCGCCTGCCGCAGACCGGCGTGCCGGCCTCGTACCCGGTGCCGTCACCGATCGTCTTCCCGTGGTGGGACTTCGACGGCTTGCTCGACGACGTCAGTACCGACATCGATGCGCCGGCGCTCGAAGGTCTGCGTTCCGCGGTCGAACGACACCGGGGATGGCGGTCCGACGTCGGCGTCGACCCGGTCTTGTGTCACGGCGACGTCCATCCCGGCAACGTCATGATGACCGGTCGCGGGCCGCTCCTCGTCGACTGGGATCTGATGTGCGTCGCCCATCCGGCGTGGGACCACGCGATGCTCGCCAACCACCACCGCCGGTGGGGTGGCGACCCTGCGGTCTACGACGCGTTCGCCGCTGGTGCGGGCACGTCGCTCCGCGACGATCCGCTCACCACCGCGTTGGGCGAACTCCGCGACGTCGCCGCCACGATCCTGCGGGTCCGCGCCGGGCGGCACGACGACGCGGCTCGAGCCGAGGCCGAGCAGCGGCTCCGGTCGTGGCGCGGCGACGTCGACGCGCCGGTGTGGCGGGCGCAGTAGCGGTCAGGCGTAGCCCATCTCGCGTGCCCGTGCCGTGAGGTCGTCACGGTGATCGGGGTGGGCGATCTCGATCAGGGCACGAGTGCGCTCGCGGATCGACCGGCCCCGGAGCTCGGCGACGCCCCATTCGGTCACGATCTTGTCGACGGTGTTCTTCGGTGTCGTGACGGCGTCGCCGGCGGCGAGCGTCGGCACGATCCGGCTCGCTCCCGATGACGTCGTCGAGTGCAGCACGACGAACCCCTGGCCGCCCTGGGAGTACATGGCGCCGCGGGCGAAGTCGTTCTGCCCACCGGACGACGAGTAGTACTTGCCACCGATCGTCTCCGATGCGCATTGCCCCAGGAAGTCGACGTTGAGCGTGGCGTTGATCGATACGAAGTTCGGCTCGTTCGAGATGATCCGCGGGTCGTTCACGTAGCGAACGGCGTGCAGTTCGAGCGCCGTGTTCTCGTGCAGGAATCGGTGGAGCCGCTCGGTGCCGAGTGCGAACGTGCCCACCGCCTTGGTGCGATTGAGTCGCTTCTTCACCCCGTTGACGACACCGGACTCCATCAGGTCGACGACGCCGTCGGAGATCAGTTCGGTATGGATACCGAGGTTCTTGTGATCGGACAGTGAGGCCATGATCGCGTTCGGGATCGCACCGATGCCGGTCTGGATCGTCGCTCCGTCGGGGATGCGTTCGGCGACCATCTCGCCGATCGTGCGATCGATCTCGGACGGCTCGACCGGGGCGACCTCGATCAGCGGACGGTCCGACTCGCACCACCCCTCGAGCTGCGACACGTGCAGCTGGTTGCGACCGAAGGTGCGTGGCATCTGGTCGGTCACCTCGAGGAAGAAACGAGCGCGACCGATGAAGCTCGCGACGTAGTCGGCGGACACGCCGAGCGAGCAGAAGCCGTGCTGGTCGGGCGGTGACGCCGCCGCCACGACGATCGGGTCGGCGGATCGGCCCGCCATCAGCGAGTACACCTCGGAGAAGTGGGCCGGCACCAGGTCGATGGTGGCGGCCTGGAAGTGCTTGCGGGTGATGTGGGACAAGAAGTAGGCGACGTGGCGCAGGTCGTCGCCGTAGGCGCCCGCGAGATAGTCGCGGTCGTGCAGCGCGTGCATCTGGTGGACGCGCACGCCCGACAGGCGTCCCGCCGCCGCGCCCGCCTCGAGGGCGTCCATGACGCAGGTCGGCTCGCCGTTGGCGAGCGGCACGATGACGTCGCCACCCGGTCCGACCAGGTCGATGATGTCGTCGGGCTGATTGGGAGGAGGCATCGAAGTCACCTTCCCAGCATGCACGATCGATCGCCGATCGGGCGACCGACGGACCGCCGTCGGCGTCGGGACGTTGGTCCCGAAACCGTCAGAGCAGCTTGCGGAGCAGCTTGGCCTTGAAGCCGGTGTAGGGCGGGTAGGCCAGACTCGGGTCGGGGTTCGACTTGCGGCGCAGCACGGGCTTGAGGTGCGAGAACAGGTCGAACCCGTGCTGACCGTGATAGGCGCCCATGCCGCTCGCGCCGACGCCGCCGAAGGGCAGTTCGGGCACCGCGAGGTGCAACAGGGTGTGATTGAGCGTGACACCGCCCGAGGTGGTGCGGTCGATCAGCTCGTCGGCCTCGTCGCCATCGTCGGTGAAGGGATAGAACGCGAGCGGCTTCGGTCGCTCGGTGACGAACCGGATCGCCTCGTCGAGGGTTTCGTAGGTGATGATCGGCAGGAGGGGGCCGAAGATCTCGTCCTGCATGATCGGTGCCGTCAGGTCGACATCGGTGATCACCGTCGGAGCGATGTATCGATCGTCGGCGTCGCTCGAGCCGCCGTGCGCGATGGTACCGGCACCGTCGAGCAGCGTCGTGAGCCGCTCGAAGTGCTTGCCGTTCACGATCCGTCCGTAGTCGTCGGACTGCTGGGGGTCGTCGCCGTAGAACGTGGTGATCGCCGACGAGAGTTCGGCCAGGAGTCCACTGGCGACCGACCGGTCGACGAGGACGTAGTCGGGAGCGACGCACGTCTGGCCGGCGTTGGTGAACTTGCCCCAGGCGATGCGTCGGGCGGCGACCGCGAGATCGGCGTTGGCCGTGACGACCGCCGGGCTCTTGCCGCCGAGTTCGAGGGTGACGGGCGTGAGATGCTCGGCCGCTGCCTTCATGACGATCCGACCGACGGTGCCGTTGCCGGTGTAGAACACGTGATCCCACGGTTCGTCGAGGAGGGCGGTCGTCTCGGGGACGCCGCCGGTGACGACCTGCACGATGTTCGGGTCGAGGTATTTCGGGACGAGCCGCTCGATCGCGTCGGCGGTGGCCGGGGCGACCTCGGACGGCTTGATCACCGCCGTGTTGCCGGCCGCGATCGCTGCCACGAGGGGCGCGAGCACCAGCTGGAGCGGATAGTTCCACGGAGCGATGATCAACACGGTGCCGAGCGGCTCCGGCTGCACGACCGCCGAACCCGGCTTCAGGTGGATCGGCAGCGACACCTTGCGCGGCTTGGCCCACTTCTTCAGGTTCTTCAGGACATGATCGATCTCGGTCAGCGTGAACCCGATCTCGGTCGAGTAGGCCTCGACCGGCGACTTGCCGAGGTCGCTCGCGAGTGCGTCGACGAACTCGCTCTCGCGTTCGGTGAGCATCCGTTTGATGCGCTCGAGCTGAACCCGACGCATGTCGAGGTCGTGCAGAACGCGGGCGTCGGCGCCGCCGCGGACGAGCTTGAGTGGTTCGGACAAGTCGATGCTCACACCTCCAGCCTAAGGAACGGTGGGGCTCGACGGCGAGCGAGGCCTACCATGGCGCTCGATGTCGCTGTCGCTCGACCCCGAATCGCTCAACACGTGCGTCTCCTGCGGGCTCTGTCTGCCCCACTGCCCGACCTACCGGGTCACGGGTGACGAGGCGCTGTCGCCGCGAGGTCGGATCGACGCGATGCGCGCCGTCGAGCTGCAGGGAGCGCCGATCGACGCCGAGTTCGTCGACGCGATGTCGACGTGCGTGCAGTGCCGGGGATGCGAACCGGCCTGCCCGAGCGGCGTCCCGTACGGCGAGCTGATCGAACGCACCCGAACCGAACTGACCGAACGCGGTCGCACCACGAGCTGGTGGCAGCGTCGCGGCTTCGACGTGTTGCCCAAGCACGCCCTCCTGTTGCGCGGTTCCACCGCGCTGGCCCTGCTCCAGCGCGTGGGCCTCGTGCCGAAACGTTTCGTGGCCGGACGGCTCCCGGTCCGTCGAGGGCCGGCGGTCGAGGCGACGGCGACGCCCGACTCGGCCGAGGCGTGGATCCACACCGGTTGCGTCATGGACGCCTGGATGCGGTCGACCCATCGGTCGGTCGCTGCGCTGCTCGACGCGATGCAGTTCACCTACGCCGTACCGGGCAGCGGTGGCGGCTGCTGCGGCGCGCTGCACGCCCACGCCGGTCTGCACGAGGGTGCGATCGACCTGGCCGAACGCACCATGGCGTCGATGCCCGGTAGCGCCCCGATCCTCGTCGACTCCGCCGGCTGCGGCGCCGCGATGAAGGAGTACGGCCGCCTGCTCGGCACACCGGAGGCCGAGGCGTTCTCGGCCCGGGTGTTCGACGCCAACGAGTTCATCGCCGCCCACGCCGACCGCTTGCCACCGATGCGGCCGATCCACGGCCCGCTGATCGTGCAGGACCCGTGTCACCTCCGTCACGTGCAGGGTGCGCACGGCTCGGTCCGTGAACTGCTCGCCCCGCTCACCGAGTTGGTCGAGCTCGACGACGCCGGGCTGTGCTGCGGTGCCGGCGGCGCCTACGCAGCGGTCGAACCCGAACTCGCCGGCGACATCCGGGCGCGCAAGGTCGCCACGATCGAACGCGCCGTCGAGCGATCGGGCGCGTCGACGGTGATCAGCGCCAATCCGGGCTGCGGCATGCACCTCGAGGGTGAGCTGCGCAGTCGCGGCATCGCGGTGCGCCATCCGATCGACGTGCTCGCGGCGGCGCTGCCGTGAGCGACGTCGAACGCCTCGCCGAACGTCTCGAGCAGATCGTCGCCGATCTCGACGAGGTGGCGTTCGACCGGCTCCGTGAGGCCGCCGCCGACGGGGCGACCGAGCGGCCCGCAAGCGACAAGGAGCTGGCGAAGGCCCGACGGGCCGCCGAGAAAGCCGCCTACATCCTGCGGAACATCGACGGATCAGTCGACGACTGATCCGTCGTCGAGCACCCAGCCGTTGACCGTGTCGATCAGGCCCTTGAGCTCGGCGTAGCCGCGCTGGTTGAACTTCATCGCGACGCGGGGGAGGCTCGGATGGTCGTTCTGGCGTCGCTCCACGTCGTACGCCCGCACCCGCCTGATCCGGCCGCTCGATACGAGATGGTCGAAGCGGTCGTTCAGCTCGTCGAGCTGGGCGTCGGTCGGCTCGTACTGCAACCGCACGATCAGGTCGTCGCCGACATTGCGGATCGAGTGGTAGTTCGCGTAGAAGCGTTCGATCACGGCCGCAGCGTCGTCGCACGAGTCGGTGATGGTGTACAGCGAGGTGTCGGCCTCGGCGATCAACCCGCGGGGGAGGAGCTGCTCGACGGCGAAGGTGTGCACGTGCTCCCAATAGGGGTCGCCCGGCGTGTCGAGGAACACGATCGGTACCGGGACGCCCTTGCCGGTCTGGGTGAGCGTGAGGAGCTCGAACGTCTCGTCGAGGGTGCCGAATCCGCCGGGCAGGCAGACGAACGCCGCGCTCTCCTTCACCAGCATCAGCTTGCGGGTGAAGAAATACTTCATGGCAACGTGCTTGTCGTCGCCGGCGATGATCGAGTTCGCTCCCGCTTCGAACGGGAGCCGGATCGACACGCCGATGCTGCGCTCGCGGCCGGCACCCTCCATGCCTGCCTGCATGATGCCCGGGCCCGCCCCGGTCACGACCATCCACCCGGCGTCGGCCAGGCGCGCCGCAACGCGTCGGGTCTGGTCGTAGAGCGGATCGTCCGGCTGGGTGCGCGCCGATCCGAAGATCGACACCTTGCGAACCTCTCGGTACGGTTTGAAGACCTCGAAGGCGTCGCGCATCTCGGTCACCGCTGCGCTGGCGATCTTCAGGTCGAGGACGTGAGGCTGGTCGGCGATCAGCCCCAGCACTTCCGAAACGAACGATTCCGAGATTCGAAAGTCCTGCGAAACATCCAGCTCACGAAGGGCCGCAGCGATGCGCTCCTCCGTCGACTTCGGCACACTTGAGTCCATGGCACACCGACTCTACGGGTCCGCATGGCACGGCGTCGCGCTCGGCTTGCTCTCGACGTTCGCCGGCTTGGCCGTCGCCGAGCTCATCACGGGCCTCGTCAAGGGCGCATCGTCGCCCGTGCTCCCCGTCGGCCAGGAGATCATCGACATCGTGCCGCCTGCGGTGAAGGACTGGGCGATCGAGACGTTCGGCACCGCCGACAAGGCCGTGCTGATCCTCGGCACAGTCATCTCGCTCGGCGTGATCGGCTCGATCGTGGGCATCCTCGCCGTGCGCGGATCCCGGGCCGCGGCGTACGCCGTCACCGGTGTGGTCGGCCTGATCGGTGTCTGGGCCGTCTGGATGCGGCCGGCTCCGTCGTTCGGCAAGATGCTGCCGTCGATCATCGGCACTGCCGTGTCGATCGGGGTGCTGTGGTGGCTGGCGCCGCGTTCGGTCGTTGCCGGACCAGAACCGACCACCGATGTGTCCGCACCCGACCAGGAGCCGGTCGCTGCGGGGCTGCCATCGACCGGTGCGACAACCACCGGTGCGACGACAACGGGTCCGGCATCGACCGAACTGATCCCGGTGGCGGGGTCGTCGCGGCGTGGCTTCGTGATGGGCGCCGGCATCGTCGCCATGGGGGCGGTCCTGCTGGGCGGCCTCGGCCGCGTGCTGAAGCGCCGGTTCGACGTCGACGACGAGCGGGACGCGCTGACCCTGCCCGAGGTCGACGACACCGTTCCCGACCCGCCGATGCTCGAGACGTCGACCGCCGCGATCGACGGCAACGACTTCGGTCTCGACGGTCTCACGCCCTTCGTCGTGCCGAACTCGGACTTCTACCGGATCGACACGGCGCTCTCGGTGCCCCAGGTCTCGAAGGACGATTGGTCGCTCCGGATCCACGGCATGGTCGACAACGAGATGGAGCTGACCTTCGCCGACCTGCTCGAACGACCGATGATCGAACGACCGATCACGTTGTCGTGCGTGTCCAACCAGGTCGGTGGCGACCTCGTCGGGAACGCGGTGTGGCAGGGCGTGCGAATGAAAGACCTGCTCGACGAAGCCGGGGTCGATCCGGAGGCGACGCAGGTCGTGTCCCGCTCGATCGACGGGTGGAGCTGTGGCTCGCCGACGTCGATCATCATGGACGGTCGCGACGCCATGGTCGCCATCGCGATGAACGGCGAGCCGCTGCCCGCCGAGCACGGCTATCCGGTCCGCCTCGTCGTGCCGGGCCTGTACGGCTACGTGTCGGCCACCAAGTGGGTCACCGAGATCGAGATGACGCGCTGGGAGGACTTCGACGGCTACTGGGTGCCACGCGGCTGGGCCAAGGAAGGCCCGATCAAGATCATGGCGCGCATCGACCGTCCGTCGAACGGCCGCCGTCTCGATCGCAGTGCCGACGGCGCCGTCGACATCGCCGGTCTCGCCTGGGCGATCCACCGCGGCATCTCACGTGTCGAGGTCGAGATCGACGAGGACGGCGAGTGGCGCGAGTGCGAACTCGCCGGTGTGCCGAGCGACGACACCTGGCGACAGTGGCGGTATCGCTGGACCGACTTCACGCCCGGCGAGCACCGTGTGACGGCACGGGCGTACGACGGTGACGGCGAGCCGCAGCCGGTCGGCCCGAAGAGCGTCGCCCCCGACGGTGCGGAGGGCTACCACTCGGTGCGTTTCGACATCGAGGGCTGACGGGGGCGATCAGCCGGGCAGGGCGCACCAGCCGCCGCGCTCGGTTGCTCCGCCGATGCCGGCGGGACAGGTGCGACGGTCGTACGAGGCGAGCGCCCGAGAGACGTACATCGCCGCCTCGCGAGCTCCCGCGACGGTGAAGTGGACGCCGTCCGATGTCACCCAGTCGGGGTGACCGGCGCTGTAGGCGTTCCAGTCGAGCAGGGTGAGTTCGGGCCACCGTGCCGACGCCCATTCCGTCCGGAGGATCGCGTTGTTCGCGGCGTACGTCGCGGCGTTCGACGCCCCGGCGGGTGAGGTGTAGCCGACCGACTCGCGGTACGTGATCCACACCACCCTCGGGATGCCGACGCGGCGTGCCGCTTCCATGACGCTGACGAACCCCTCGTGGAAGCGGGAAGCGAAGTCGTTGTAGCCGGTGCCGACCACGAGGACGTCGACCGATCCCGGCGTCACACTCAGCACCTCGGTGACGGCGTTGTACGGTCGGTAGCCCTCACGGCCGAAACAGGAGGAGCCGATGAGACGACGGCACGACTCGAGGCGTGCATCGAAGTCGGCCCCCTGGAGGAGCGGGAGGGCCCCGTTCCACCGGATCCCGGCGAACGACGAGTCGGCGACGAACAGGACGCGGCCGCCGGTGGTGGGGACGGGATTGCGGTCGGCCGCAGCGGCCGCCGGTGCGGCGCCGCCGGTGAACCAGCCGAAGCGGTCGACCACGACGTGGGTCCCACCCTGGGCCCAGAAGGTCACCCCGGCGGTCGTGTTGCGCACCAGCGTGGCTGCAGCCGCCGGTTCCGACCACTGGAAGTTGACCGTCGACGTGGCCGGCCGAGTCGAGCCGGCGGGGCCGACGGTGAGATGGCCCGGTTCGGTCGCACCGACCGCCGTGACGTTGAGCGCGACGACCGCAGCGTCAGTGGTCGCCATCGTCTTCGTCAGGGCGCCACCGTCGTGGAGGGGATCGTTCGTCGTACGTGAGTCCCAGACCCTGGTCGGTGACTCGGGGACGAACAGCCCGTCGGTGGAAGCACGGGCGCTGGGACCGGTGAACCATCCCCACAGGTCGACGACGAGGTCGCCCTCGCTCACCCGGTGCAGAACGATGCCGTCGTCGCTGACCGGTGCCAGGACGGTGGTGCCCCGGGTTCGCACGTAGGCGTCGGTGTTGACGACGGAGGCGTTGGGTCTCGGCGTGCCGGCGGGGTGGACGGTGATGTGTCCGGGTGCACTGTTGACCGAGACCACCGAGATCGCAACGCCGGTCGCATCGGCGGGGACGCCGTCGGGGAGCGGCAGGAGCAGATCGCCACTGCCACGTGTCGTGACACGCGACCCCTCGAACGACGTCGGGTCGCGGGTGTCGGCGATTCGGGTGGGAGCGACCGATTCGAGCCGGCCCGCCGACACGGCACCGGTGACCGGGCTGAACGTGCCGTCGAGGTCGACGCTGACCTCGGTGTCGGTGTGGACGTACAGGTCGACGGCTCCGTTGCGCACCACGACGATGGCGGTGTTCGCCGTGGTCCGACCGGCGGTGTAGTTCACGTTCGATGCGGTCGGCCGTTCGGTCCCGGCGGGGTACACGGTCAGGTGGCCCGGACCGGTCGGTTTGGTGACGGTCAGGGTGAGGACAGCCGCCGACAGGTCGGCCGGAGCTCCACAGCGGCCGGCGATCTCGATCCGAAGCGTCTTCGGGGCGACCGTACGACCCGGTTCCTCGCGCGTGTCGAGGAGGCGGCAGGGTTGGTTGGGGGTGTAGGCGGACGCTCCTGCGGCGGGTGCGGCGTTCGAGGTGCCGCCAGATCCGACGGCGGCGATCGAACCGATCAGGAGTGCTGCGGCGACGATGAGCGGGCGGTGCACGCAGCGTGACATACCCGTGACGGTAGGCGATGAAACGGCCGTTCGCCCCGTGGAGGCGGGGAGCCGGCGACTAGATTCGACGTCAACGGCGATCGGGGGGTCGCCGTCGAACGGGGGTACTCACGATGACCGCGACCGAGCCGGTGCAGAACTGGGCCGAAGACTTCGAGATCTTCGACCCCGATTTCGTGCGCGACCCGTACCCGATCTGGGGCGAGCTGCGCGAGCAGGGTTGTCCGTTCGCTCGCACCGAACGTCGGGGTCCGACCTACATGCCGACGACGTTCGCCGCGGTCCGCGAGGTCGCCGACCGGACCGACGACTTCTCCTCGTTCGAGGTGACGGTCGCTCCGGCACCGCCGGCCTACGACAGTGAGGGCAATCGCATCCGCTCGGTGATCACCACCGATGCGCCCGATCACACACCCGAGCGCCGCTTGCTCCTGCCGTTCTTCGCCCCGAAGGCCGTCGAGAAGTATCGCGACCACACGCGCGACCTGTGTCGTCAACTGATCCGCAGCTTCATCGAGGACGGCCGCGCCGACTTCGCCGGCGACTACGCCCGGCAGATCCCGCCGCGCATCATCGCCGCGATCCTCGGCATCGATCCCGATCGCGCCGACGACTTCACCACCTGGGTGCAGGGGGTGCTCGAACTCGGCTTGCAGGACGACGAGATCCGCGAGCACTACGCCAAGATCATCCGGGAGTTCTTTCTCGAACAGGTGATGGACCGGATGGAGAACCCGGGCGACGACCTGATCTCGTTCCTCCTGAACGCCGAACTCGATGGTGAGCCGGTTCCGATGCACGTGATCCGCGGCAATCTCGGACTGATGTTGATCGCCGGGATCGACACGACGTGGAGTTCGATCGGCTCTGCGCTCTGGCACCTGGCGAGCCATCCCGACGACCGCCGGCGTCTGGTCGACGAGCCCGAGCTGATCCCGACCGCTGTCGAGGAGTTCCTCCGTGCCTATTCGCCGGTGACGATGGCCCGTCTGGCGACCCACGACACGATGCTCGGCGATCGCGAGGTGAAAGCAGGGGAGCGGGTGCTGCTGCCCTTCCCGGCGGCGAACCGCGACCCGGACATGTTCGAGCGTCCGGAGGAGGTCATCATCGACCGGCAGGTGAACCGCCACGTTGCGTTCGGTGCCGGCATCCACCGCTGTCTCGGCTCGAACCTGGCGCGGCTCGAGATGCAGGTGGCGATCGAGGAGATGCTGGCGATGATCCCCGAGTTCGAACTCGAGGATCCCGACGCCGTCACGTGGGCCGGCGGCCAGGTCCGCGGCCCCCGCTACCTCCCCGTCACCTTCCCCAACCGCTGAACGGGTCGGGTGTCGTAGGGAACGGCGACGGAGTCGACGTTTCCGGAGATCACCCGACCCGGATCAAGCCAGCTCCACCTCGGTGCGCACCACGCCGGCGCGGTCGTGGACGATCTCGATCGAGCACGTCGTGCCGGCGCTGCCGCGGACGACCCACTCGGCGACGGTGCGGTCGGGGGTGCCGTCGGAGGCGCCACCGAAGGCACGCACCGCGTTCTGCTTGAGTGCCCGGCCGGCCAACTGTCCGAGATCGAGGCGTGGTGAGCCGGTCGCGAGCGAGGCTCCGTCCGGGAGGGTGATCCGACCGATCATGGGCCGCACGTATGCGGCATCGATCGCCCGCTGGGTCACGGAGGTCGTCATCCAGCCGGCGTTCTCCACGACGACGCGGATGCGCCACGTGTCGTCGCCCAACCGGTCGACGATCGTGTCTCGGTGGCGCAGTTGCGGGCTCGACAACGCGAGCCGGAGGGCGAGCGCCGTGTGCGGTTCGACCTCGGCCTCGAGCAGGTGGGCCGGAGGGTTCCGGAAGACGAGTTCGGAGTGCCAGCCGCCGAGCTCGACCCGGCCGAGCTGCGGATGGTCGTACTCGTACCAGTCGACGTAGCCGCCGGGCACGTTGTCGTCGACCCAGGCCAGGAGCTGGAGTTCCTCGTCGATCGGGTGGGTGCGGTACCACTCGAGTGGGTGGCTGTCGTCCAGCCCGGCGGCCTGGAGGGCGTTCCAGAACTCGGTCGTCCACGCGTAGACGCCGAGGTGGTCGTACGCCCAGTCGGTGCCGACGCCCTTGATGACGCTCTTGGGGTGATAGCGGAAGTCGTGGTAGCCGGAGATCGCCGGGTACCCGGTGAGTTCGGTGGCGATGTCGCCGAGCGCCTGGAAGGTCCAGAGGTCGTCGGCGGGCAACGCCTCGTCGGCACGGTCGCTGTAGGCACGGATGTGCACGCCCGAGAAGGTGTGGTACGCGAAGTAGGTGCAGATGTTCTTGCGGTCGGTGATCGCCTTCAGGAGCGCGCCGACCTCGGGTTCGCTGCCCGGATATTCGCCTGCGTCCCAGGGGCCTTCGACCTTGCGCTCCCACTGGAACGGGAACTGCCGGTTCGGGTCGATACCGGCGCGGTATGGGGCGGTCGGGATCCGGACGCCGTCGTAGTCGTGGATCGTCCCCTCGGCGAGGATGCGGTAGTAGGGGCCGTCGCCGTCCTCGTCGAGGTCGCGGGCGACCATGAGACGTGGGTCGTGGGCGTACGGCTTCCAGGCGCCGTTCGGGTCTTCGACGCGCATCTGGAGGATGCGGCCGTCCTTGTCGATGTCGGCGGGAACCAGGCCGGCCTGCTGCTCGGTGTACGGCCACGGGTGGACGCTGCCGCGGACGAACGAAGGGAGTTCGGCCAGGGACAGCTCGGCGCCGTCGGGGTTGACGCGCGGCACGAGGTAGAAGGTGCGGGTGTCGAGCGCTCGGGTGATGCGCTCGTCGGAGCCGTACCCGGCCGTGAGGGTGTCGACCAGGTGGACGATCGCCACCGACGCCGTCACTTCGGACGCGTGGATGTTGCCGTCGATCCAGAGCGCCGGCTTCTCGGCGGGGTCACCGATCTGGTGGTTGGTGACCGTGAGGAGCCAGATGTCGCGGCCCTCGTACGACTGCCCGATCGACGTCTTGCGGACGAGGTCGGGGAACTGCTCGGCGAACTCGTCGAGCCACTCCGTCAGTTCCTCGTACCGTGGATACCGGTCGTACACAGCAGACGTCATGCCCGCTGTCTACCAGAAGGGGTCAGGCACCTTCTGGCGTGCAGCGGTCGGTCGCCGTCGTTTCGTCGGCCAGAAGGTGCCTGACCCCTTCTGGTCAGTCGGCAGTGAGTTCGGCGGCCTTTTGTTCGAGCGCCTCGATGAGTTCGTCGAACGACTTGATGAACGAGTCGACGCCCTCGCGCTCGAGCTGCGCGGCGACGTCGTCCATATCGACGCCGACGTCGGCGAGGCCCTGCCACACGCGATCGGCCTCGTCCATGCCGGCGTCGATCGTGCGGGCGACCGTGCCGTGGTCGGCGAACGCCTCGAGGGTGTTCTCCGGCAGGGTGTTGACGGTGTCGGGGCCGATCAGTTCGTCGACGTAGAGCGTGTCGGGGTAGTCGGGGTTCTTCGTGCTCGTGCTGGCCCACAGCGGCCGCTGCACTCGAGCGCCACGCTCGGCGAGCGCCTGCCAGCGCGGTCCGCTGAAGGTCTCCTGGAAGAGGCGGTAGGCGAGCTTGCCCTGGGCGACGGCCGCCTTGCCGCGCAGTGCGAGGGCTTCGTCGGTGCCGATCGCCTCGAGGCGGCGGTCGACTTCGGTGTCGACGCGGGAGATGAAGAAGCTGGCAACGCTCGACACCTGCGACAGGTCGGCGTCGGGGTCGTCGGCGAACTGCTCGAGACCGGCGATGTAGGCCTCCATCACCGATGCGTATCCGTCGAGGGAGAAGATCAGGGTCACGTTGATGTTGCGACCCTCGGCGATCATCTGCTGGATCGCCGGCAGGCCGGCCTCGGTGCCGGGGATCTTGACCATCAGATTGCGGCGGTTGAGCCGCTCGTGCAGCTGCCGGGCGGCTTCGGTCGTGCCGGCGGAGTCGTGGGCGAGGCTCGGGTCGACCTCGACCGACACGTAGCCGTCGAGTCCGTCGGTCTCGTCGTACACACGGGAGAACACGTCGCAGGCGCCGTGGATGTCGGCGAGCACCATCGCCCAGTAGTCGTCGATGACGGGATGCTCGTCACCGGCGAGCGCACGGAACTGCTCGTCGTAGTCGGCCGAACCCTGGATCGCCTTCTGGAAGATCGACGGGTTGCTGGTCAGGCCGCGCACGCCGCGGTCGCGCAGGTCGGCGAGTTCGCCGGAGGTGAGGTAGCTGCGCTTCAGGTTGTCGAGCCACGGGCTCTGGCCCTGGTCGTTCGAGAGTGACTGGAGTCGGTTCATGGGTGGGTTCTTTCCTGTCGTTCGATGGGGGCGCTGGGTCAGTCGGCGAGCAGTTCGACGAGTTCGGCGGCACGGGCGACGACGTGGTCGACGTTCAGGCCGAGCTTCTCCATGACGACGTTGCCGGGAGCGCTCGCACCGAAACGTTCGATGCTGACGACGTCGTCGGCGTACTTGTGCCATCCGAGTTCGACGCCGGCTTCGACGGCGAGGGTCGGTACACCGATCGGGAGCACGGTGTCGGTGTAGTCGGCGTCCTGCTGATCGAAGCGATCCCACGAGGGCATGCTCACGACCTGGGTCGTGGTGCCGTCGGCGGCGAGGCGTTCGGCTGCCTCGACGCAGAGGGCGACTTCGCTGCCGGTGGCGACGAGGACGATGTCGGGGTCGTCGGCGGAGCGAACGATGCCCGCGCCGCGCTCGACGGCCGAACCGTCGGTGACGACGGTGATGTTCTGGCGGCTGAGCACGAGTGCGGTCGGTCCGTCGTGGCGGACCGTGTCGGCCCATGCAGCGATCGTCTCGTTGGCGTCGGCCGGCCGGATGACGTGGAGGTCGGGGATGGCCCGCAGGGTGGCGAGGTGTTCGACCGGCTGGTGGGTGGGGCCGTCCTCACCGACGCCGACCGAGTCGTGGGTGAACACGAACACGGCCTTGGCGTGTGACAGCGCCGAGAGGCGGACCGGCGGACGCATGTAGTCGAGGAACACGAAGAACGTGCCGCCGATCGGGATGACGCCGCCGTGGAGGGCCATGCCGACCATGGCCGAACCCATGCCCTGCTCGCGCACGCCGTAGGCGATCTGTCGTCCGCCCGGCGCATCCGCCGCGTTCGTCGTCTGACCGTTCAGCTTGGTGCCGGTGTTGCCCGTGAGGTCGGCGGCGCCGGAGACGAGACCGGGGATCTTGTCGAGCGTGGCGTTGAACGCGGCGTTGATCGCCTTGCGGGTGGCGACGCTGTCGCCCTGGTCGTAGGTGGGCAGGTCGGCGTCCCAGCCGTCGAGGCCGGTCTGGTTCCAACAGGCGGCCCACTCGGGCGATTCGATCGTGTCGGCAGCGCGGGCTTCCCAGGCGGAGCGGGCGGCGGTGCCGCGCTCGGCGGCCGTACCGCGGTAGGCGTCGACGACCTCGCTCGGCGCCCAGAACGGTTCGTCGGGGATCCCCATGACCTCCTTGGTGCGGGTCACGTCGCCGGCGTCGAACGCGAGACCGTGGGCCTCGTGGTCGTCGGTGTGGTCGGGCGAGGGAAAGCCGATGTGCGAACGCAGCACGAGCAGCGAGGGCCGATCGGTCTGCTTCGCCGCTTCCAGCGCCGCTTCGAGTGCGTCGAGGTCGTTCGCGATCTCACCGAGGTCGACGACGTCCCAGCCGTAGGCGCGGAAGCGGGCGGGGGTGTCGTCGCTGAAGGCGAGTTCGGTCTCGCCGTCGATCGTGATGTGGTTGTCGTCGTAGACGCAGACGAGCTTGCCGAGCTGCAGGTGCCCGGCGAGCGACGCGGCCTCGTGCGACACGCCCTCCATCAGGCAGCCGTCGCCGGCGACGACGAAGGTGTGGTGGTCGACGGCGTCGGTGCCGAACTTCTCCGACAGGATGCGTTCGGCGAGCGCCATGCCGACGGCGTTGGCGAATCCCTGACCGAGCGGACCGGTGGTGACCTCGACGCCGGCGGTGTGGCCGGCTTCGGGGTGACCCGGCGTCTTCGACTCGAACTGGCGGAACGCCTTGATGTCGTCGAGTTCGAGACCGACACCGCTCAGGTACAGCATCGAGTACTGCAGGATCGACGCGTGGCCGGCGGACAGGACGAACCGGTCGCGGTCGGCCCAGTTCGGGTCGGCCGGGTCGAACTTCATCACCCGGCTGTAGAGGACGTGGGCCAGCGGTGCGAGCGCCATCGCGGTGCCCTGGTGGCCGCTGTTGGCGGCGAGCGGGGCGTCCATGGCGAACCCACGGATCAGATTGACGGCGTCGCGGTCGAGTTCGGGGGTGAGAGGCATCACCTCCGACACTACTGGCCGCGGGCGCGACCCGACATGGGCCGATCGCGTCAGGCGGCGGGCGGCAGCAGGGTGAACGGCACGACGTGCCAGGGGCCGCGGTCGACGCGGCAGTGGGCGAACACCTGCCCGTAGTCGGGGAACTCGAGTTCGCCACGCACCAGGCGGTAGGTGAACTTGCCGGGTTCGACGTTGAACGGGCTGACGTTGCGGGCCAGGTGCTCGCCGGCGTCGGGACGTTCGGGATCGTCGAGGTCGGGGCGGAAGATCACCTCGAACACGCCCTGGCCCGTCTCGCCCTCCGGGCAGAAGATGAGCGCCACGAGGTGCGGCGAGATGGTGAGCGGGGCCGGTTCGGGGGCGGCCATCGAGAACATGGCGCCGGTGAGGTCGAGCCTGGTGGACGGGCCGGGAGCCTGTCGCATCTCGAAGTTCTCGACGAAGAGGGCCGACACGATCTGCATGGGGCCGAGGGTAGCGGTGACCTGCGAAGATGGCCCGGTGCAGGCGGACGCAGAGCGTTGGAACGGACGGTACGACGGCAAGCTCACCGGCGACCCGTCGATGCCGAAGGGCCTCGGCGGGGTGCGACTCGAGCGCGGGCGCTGTCTCGACGTGGCGTGCGGATTGGGTGCCCAGTCGTTGTGGGCCGCTCAGAACGGGTTCGAGGTGGTCGCCGTCGATGCGTCCGACGTGGCGATCACCGCCCTCAACTCCGCTGCCGTGCAACTCGGGATCCGCGACCGGGTCGACTCGCGGGTGATCGATCTCGACGAGGGGCTGCCGAGCGATGTCGGGAACAGCTGCTCACTCGTGATCTGTCAGCGGTTCCGCGACCCCGACCTGTACGAGCAGCTGGTGTACATGCTCGAGCCGGGTGGCGTGCTCGTGATCACCGTGCTGTCCCAGGTCGGGCTCGACGGCGAGGGCGGCGAGTTCCATGCCCCGCCGGGGGAGCTGGTCGACGCGTTCCGCGAGTTCGACGTGACGATCGAACGCCACGTCGAACTCGACGGTGAGGCCACCCTCGTCGCCCGCCGCCGCTGAGTCGCACCGATCCGGCGTTCAGCGCTCCGGCGGGTGGATGGCGACGTGGACCGTGACGATCGACGGGCGTTCGGGCGGGTCGCTGAAGCCGACACCGACCGGCTTGCGGATCGGGACGACTTCGCCGAGGTCGACGCCGTCGAGGGTTCCCGACGCCTCGGTGATCCAGCTCCAGCCGCGCGACTGGTACCACTCGCGCACGCCGGTCGGGCTGACGCCGTAGGTCTCGACGCCCATCAGGCGACGGGCGATCGGCGCCTCGACCCAGCGGGTGACCCACCGTGGCCGTGGGAACGGGATCGGACGGCGGCGGCCCGCCGTCATCGAGAGCTGGAGCCCGTGGCCGGACACGTGCGTATGGGTGGCGTCACCGTCGACGGTCAGGGGTGCCACGTGGACCTCGTCGAAGGCGTAGATGGAGGTGATGAACTCGGCGGCTCGCTCGTCGTTCACGAGGAGGCGACGGGTGCCGTCGGTCGTGACCCACATGACGTCGACGAGGCGGCCGACAGGGGAGCGATGCCAGTTCCCGACGACGAACCGGTCGCCCGACTCGAACGCGACGGAGCTGATCGTGCCCCGCACCGCTGTCGGTTCGGCGACGAGCGGATGGACGTCCTGCGGTTCAGGCGTCGGCGAACTGGAAGCGGACACGTCGGTTGTGGCGACCCTTGTTCTCGACCTTGGTGATGGCGATCGGCCGGGACTGGCCGGTGTTGGTGAGGTGGGTGCCACCGCAGGCCTGGCGGTCGACGCCGTCGATGTCGATCACGCGGAAGGTGCCGTCGTCGGTGGGCGGCGGCGCGACCGACTTGCTGCGCATGAGGCCGCTCTCGGGTGTGGCTTCGGTGACGGGGACGTAGATCGAGTCGACGGTGAGGCCCCGGGCGATCACCGCGTTGATCGGGTCGGTGAGTGCACGGAGGCGGTCGTTGTCGACCTCGGGGAGGTCGAAGTCCATCCGGCCCTTGCCGTCGCCGGTGATCTGGGCACCGGTGACGAGGGCGCCGGCGAACTCGTCGAAGACGAACGCGTTGAGCACGTGGCTCATGGTGTGGAGCGAGGCCACGCCGAGGCGGTGGTCGGCGTCGACGGTGACCTGCACGCTGCCGCTCGGTTCGGCGGTGGCGTCGTCGAGGACGTGCCACCAGGTGTCGCCGTCGAGTTCGACGTGGGTGACCGCGGCACGACCGCCCGACCACTCGATCGCGCCGATGTCGCTCACCTGCCCGCCGCCACCGGGATGGAACGCCGAGCGGCTCAGGGCGACGGCGCCCGGCCGCACGGCGACGACGTCGGCGTCGTGCTCGTAGAGATCGGGGTCGGTGTGGCACAGGTAGATCGCCATGGCCGGGAGTCTGTCACCGGCGGGCGGAGACGGTCCACACGACGCGGAACGAGCCGGCGATCGGCACGTCGCCGAACACGCGGGAGTCGACCGCACCGGCGTCGGGATTGTCGGAGACCGCTTCGAACCGGTCGCCGCGCACGTGATCGACCCGCTTCACGAGCCAGAAGCCGGGCCGCATCGGGTGCTCGAAGACGCGGATCTCGCCGCGCCGGGCTCGGCTCGATCGGACTGCCAGGAGGCCGTCACCGGGCCGGAGGGTCGGTTCCATCGAGGCCTCGACGACCTGGAAGCGGCGGATCGGCCAAGTTCGGCCGGGTTGCCTTGTCGCCACGTTTGTGAGTGTAGGTTGCGGGGTAACCGTCCCCTCGATGAAGGAGAAATCGATGCTCAGCCGTCTGTTCGCCAATGCGACCGAGGCCCACGCTCACTGCGACCTCTACTGCGGTGTCTACGACCCGGCGCAGGCCAAGATCGAGGCCCTGTCGTGTCTGAAGACCATCCAGAAGTACCACGACTCCGATGACGAGCACTTCAAGACCCGTGCGATCATGGTCAAGGAGCAGCGCGCCGAAGAGGTCAAGCATCACCTGATGGTGCTGTGGGCCGACTTCTTCACCCCCGATCACTTCGCCCAGTTCCCGAACCTCCACCAGATGTTCTGGGACGCCATCCACGGCGCCGGCGACGTCAAGAAGAGCCTCGACGCCGCCCCGGCCGAGAAGCTCCTCGAGCAGATCGATGCCATTGCCGACGTCTTCTGGCAGACCGAGAAGGCGAAGGGCATGGGCGTCTACCCGCCCAGCTGATCCGCCCGATCACCACCTGAACGATCGACCGACGGGGTCGCGTCGCCGCAAGGCGACCGGCCCCGTCGTCGCGCCCGGGGGCCGGGCGGGCGGGCAGACGCGTCCGCGGACGCGTGCCGTCGCGCAGCGAGCACGCGCAGCAACGCCCTGACGAGAAGACCGCCCGCCGACCGCCGCCTGCCCCCGGATTAGGCTGGGGCGTCGGTGCGGGGTGGGATGCGCCCCAGCCTAATCCGGGGGTGCGACAAGGTTTCCTGAGGAGTCGCACCCGCCGGCCCCGATCGATGAGTGCCGGTACGTGCGCGTCCGACCGCATCGTGCACCGAACCTTCTGATCGGGTCGCGTGCGGCGTGGCGCTTGCCGTGTGGGACCAGATCAGGCATTCTGCGCTAGTGGAAGAGGCGGTTGTGGAAGTCGACACGGTGACGCTTGCGGGCTTCGTCGAAGGGTCCGACGACATCCTGAACCCAGAGTTCTTCGCGGCAATGGCGGTTCGTCTTCATGACGGCGAGTGGCCGATCGATCGGCCCGAGGCTGCAGCCAGCCCAGATGCTGGAATCGGAGTTCGCCTCCCACGACCTGGGCAGGTCCAGGCTGCAGAGACCGAACGTGCCGGACTTGCGGCCGCGACCAGATTGCTCCATGACTTGGCGATGGTGACGCGATCAACCCCGGTGACGGTCGCGGTCGAGTACGACGGCGAGGTCATCGGGTGGATCTCGGACGGCCAACTCGACGAGAGCCTTGAGGTTGGATTTCTCGGCGAGTGGAGACGTGCGCTTGATGCCTAACTGCCGATGCGAGAGCCGCGACGGTCTCGCTCTGTTCGGAACTCGATCGATCAGAACTGCGGCTGAGGAAGCACTTCGACCCCACGCGCTAACCGGCAGTGTGAGCGGGTCTTGCTCGACGGTGCGATCCTGGATCGAGGTCGGCCAGCCAGACCGTCATTGCGGCTGACTCGCGCTCGGAGGTGCACGCGGTCAGGCGGCGGCGTGTCCGTGGCGGCGGCGGTGGCAGGGGGCGCAGCGGAGTTCGAGTTCGTCCACGACGGTGCGCCCCGACACCGCGAAGTCGGGGACGTGGTCGTACTCGAGGAGCCCCGTGGACCCACAGTCGACGCACGCTCGGTCGCGCTCCTTGACGACGCGCTTCTGGCGGGCGGTCGGGTGACGCCGGCGCGAGCTGGCGTCGATCGGGCGACCCTCGGCGTCGTGGATCAGCGCCCGGATGAATGCGTCGGACGCGATGCGGGCGACGACACCGAGCGGCAACGGTGAGCCGTCGTCGAGGGTCGCACCGTCTTCGCGGACGTGGAGCACGACCTCGGTCGTGAGCGATCCTGCCGTGCCGGCGATCAGCGCCGACAACGCGTCGGCGTGCTGTTGCGCCAAGGAGGGCCACGCATCGAGCGACGCCGCGTCGGGCGATTCGTCATGACGTGGGTCTGGAGGCGTGCGATCAGCTGACCGGCAGCCAACGGAGCCAGCCGTGCCGTGAACGTGACCATGCCGTCGGGTTCGTTGCGCCAGACGACGGAGCGCTGTTCCTGGTGCAGCCGCTCGAGCTCGACGTCGTCGGATGTGCGACTCATCCACGCAGCGATCGCTCGGCCGAGCTGTCCGGCTGGGACGTCGGCCGCCAGTGCGACGAGCGCCGACTCGTTCTCGCTCGTCGCAACACGCGTCAGCGTTCGCACCTTGCTGTACGACAGCTCGCCGGTGTCGAACAGCCGTGCCACCAGCGGCAGGCTCCGGAGCGTCCGCCCGACGCGGATCCACTCACGAGCCGTACACACCTCGATGTCGGCGCTCGCTGCGATCCAGTGCGCCGCCGACGCCGAGCTGGACACCACCCACTCACCCGAGTCGGCGAACTCGGCGGCGAGCACGACGACGGTTCGCTGGTCGTTCGACCAGTTCGCAATGGCGTCGCCCAACGCCTCGGTCAGGGGTGCTCCTTGAGTGGCGGGAGATCGGGAACCGGACATGACTGCCTCCGATCGGATCGGGCTTCGTTTCCGGACCACCGTTCGGCGAGGGTGTGGTCGAGCTCGCTCGACTCAGCGTACTTCGGGGGTGTCACAGGGTTTCCGGGCTGACGCGTCTGCGGACGCGTCAGCCGATGGACGGCCACGCCGCCGGGGCGTAGCGTTCGGTCATGGACGACATCGACGATCGGGGGCACAGCGTGCTGACACCCGAGGGGCAACTCCAGTCGAACCGGGCGTTCCTGCGCGGCCTCGGCAGCCGCTACGGCGATTCGAGGGTTCGCCGCATCGTCGGATGGTGCGCGCTCGCCGGAGTCGCGGTGTGCATCGTCGCTGCCGTGCTCGCCCGCTGACTTACGCGTCCGCGGACGCGTCGGTCAGCCGCCGCCCAGCACCGACGAACGGGTGGGCACCGTCCCGTCCCAGTCGTCGAGCGGGGCACAGTGCCAGGCCCAGTCGCTCAACCGCTCCCGGCCCGACAGCTCGATCCGACCGTTGGCCCAACGGAGCAGATCCCATGGATCACCGTCACCCTCGATCCACGGGAACAACCGTGCCAGCACCGCCGCCGACAGGTCGTCGCTCGGGCGGAACTCGAGGCCGAGACCGCGCGCCGCGTCGTCGGTGTGGATCAGCATCTCGTCGCACGCCATCGCCGCGAACCCGGAGGGATCGGCGGCACCCATGGGATGGAAACCGCGCACGGTGTCGGGTGTCGTCTCGATCACACCGGCCACCACGCGTGCGTAGGCCGTCAGCGTGTCGACCAACGACCCGTTCGTGACGTCAGTCTTGACCCGATGCTCGACCGGCTCGAGGTCGTCGCCGCCGGCCGCCAGGTCGATCGCGTACCACACGCACCCCTCGGCGGCGTGCGCGACCACCTCGCCGACCGTCATCTCCAGGTCGGGGATCGGCACCGACCAATCGTCGTCCACCTCGCCACGGAGGAACTGCGCACACTCGTCAGCAGCTCGTCGTACCTCGTCGGCCCCGATCGATCCCACGGCCCGATCCTACGTACGCTGCCGACCGCGAGATGTGGAACCCTGGCGGGATGGACGCGGCGACGCACGAACCGAACCCGGCGACGGATCCGGGCGTCGCGGTTCGACCCGAGTTCGATCCCGAGCTCCGTGGGGGACTGGCGCTCGTCGGCGGCATGTTCCCGCCGACCATCACGCCGGACCTCGTCGACTTCATGCGGACGTCGTACGCCGGTCCGCCGGTCGCCGACTTGCTCGAGGGGCGGCGGATCACCGTCTGCGACGAAACGTTCGCCGGACACCGCGGCGACGAGGTCGTGGGATCGGTCTTCACCGCCGACGGGGCAGTCGGCGCCCGACCGACCGTGCTGTTCCTGCACTCGGGCGGGCTGATGTTCGGCGACCGTTTCAGCGGCCTCGACCGCGTCATCGACTGGGTCGAACGGTGGGCGGTCACGCTCGTCACCGTCGAGTACCGACTCGCACCGGAACACCCGGATCCCTACGCACGCGAAGACTGCTACGCAGCACTCGAGTGGCTCGCGTCGGACGCCGATCGTCTCGACGTCGACCCTGACCGCATCATGGTCGCCGGGGCGAGTGCCGGCGGCGGACTCGCAGCGGGGCTCGCTCTCGCAGCGCGCGATCGTGACGGCCCGCCGGTGTGTGCGCAACTGCTCGACTACCCGATGCTCGACGATCGTGGGCGAACCGTGTCGACGACCCAGTTCGACGGGATCGGGGTGTGGGACCGCGTCAGCAACGAGACGGCGTGGCGTGCCTCGTTGGGCGACCGGTACCAAACCGACGACGTGTCGATCTACGCCGCACCCGCACGCGCCACCGACCTGTCCGGTCTGCCGCCCGCGTTCATCGACGTCGGGTCGGCCGAGATCTTCCGCGACGAGGCGATCGAGTACGCCACCGCGCTGTGGCGCGCCGGCGGCAGTGCCGAGCTCCACGTGTGGCCCGGTGGCTTCCACGCCTTCGACATCTTCGCCCCGCACGCCACCTTGTCGCGAGGGATGATCGCGACCCGGGACGCCTGGGTGGCCCGGGTCCTGATCGACTGATCGGCCGTCCGGCCCAGTCGTGCTCTCGTTGAGTAGGATGTGCGTCTGCCCGAGGGAGGGGAAGAGTGCAGGAGCTCCTTGCGCGTCTGACGGCGCTCGACACCAGCGCAAGCATGTCGCTCCGCGTCATCGCGTGTTTCGACGAACTCGTGCGCGGGGGTGTCAACGCTCATGCGCTCCTCAGCGCCGGCGCGTCCATGGCCGGTTCGGTGGCCGGCTTCCACGACGAACGCTCCGGCCGCTCGATGCGCGTCGGTCCCGACGGTGTGGCCCTTCCCGACGATGCTGCCGCGCCCTCGATCGAACGGGTGGCCCATACCGACGACGGCCTGACGGTCTGGATCGAGAAGTCACCCCCGCTCGGGATGAACGACGCGATGGTCCTCGAACGGCTCGCGCTGGGTATCGGGCTCCGGCTCGGACGCAACCCACCCGACGGTCGCCGCGGTCTGTCGTCGGCCCTCGACCCCGACGTCCCGCCACACGTACGGCAGCAACTCCTCGTCGCGCTCGGGCTCCGGCCCAACGAACGGCATCGCATCGTCTGCCTGCCGCTGTTCGCCACGTGGCACCGTCACGGCCACATGGTCGAGGACGTCGTCAACACACCGTTCGGCCCCATCCACGTCGCCGTCGTGCCGGAGTCGGTGATCGCGATCGAGGCCAACCCGTGCGGGATCGGCGTCCCCATGTCGCTCGACGACCTCGACCGGTCCTTCCGGACGGCGATGGTCTGCCTACGTTTGAGCGCCCCGCCCGACGTCCCGACGGTCGTCGCCGACGACTACGGCGGTCTGGTCGAACTCCTCGCAGCGAGTCACACGGCCGGCCCACTGCTCGACGTCGACCCGCTCGACGCGATCATGGCCCACAGTTGGGGCGCCGAGACGCTCGACGCACTGGTGAGGGCCGGCTCGGTCCGCCAGGCGGCCCGCCTCGCCGACGTCCATCACTCGACCATGCAGACGCGGATCGACGAGATCCAACGGACATTGCCGTTCGATCCGATGGACGGCATCGGACGCACCCGCATCGGCATCGCCTACCTGGTGTGGCGCCTCCAACACTCCACCGTGTTGGTCGCCCCACCGACCGCCGAGCAGCGCTGAACACCCGACCCGCCGAACGGCGGGCCGACGGGCGAGAAGTGCGTCGCGATGGCGGTATCGCCCCGCCGTGGTGTTGCGTACCGTCGGAGTCGTGCACGGAGACCGTCTCCGCGCCGAGGGGCTGGAGGGGGCCATCATGAACGATCTCGCCGACGCGATCGACGCCGTACTCGACGACGCGACCACCGGCACGCCGCGAGTGCCGGGCGTGTCCGTAGCGATCACCGACCGAAGCGGCACGATCTACGAAGGAGCGCGTGGCGTCCGGAACATGGGATCGGAGGAACCGTTCGAACCCGACACCGTGTGTGCGATCTTCTCGACCACCAAGGCGATCGCCGGGACCGCGTGCCTGCAACTCGTCGAGGACGGTGCGCTCGACCTCGACGCCCCGGCGCGCGAGTACGTGCCCCGGCTGGGTGAGATCCAGGTGCTCGACGGCTTCGACGACGACGGGACGCCCCGTCTGCGTCCGCCGAAGCGGGACATCACGACACGTCATCTGCTGACGCACACCGCCGGCTTCACCTACGACTTCTTCAACGAGGCGTACACCCGTCTCGCGAACGAGCAGGGCCAGCCGTGGGTCGTCGACGCGTCGTGGGCGTCGATCACCACGCCGCTCCTCTTCGACCCGGGCGAGCGCTGGGAGTACGGCACGAACATCGATTGGGCCGGCATGGTCGTCGAGGGGATCACCGGCCAACGCCTCGGCGAGGTGATGCAGCAGCGCATCCTCGGTCCACTCGGCATGAACGACACGGCCTTCACGCCGACACCGTCCATGCAGGCTCGACTCGCGACGATCCACGCCCGCGAAGACGCCGACGACTCGCTGATCCCGCTCGACGGGGTCGCACTGCCTCCGGATCCCGAGATCCACATGGGCGGGCACGGCCTGTACGGGACGGCCCTCGACTACGTGAAGTTCATCCGCATGTGGCTGAACGACGGCCGCAGCGACGACGGCGAGCAGATCCTGCGTCCCGACACGGTCGAGATGGCGTCGCGGAACCATCTGCCCGCGGGCATGAACATCACGATGCTGCCCGGGGTCGGGGCGACGACCACCGCGTCGTCGATCCTGCCGGTCTCGCGCCCGAGACTGTCGAACGACGCCGAGTTCTTCCCCGGCATGCCGAAGACCTGGGCGTTGACCTACATGATCAACGACGAGGACGCTCCGACCGGGCGGCCGGCCGGGTCGCTGGCGTGGGCCGGCCTGGCCAACTGCTACTACTGGATCGATCGCCGGACGGGGCTCGGCGGGTACTGGGCGACGCAGATCTTCCCGTTCGCAGATCCGGCTTCGGTCGGGGGCTACCTCGCGATGGAGACGGCGGCCTACGAACACACCACCGTCACCGCCTGATCCCGGCTCGCCCTCAGAGCGCTCACCGCCGAACGCGTGAACTCCTCGCGGGATCGATCCGCGAGGAGTTCACGCGTTGGCGGTGACCGGCTCGGGTAACTGGCCGGGTGCGAGGACGATGTCGTCGAAGCGAAGTCGTGCCAGGCGGAGCCAGGTGAGGGGCTTGATCACGAACCAGCCGGGGTCGATCTGGTGCCGGCGGTGGGCGAAGCGGGCCGACGTGGGCGCCGCGTGGTGATTGTTGTGGAACCCCTCACCGGCGGTGAGGAACGCCAGCCACTGCAGGTTGGTCGCCGAGTTGCGGTACGGGCGCCGCCCGAAGTGGTGACCGATCGCGTTCACCGCCGCCGAACCGCCGAGGTAGTAGTTGATGTGCACGAACGCCGCGATGAGTGCGATCTGCCAGCCGAACACGACCAGCAGCAACGTGAAGCCGAGCGCCAGGCCGAGCCATTGCCGGTCGAACAGCCAGCGGTCCCAGCGGGTCGGCGCCAGATCCTTGGCGTAGCGGCGGATGTTCTCCTCGTCGTGGGCGGCGGCCCGGTACATCGACAGGTTCTTCACCTGCACCGTCAACCAGCCGGACACGGCGGGGGAGTGCGGGTCGTCGGGCGTGTCGGTGAAGGCGTGGTGCTTGCGGTGCACTGCGACCCACTCCCGCACCTTGATCCCGGTGCTCAACCACAGCACCGTCTTGAAGCCGGCGTGCGCGGGCCGGGAGAACTGGATCGCACGATGCGACAGCCCCCGGTGCAGGTACACGGTGGTGCAGAGGTTGGCGAGCGTGGTGGCGGCGATACCGACCAGGACAGCGAGCAAGATGGTGGTCACGACACCCACCGTAGCGGGGCTACCTACCGGTCGGTAGGTCGAGGTGGTGAATTCGGTGTTAGCGTCTCGTGACACATGGCCGTGCAACCCGAGGCGTCGCTCGACGACGCGATCGAAACCGGAATCAGGTCGACCCGCGAGCAGATCCTCGACGAGGCGCTGGCGTGCTTCGCGCAGGCCGGCTACGAGGGCACGTCCTTGAACGACATCGCCGCCGGTGTCGGTATCCGTCGGCCCAGCCTCCTGCACCACTTCCCGTCGAAGGAAGCGCTCTATCAAGAGGTGTTCGAGCACCTCCTCTCCGACTGGTTCGACCGCCTCACCGGTGCGATCGCGGCCCCGGAGGAAGGGTGGGACAAGGTCGAACTGGTCCTGCGCACCGGCTTCCGCTTCTTCGCCGACAACCCGAGCTACGTCCGCATGGTCCGTCGCGAGGCGATCGACGGCGGCCAGCACCTGGCGATCGACCTCGCCAGCGTCCTGCGCCCGATGTTCGACCTCGCCACCGAGTACTTCACCCGCGAGATGGACAACGGCACGTTCCTGCGCCAGGACGCCCGCCAACTCCTCATCACCGGCTACGGCGCACTCCTCAGCTACTTCTCCGACGAACCGTTCCTCGAGGGCCTGCTCGACGTCGCCCCGATGTCCGACGCCGCCCTCGCCGCCCGCGAAGAACACGTCGTCGACTTCTTCCGCGCCGCGCTCGTGCCGCGCCCCACCTGACCGGGCCGTCGCACTGGGAACCGCCTGAGCGGCGGCGCTCCAATGCCGCCACCCGAGGGTGGTCGGTCACTACCGTGGTCGGCGCATGCACGCTGGAACCACGCTGTCCGAATCCGAGTCGAAGACCCTGCTGGTCGGCTACGGACTCCCCATCGCCCCCGAAGCCGTCGTCGCCTCGGCGACCGAGGCCGCCGACGCCGCCGATCGGCTCGGCTACCCGGTCGTCGCCAAGCTCGAAGGCGCGGCGATCGCGCACAAGACCGAGCGTGGCCTCGTCCGCCTGAACCTGCCCGACCGGGCGTCGGTCGAGACGGCGGCGACCGAACTCCTGGCAGCGGCCACGCCCGACGACGGCGAGGTCGGCGTGCTCGTCGCCCCGATGATCCGCGGCAACCGCGAACTGATCGTCGGCCTCCTGCGCGACGTCCAGTTCGGCGCGACGGTGATGCTCGGCGTCGGGGGCATCCTGGCCGAGGCCGTGGCCGACGTCGTGTTCCGGCCGGCTCCGATCGACGCGGTCACGGCCGAGGAGATGATCGACGGGCTCGCCACCCAGAAACTGCTCGGTGAGTTCCGCGGCGAAGCCGCCGTCGACCGCCAGGCGCTCGTCGACCTGCTCGTCGGTCTCGGTCGGCTGTCGGTCGACCGTCCCGACGTCGCCAGCGTCGACGTCAACCCGCTGATCGTCACCGCCGACGGCGCGCCGGTCGCCGTCGACGCTCTGGTCGAGATCGGTCAGCACGACGCCGGTCACCTCCCGATGCGGCCTCGCCCCTCCGACGACGCCTTCTGTGCCCTGTTCGAGCCGAAGGGCGTGCTCGTGACCGGTGCGTCCACCCACCCGGGCAAGTTCGGTTTCGTCTCGCTCCACAACCTGCTCGCCTCCGGCTACGAGGGCGCCGTGTTCGGCACGAACCTCCAAGGTGAGAACGTGCTCGGCATCGACACCGTCGCCGACATCGAGGCACTGCCCGAGGGCGAGATCGACCTCGTCTTCGTGTGCACCCCGGCCAAGGCGAACCCCGACATCCTCCGGGCCTGCGCAGCCAAAGGGATCGGCGCCGCGTTCCTCACCTCCGCCGGCTACGGCGAGGCGGGCGAGGAAGGCCGTGCCGCGGAGCGCGACCTCGTCGCCCTGGCCGACGAACTCGGCATCCTCCTCGCCGGCCCGAACGGGCAGGGCGTCGTCTCGACGCCGGCGAAGCTGTGCGCGCAGATCGTCGCCCCGTATCCGCCGGCCGGCCGCATCGGCGTCGCCAGCCAGTCGGGCAACTTCGTGTCGAGCTTTCTCAACCTGTCCCGCTCGAGCGGCGTCGGCATCAGCCGCGCCGTCTCGGCCGGCAACGCGGCGGCGGTCAGCGTCGCCGACTATCTCGACTTCTACGCCGACGATCCCGAGACAGCCGTCGGCCTCGCCTACGTCGAAGGCATCACCGACGGCGCCGGCCTGATGCGCCGTCTCGGCGACGCCGCCGCCCGCAAGCCGCTCGTGCTGCTGAAGGGCGGCGCCACGGCCGGCGGCGCCAAGGCTGCCGCCAGCCACACCGGTGCCCTCGCCGCCGACGACAAGGTCTTCGACGGCGCCTGCCGCGCCTACGGCGTCACCCGCGCCCCCTCGGTCGAGGAAGCGTTCGAGGCGGCCGCCACGTTCGCGACCCAACCGCTCCCCACCGGATCGAACGTCGTCGTGCTCACCACGGCCGGCGGCTGGGGTGTCGTCACGGCCGACGCGATCACCCGAGACCCCGACCTGAACCTGCTCGAGCTCCCCGACGACCTCAAGGCCGCCATCGACGAACACCTGCCGGCTCGCTGGAGCCGCAACAACCCGGTCGACTGCGCCGGCGGCGAGACCCGTGACACGATTCCGACCGTGATGCGCCTCATCGCCGAGCACCCCTCGGTCGACGCCGTCGTCTACATCGGCCTCGGCATCCAGTCGAACCAGGCCCGCCTCATGCGTGAGGGCCGTTTCTACCCCGACCACGGTCTCGAGCGCATCGTCGAGTACCACGAGCGCCAGGACCGTCGCTTCGCGGAGGCGGCGGCCGAACTGAGCGATGCGACCGGCAAGCCGATCCTGTGCGCCACCGAACTCGCCGTTGCCGACCCCGACAACCCGGGTCCGGCCGCCGTGCGCGACACCGGTCGGCTGGCCTACCCCAGTGGCGACCGTGCCGTCGCGGCGCTCGGCCACCTCGTTCGCTACGCACAGCACCGGGCGCGACGAACCGCATGAACGCCCGGCGGCAGTCCGGTGCCGGCCCCCTCGTCGTCCTCACGATCGCAGCGCTGATCCCGGCGCTGCTGTTGTGGGCGATCTGGCGATGGGCCGACGGTGAGGCTGCCGCCGCCGACGACGCCGTTCCCGAGACCGACTCGTCGGTGCCGGTCGCGACCGAACCGGCGCAACCGGCCCTGAGCACCGGCCTGCTGTCGATGCGCCGGACGGCGGGCGAGCTGTCGCGCCGCCTGAATGTGGTCGCGTTCCAGGACGCGGCGACCTCGATGACCCCGCTGATCAACGACCGGTCGTGCAGCGCGATCTCCCTCGACGGCACCGACGTCGGCGCCGTCAACGCGGACACGATCGTCATCCCGGCCAGCAACCAGAAGATCCTCGTCGCGGCCGTGGCCGAGGACGTGCTCGGGAACGACTTCCGCTACACCACCCGCGTCGTCGGCCCTCAGCCGTCCGGCGGGGTCGTCAGCGGCGACGTCTACCTGGTGGGAGGAGGCGACCCGCTGCTGTCGGGTGAGTGGTACCCGGAGAGCAACCTCGACCGCAATCCGGTGTTCGACATCACCTCGCTCGATCAGCTGGCTCGCAACCTGGTCGCTGCCGGTGTCACCCGCATCGACGGCACCGTGCGCGGCGACGGCTCGCGGTACGACGACGAGTACTACATCGACTCATGGGGCGAAGGCGTCGCCGGCATCGAAGCCGGCCCGTACGACGCCTTGCTCGTCAACGATGCCCGAGTCCAGGGTGACGACCAGCGGGGGAGCGATCCGAACGAGGCGGGTGCCCGTGAGTTCGTCCGCATCCTCGCCGAACAAGGCGTCGTCGTCAGCGGCGGCAGCGGCACGGGCGTGGCGCCCGGCGACGTGCCGGAACTCGCCTCGATCGAGTCGCAACCGTTGCCGTCGGCGATCGCCGAGATGCTGACGAACAGCGACAACAACACCGCCGAGATGATGGTGAAGGAGATCGGCGTCGCCGTGTCGGGTCAGGGCACACGCGAAGCCGGCCTGAACGCGATCGCAGCGACGATCGCCGGGTGGGGGATCGACACGACGGGCATGGTGCTCGGCGACGGCAGCGGCCTCAGCCTCGACAACCGGATCAGCTGCGCGACCCTGCTCGACGTCCTGCAGTACTCGACCTACGACTCGTCGGTCGGCGCCGGCATGGCGATCGCCGGCGAGACCGGCACCCTCAGCGACATCTTCACCGACACCCCGGTGGCGGGTCGGATGCGCGCCAAGACCGGCACGCTCAACAACCCGCCCTTCGACCAGGACCCGCCCGCCGTGAAGGCGCTGTCGGGCTACCTGCCGGTCGACGGCGGGGGAGCGATCGAGTTCGTGCTGATCCTCAACGGGCCGACGATCAGCGACCAGAGCGAGTATCGGCAGGTGTGGGCGGAGCTCGTGAACGTGTTGAATTCGTTCCCGGCCGTCGCCAGCCCGGCGGCGCTCGGCCCCCGCTGACCCATGCGTGATCGCAACACCATCCCCCTGACCTCGCTCGTCGTCCTCGCGCTCATCCCCGTCGTGCTGCTCGGAGGCGTGTGGGGTCTGGCCGAGGCCAACGAACCGCCCGCCACCACCACGACGACCACGACGGTGCCGCCGCCTCCGGTCGACGAGTTGTCGACCGACATCCTCTCGTTCCGACGCCATCCGACTCCCATCGCCGTCGACGTCGCCGAGGCCGAGTCGCTCGCCGCGTTCGAAGCAGCGGCCGACGAGCTCACCGCCACGATCGGCGACGGGATGTGCCTCACCATCCGGCGGGGCGACGAGATCGTCATCGACGATCGCGGGCAGGACCCGCTGATCCCCGCCAGCAACATGAAGCTGCTCGTCGCAGCCGTGGCACTCGACGAGCTCGGCCCCGACCACACCTTCCGGACCGAACTCAGCTCGGCCCCACCGGTGGGCGGCGTCGTGGCGGGTGACGTGTACGTGATCGGGAGCGGCGATCCGGTGCTGGTCACCGCCGACTTCGTCGATCCCAAGCCGCACCCGGCGGTGAACACGACGACCCTCGATGCCGTCGTCGACCAGCTCGTGGCGGCCGGGATCACCCGGATCGACGGCGACATCGTCGGTGACGCCTCCCGCTACGACGACGAGTTCCGCGTCGACGCGTGGGGCGACGGCATCACGTTCTCCGACGCCGGTCCGTACGACGCCCTGCTCGTCAACGACGGGATGATCGGCAACGGCAACTTCGCGATCGTCCCCGCTCAGGCGGCGGCCAACGAGGTCGAACGCCTGCTCGAGGCGCGTGACGTCGACGTCGTCGGTAGCGCTCGCCAGGCCCCGACCCCCGACGACGCCGCTCTCTCCACGCTGGCCCTGATCGAGTCCGAACCGCTCACCGAGATCCTCGTCGAGCTGCTCCACACGAGCGACAACAACACCGCCGAACTGTTGCTGAAGGAGATCGGCTACGCGGCACGGGGTGAGGGAACTCGCGCCGCCGGCGCCGCCGTGATCGGCGAGCGCCTGACCGAGTGGGGCGTCCCGCTCCCCGGTGCGATGGTCGTCGACGGGTCCGGGCTGAGCCGCGACAACCGGCTCACCTGCGACTCGCTGTCGGCCGTGCTCGCCGTCTCGCCCGTCGCCGACGACCTCGCCGACCTGCTGCCCGTCGCCGGCCGCGACGGCACGCTCGACGATCAGCTGATCGGGACCCCGGCCGAAGGTGAGCTGCGGGCCAAGACCGGCACCCTGACCGGCGTCAAGGCGCTGACCGGTGTGATGGACGGCGACGACGGCGACCCGGTCGAGTTCGCGCTGGTGCTCAACGGCGACGGAGCGAACGACCCGGCCTCCTACACGCCGTACTGGTCGTCGGTGATCGACCTGATCGCCCAGTACCCGATCGTCGTCGAACCCGACCCCGACCGCTTCGCACCGCGCTGAACCGGCGCAGGTCGTTCGGCCTACCCTGGGTTCATGGCCGTCGTGCCCATGTTCCCGCTCGGGATGACGGTGCTGCCCGGTGGGGTGGTGCCGCTCCAAGTGTTCGAGCCCCGCTACGTGCAACTCGTCCAGGATCTCCTGGCCGACGACACGAACCCGATGGAGTTCGGTGTCGTGATGATCGAACGCGGTCACGAGGTCGGCGGGGGCGACATCCGAGCCGACGTCGGCACGATGTGCCGCATCGCCGACATGCGGGTCATGCCCGGCGATCGATTCGCCGTGGCGATCGTCGGCGCCGAACGGATCCGGGTCGTCGGCTGGCTGCCCGACGACCCGTACCCGCTGGCCGACGTCGACATCTGGCCCGACGACGGCGATCCGCCCGTCGACATCGCCGAGCGCATCGACGAACTCCACGACCGGGTCCGCCGCCTCAACCAATCGGTCCTCGACATGGGCGAAGGGGCGCCACCGCCCGATGCCGAGATCAGCGACGACCCCCGGCTGGCGATCTATCACCTCGCCTCGCTGTCGCCGCTCGGCGCGGTCGACCGACACCGCGTCCTGGCGGCGCCGTCGCTCGCCGAACGGTGCGATGTGCTGCGCGACGCCCTCGACGACGCCGACGCCGTGATCGAGTTCCGTCGTTCGTCCGGGGGATCCTCCGGATGATCGGGGGCGGAGCGCCGCGAACCTGATAGAAACGGGAGCCATGGCTGACGACACCACACGTCCAGCAACCCCGCCGCCCACGGCCAAGGTCGAAGGTGCTTCGGTCGGCGAGGTCGTCGACTACGTCAAGCGCTACGCGAAGCAGGAGACGCTCGGCCCGCTCAAGGGCGCCGGCACCTGGATCGCGATGGGCGCTGCTGCTGCCGTCTCGCTCGGTATCGGCATCATCATCTTGCTGCTCGGCCTGCTGCGCGTGCTCCAGGTCGAGACCGACATGGGTACGAGCGAGTGGTGGTCGTGGGTGCCGTACCTGATCGTCATCCTCGTCGGCGCTGCGATCACCGCGATCGTCGTGAGCCGCATCAACAAGACCTACCTCGACCCGAAGGACAAGCGATGAGCCAGACCTCCACCGGCGAGACGATCTCGGCCGACGAACTCCGCGACAAGATGCAGGGTCTGCAGAACTCCCTGCAGGGCAAGGTCGACGAGCAGAAGAACACCCTGCTCACCATCGGTGGCGGCGCACTCGTCGTGCTGCTGATCCTGTTCTTCCTGCTCGGCAAGCGCAGCGGCAAGAAGAAGACCACCCTGGTCGAGATCCGGAGGCTCTGAGCCCGTGGCGCTGCTCCCTCGTGCCCTTCGCCCGTCGTGGATCATCCGCCGCTGGGCGATGTACCAGGGCGTCCGGTCCGAGAGCGCGCTGTTCCGGTTCCTCGCGCTGTTCCTGATCGGCCGGACCCAGTTCCTGCGCACCACCTCGATGCGCCAAGGCGTCTACGGCGGCAGCCGCGGCTGGCAGGCCGTCGCCGGCGTGTTCTTCCTGAACGACATGATGAAGAAGCTCACGGTCAAGGAGACCGAGAAGCTCTCCACCGAGACGCTCAAGGCCGGCCAGTCGGTGCTGATCACCAGCATCCCGCCGGCCAAGAAGCGTCGCAAGCGTTCTGCCTGACTCCGATGCTGGTCCGCCTCCGGCAACCCAAGCGCGAGATCACGGTCGACGGGGTGAGCACCGTCAACCAGTTGCTCGACTCACTCGACATGAATCGCGAGTCGTTCCTGGTCATCCGCAACGGCACACTGGTGCCTGGTGATGGACGACTCGACCCCGACGACACGATCGAAATCCGCCCCGTCGTCTCGGGCGGCTAGCCCGCGACCCGGCGGAGGCCCCCGATGAGCGGCTCGAAGTGTCGCGTCTGCCGCGAACCGGCGATCATCGACCTCCCGCGTCACAACGCGAACTTCTGCGCCGAGCACCTGTTGCAGCTCTGTCGTCGCCAGGTCGAGAAGGCGATCAAGGACTACGACATGCTGTCGCCCGACGACCGCATCCTCGTCGCCGTCAGCGGGGGCAAGGACTCCCTGGCGGTCTGGGACATCCTGCACGAACTCGGCTACGCAGCCGACGGCCTGTACATCGGTCTCGGCATCGGCGAGTACAGCGACGTGTCGTACGAGTTCACCCGCGACTTCGCCGACGAACGCGGCCTGACGCTGACGACGGTCGACCTGCGCGACGAGTTCGGCTACGACGTACCCACCGCCGCCAAGGTCACCAAGCGGGTGCCGTGTTCGGCGTGTGGCATGTCGAAGCGGCACATCTTCGACAAGGCGGCGCTCGACGGCGGCTACGACGTCGTCGTGACCGGCCACAACCTCGACGACGAGGCAGCGGTCCTGTTCGGCAACACCCTGCGGTGGGACATCGACTATCTCTCACGTCAGCTGCCGGTGCTGCCCGCCCGCGACGGCTTCCCGAAGAAGGTGAAGCCGCTCGTGCGTCTGACCGAACGGGAGATGGCGGCGTGGTGCATCGTCCGTGGCATCGACTACCAGGTCGAGGAATGCCCGATGGCGGTGGGCAACAAGCACTTGTCGTACAAGGAGGCGCTCAACTCGATCGAGCGCGAGTCGCCCGGCTCGAAGGCCGCGTTCTACCTCGAGTTCGTCGACAAGATGGCGCCGTTGTTGGCCGAGCGCCGATCCTCGGAGCGCGCCCGGTTGCTGGCGTGCACCTCGTGCGGCGCACCCACGACCGCACCCGATTCGGGCGACGCACCGGTGTGCGCCTTCTGCCGGCTGCAGGAGCGCACCGCCGGTGTCGAGCCGGTGCCCGTCGAAATGGTTCTGAACAAGAAGGCCCGCAAGGCCTACCTGGCCGCACAGGCGGCCGCAGGAGGAAACGACTGATGCAGGCCCTGGCCGCGGGCGACCGCGTGATGTTGCTCGACGCGAAGAAGCGTCGCTATCTGGTGACGCTGCTCGCGGGCGGCGAGTTCCACACCCACGCCGGCTTCGTGCCCCACGACGACATCATCGGGCAGGGCGACGGCGCGGTGGTCAAGTCGACGAAGGGCGCCGAGTACACGGTGCTGCGGCCGACCCTCGAGGACTATGTGCTCGAGATGCCGCGTGGGGCGCAGGTCATCTACCCGAAAGATCTGGCGACCATCTGCATGCTGGCCGACATCGGACCCGGCATGCGGGTGTTCGAGACGGGTGTCGGTTCGGGCGCCATGTCGATGACGATGCTCCGATACGGCGCCGACATCGTGGGGTTCGAGGTCCGGGAAGACTTCGCGAAGCGGGCGATCGCCAACGTCCGCGAGTTCATGGGCGAGGGCGTCCTCGACCGGTACGACGTGCACATCGCCGACAGCTATGAGGGCATCGGTGAGGAGCACGGCACGTTCGACCGTGCGGTCCTCGACCTGCCCGAGCCGTGGCAGGTCATCCCGCACCTCGAGCAGCGCCTGCACCCGGGAGCCGTCGTCGTGGCGTACACCCCGTCGATCGTCCAGGCCCAGCAGGTTCGTGAGTGCTTCCGTGGCAAGTGGATCGACGCCCGCACGATCGAGGTGCTCCACCGCGGCTGGAAGATCGACGGTCAGGCCGTCCGTCCCGACCACCGCATGGTCGCCCACACGGCGTTCCTGTCGGTGGCCCGCTTCCTCGGCATGGAGAACCGAGCCATGCGCACCGACCCCAAAGTAGAACGCCTCGGCGGAGAACGCCCCCGGCGCTGACCGCCACCCCGTTCCCGCTGCGAGTGACCTGAAAACGAGCAAACCGCCCGACCCGGAGGGCCAGGCGGTCAACTCAGTTCTTTCAGGCGTCGGACCCTGCAACGGCGAACGCCGTGTCACAGTCCCCGGAGATCACGAGCGATGCGGCACACGCAAACCCGTGAAATCAAACCTTACGGCTCGATGAAGATGCATTCTCCCGGGCACTCTTCGGCGGATTCGACGACGGCGTCGATCTGGCTGTCGGGGAACTCGGCGAGTCCCTCGGCACCCTGGGGGTTGCCCTTCGCCTCGGCGAAGATCTTGTCGCCTTCGACCACATAGGCAAGGCCGTCGTCGAGCAGGGTGAACACGTCGGGGGCGATCTCTTCGCACAGCCCGTCGCCGGTGCAGAGATCCTGATCGATCCAGACCTTCATGTGAATTCAGACTCCTTCGAGCGGGAAATAGACAGTGCCGAGTTTACACGGCCGACCCCTCGGAAACGAACATGACGCCCAGATCCGACCAGGTCGTGACCTTCGTCCCATGTCCGGGCGGTCAGCGGGATCCGACGCCGGCGAGCCGGTCGACGACCTCGCCGAACTCTCGCACGGTGTCGCCGATGATGTCGGCCACGGGACGCACCGAGTCGATCCGACCCGCGACCTGTCCCGACAGGGCGATCGCCGCTTCCATGTCGCCGCCGTAGTAGAGCGACTTCGCGTCACCGAAGTCGGCGAACACGTTGTGCTCGGCGTCGACGAGTGCGGTCGTCCGCCCGGTCTTGAGCGCACGCAGGGCGGGGGAGTGGCGCTGGTTCAGGAGCACGGTGTCGGTCTCGGCGGCGTCGACGATCGCCTGCTTCCAGTTGTCGTGCACCGGTGACTCGGCGGCCGACACCATCCGGGTGCCCATCTGGACGCCTTGGGCCCCGAGGGCGAACGCGGCCGCCATCGTGGCGCCGTCGGTGATGCCGCCGGCGGCGATCACCGGCACGTCGACGCGCGAGCACACGAGCGGCAGCAGCACCATCGTCGAGACCGGGGTCGGCGACTTGAAGCCGCCGCCTTCACCGCCTTCGACGATCAGCCCGTCGACGCCGGCGTCGACCGCCTTCAGCGCTGCCTGCAGGGTCGGCACGACGTGGTACACGATGAGGCCCGCTTCCTTGAGCGTCGAGGTGTACTTGGTGGGCGAACCGGCCGACGTGGTGACGAACTCCACACCCTGCTCGATCACGAACTCGGCGATCGACGGGTCGCGGACGAATGCCTGCGCGATGTTCACACCGAAGGGTCGGTCGGTGAGATCCTTCATGGTCCGGATCTCGTCCTTGACGGCGTCGAGTTCGCCCGACGACGTCTCGATGATCCCCATCGCCCCGGCCTGCGACACGGCGGAAGCGAGCTGACTGCGGGCGATCCAGCCCATCGGGGCCTGCACGATCGGGATCTCGACGCCGAGCTGGCGGGTCACGGTGTTGTCGAACGCGGCGGGGAGGGCGGACGATGTGGCGGTCATGGCCCGGCAACCTACCGATGAGCACCAGGACCGGACGAGCCAGCCACGGATGGCGTTTCGGTGCCACGCGAGATCGCAGACGCGCGTGTAGGTTCAGACCAAGAGCACACGACCGGAAAGGAAACGGACGTGGACGACAGCGTGAACAGCGACGACCACCAGGCGAACGAGCGTGCCGCACTCGAGGCGCAGCTCACCATGGCCGCGGAAGAGAACGCCCATCTGCGTTCTCGGCTGGCCGACACGCCGAACCGCATCCGCTCGCTCGAGGAGCGGCTGCTCGAGACGAAGGGCCAGTTGTCGCAGGCGACGGCCCAGAACGAGAAACTGAGCTACACCCTCCGCGAGGCGCGCGAGCACATCGCGTCACTGCGCGACGAGGTCGACAAGCTCACCCAACCGCCGAATGCGTACGGCGTCGTGGTCGGCCTCAACGACGACGACACGATCGACATTCTCACCAGCGGCCGCAAGATGCGGGTCCAGGTGCATCCCGAGATCGACCTCGACCTGCTCGAGATCGGCGCCGAGGTCGCGTTGAACGAGAGCTTCAACGTGATCGACGCCCGTCACCCCGACACGACCGGCGACGTGGTGTCGCTGAAGGAAGTGATGGACGACGGCGTCCGGGCGATCGTCGTCGGCCGCGCCGACGAAGAACTCGTCGTCGAACTGGCGAGCCAGATCCGCGGTGTGCGGCTCCGTGCGGGCGACATGCTCCGGCTCGACCCCCGGTCGAACATGCTGCTCGAGAAGCTGCCACGGCCCGAGGTCGAAGACCTGCTGCTCGAAGAGGTCCCCGACATCAGCTACGCCGACATCGGCGGCCTCGACGACCAGATCGAGGAGATCGCCGACGCCGTCGAACTGCCCTTCCTGCACCAGGACCTCTTCGCCGAGCATCGCCTGCCGGCACCGAAGGGCATCCTGCTCTACGGGCCGCCCGGCTGCGGCAAGACCCTGATCGCCAAGGCGGTGGCCAACAGCCTGGCCAAGAAGGTCGCCGACAAGATGGGGGAGGGCAAGGGCCGCTCCTACTTCATCAACATCAAGGGCCCCGAACTGCTCAACAAGTACGTCGGAGAGACCGAGCGCCAGATCCGCCTCGTGTTCCAGCGAGCTCGTGAGAAGAGCGAGGAGGGGTGGCCCGTCATCGTGTTCTTCGACGAGATGGACTCGATGTTCCGCACCCGTGGCTCGGGCATCAGCTCCGACATGGAATCGACGATCGTCCCCCAGCTGCTCGCCGAGATCGACGGTGTCGAGGGGCTCCGCAACGTCATCGTGATCGGTGCGACCAACCGCGAAGACCTGATCGATCCGGCGATCCTGCGTCCCGGCCGTCTCGACGTGAAGATCAAGATCGAGCGTCCGAGCGCCGCTGCGGCAACGGCGATCTTCGCTCGCTATCTGACCGACGAGATCCCGATCATGGAGGGCGAGGACGTCCCCGTGATGATCGACCGCACGGTCGAGGAGATGTACCGCGACGACGACGCCAACCGGTTCCTCGAGGTGACCTACCAGAACGGCGACAAGGAGATCCTGTACTACAAGGACTTCGCGAGTGGCGCCATGATCGAGAACATCGTCCGTCGCGCCAAGAAGTTGGCGATCAAGCGGGTGATCAGCGGTGGCACGCGCGGCGTGTGCGCCGACGACCTGATCGCGTCGATCAAGCAAGAGTACAAGGAGCACGAGGACCTGCCGAACACGACGAACCCGGACGACTGGGCGAAGATCTCCGGCAAGAAGGGCGAACGGATCGTGTTCATCCGCACCCTCGTCAACCAGGGCGACGATCACGACCCGCTCGGTGGTCGCACGATCGAACGCACCCAGACCGGTCAGTACCTGTAGCGGTTCGTGGCCCCGATCGCTCTGCGCCTCTCGTGGCGCACCTGGGTGCGTTGGGTCGCGGCGCTCGCCGTCACGCTCGCCGTCGGGATCCTTGCGGCGACCGACTCGGTGCCGTGGTACTTCCGGATCGTCGCCGTGTTCGGCTTCCTCGGCGGCATGGTGGTGTTGCTCGATGTCGTCCTGTTCATCCGGACGTGGGACGTCGACGGTCAGCGGTGGTGGGTGCCTCGCCTGACGTCGCGCGGTCGCATCATCCCGGTCGACGACCGGCGGGTGGTCGAACTGCACCACACGTATCCGGCGCGCCTGCGCATCTCGGGCGACAAGGGCCAACGCGATCTCGTCATGAACCCGCTGGTCAGCGTTCGCGATCTCGACCGCTGGTTCGACCGCATCGCCATGGCATAGCGGAAGGGGTCGGAAGGGGTCAGGCACCATCTGGCGTGCCACGTCGCGGTGGTCGTCAGGTCGAATGCCAGATGGTGCCTGACCCCTTCCGGTCACCGCCAGGCGGCGTGGATGAGATCGAGGCTGCGGAGCCTGTCCTCGAGGTCGTAGGTGGCCGCCGTGAGCATCAGTTCGTCTGCTTTGGTCCGGTGGACGAGATCTCGCAACCCCTCGACCACCCGTTCGGTGCTGCCGATCAGCTGCTGTGATGGCATGGTCCGCGCCTGCTGGGCGTCGGGGTGGTCGACGGCAGCGTCGGGGGACACGAGCGGATTCCGCTTGTTCGTGCGGATCCCCAATCGGAGGATCTGGCTCGGGAGCCCGATGCGCGCCGCCTCGTCGTCGGTCTCGGCCGCCAGCGCACCGACGCCGAGGATGAGGTACGGCTCATCGAGCACCGGTGACGGCTCGAACTTGTCGAGGTAGAGCTGCGATGCGAGGTTCGTCTGACCGGTGTCGAAGTGGTGGGCGTAGGCGAACGGCAGGCCGAGCATGCCGGCCAGCTGAGCGCTGTAGCCCGACGACCCGAGCAGTGCCACGGTGGGGGAGCTGGTGAGCACCGGCGTCGCACGGAACGAGGTCCACATCCCTTCGTCGCCCCGCTGGTCGCCGAGCATCCCCATCACGTCGATCAGGTCGCGCGGGAATTTCTCGACGCTCTCGTGCGGATGACGGCCGAACGCCGACGCGGTCCGCGGATCGGTGCCCGGAGCCCGACCGATACCGAGGTCGATCCGGCCGGGGTACAGCGACTCGAGCAGTGCGAACTGCTCGGCGATCGCGAGCGGTGCGTGGTTGGGGAGCATGACGCCGCCCGAGCCGACCTTGATCCGTTCGGTCGTGGCGGCGAGGTGCGCTGCGAGCACGCCCGGCGTCGTCGACGCGACCGTTCCCATGTTGTGGTGTTCAGCGACCCAGAACCGCAGGAAGCCGAGCCGATCGGCGTGTTGAGCCAACCGGGTGGTGTGGTCGAGTGCGAGCGACGACGTGCCGCCGTCACGCACGACCGACAGGTCGAGGACCGAGAGGGGGATCACCCGTGCGACGGTATCGGCGTCGGGCGCGAGCGACGAGTGGCGGCCGCCACTCAGCGGACGATCGCGACCGGGCTGTGGCTGTGGCTCGCCAGATCGAGGCTCGTCGATCCGAGCAGGAGGCCCCGGAACCCGCCTCGGCCGCGCGACCCGACCACGATGAGGTCGGCCTCGCGTGACTCCTCGATCAGGGCGAACTCCGGCGTGCCGTTCACCGGGCGGGCGGTCACGGTGACGGCCGGATCGACGTCGGCGGCAGCGATCACCCGCTCGACGACCGCGATCGCGTCGGCGTCGAGGTCGTCGAAGTCACCGCCGGCGTTCGAGAACCGCCCGGCGGCGACCATCGGCACGAACCAGGCGTGCACGGCGTCGATGCGGGCCTCGGGGAACATCATCGCCGCGAACCGGAGCGCACGGACCGACTCGTTCTCGCCGTCTTCCAGGTCGTGATCGTCGACGCCGACCACCACGTGCAAAGGCTCCGGCGCATGGTCGCCCCGGCACACGACCACCGGGCACTCGGCGTGGTGGATGACGTGGTTGGCGGTCGACCCGAGCACCATCGTCGCCTGGCCCGAACCCTGGTGACCGACCGCGACCACGTCGGCGTTGCGTTCGGCGGCGACGTCGACGATCGCCCGGCCAGCGTGGCCCTGCACCGCCATCGGTTCGATCCGGTCGTCGTCGATCCGGTCGATCAGCTCGGCGAGCCCCTGCGCGGCGACGCGCTCCATGTCGTCGACCGGGATCATCGCCAAGGTGTCGATGCCGACCATCGTCGGGAGGCTCCAGGCGTGGACGGCGACGATCGAGTCGTTGGCGTAGGCGGCCGCTCGGGCCCACTCGAGGGCGCGTCCGCCCTCATCGGTCGCGTCGACGCCCACCACGAATGTCCGAGAAGTCATGTCGCGAGTCTCGCCGATGCAGCGCCGTCGCGCATGCGTCGCGGTTTCCGAGCACGACCGTGCGCCGCATACGGTGAGCGGCATGTACGCATGGTCCGAGGAACACCAGATGATCCGCACCGCGATGAAGGACTTCATCGCGAAGGAGATCATCCCGATCCGTGACGATCTCGAGCACGGCGACCTGCCGCCGTACGAGGTGCTCCGCAAGCTGTACACCCAGTTCGGGATCGCCGAACAGGCGGAGGCCTCGTTCTGGAAGCGCCTCGAGTTCGACAAGCAGGTGGCGGCGGGCGAGGTCGACCCGTCCGACCGTCCGAGCCGCCACAGTGGGGGAGACGCCGGCTTCTCGCTGATCCCGACGATCGAGTTGTGCCGCCAGTGCCCGGGTCTCGTGACGGCGCTCGGGGTTTCGACCGGTCTCACGGCCTCTGCGATCAACGGCAAGGGCACGATCGCCCAGCGCGAGCGGTGGGTGCCCGACCTGCTGACGCTGCGGACGGTCGGTGCGTGGGCGATCACCGAACCCAACTCCGGTTCGGACGCGTTCGGTTCGATGTTGGCGACCGCTCGGCGCGACGGCGACGAGTACGTCCTCAACGGCAACAAGACGTTCATCACGAACGGTCCCTACGCCGACACGATCGTCTTCATCTGCAAGCTCGACGAGGGCAACGACCCCAAGGAGCGCAAGGTGCTCAGCTTCGTGCTCGACGCCGGCATGGAGGGCCTCACCCAGACGCCCCCGCTCCGCAAGATGGGCATGCACTCGTCGCCGACCGGCGAACTGTTCCTCGACGACGTGCGCGTCGGCAAGGACCGCCTGATCGGCGAGGACGAGGACCCGAAGTCGGGCGGCGGCCGTTCCGGTGCGAAGGCCACGTTCCAGCAGGAGCGTGCCGGCGTGGCCGCCATGGCGCTCGGCATCATCGAGCAGTGTCTCGAGGTGTCGGTCGCCTACGCGAAGGAGCGTGTCCAGTTCGGCCAGCCGATCGGTGAGTTCCAGCTGATCCAGCAGAAGCTGGCGACGATGGAGGTCGCCCGGATGAACATCCAGAACCTCGTCTGGCGCACGATCGAGATGTCGAACGCCGGCGAGACGATGACGTTCGCCGAGGCGTCCGCGATGAAGCTCTACTCGGCCCAGCAGGCCACCGCGTGCGCCCTCGAAGCGGTGCAGTTGCACGGCGGCAACGGCTACATGGCCGAGTACCACGTCGAACAGCTGGCCCGCGACGCCAAGGTGCTCCAGATCTACGCCGGCACCGACGAGATCCAGACCCGGGCGATCGCCAAGGCCCTGCTGGCCGACTGAGCGTTCGGTGCCGCCCGCCGCCCTCGCCGACCGGACCGATCACGGGTAGGGTGCGCGTATGTCGATCCACAAGGTCTGCGGTATCGAGACCGAGTACGGCATCGTCGTGCGTGGGGGCGACAACAATCCGGTCAGCGCCTCGTCGCTCCTGATCAACGCCTACGTCAGCGCGACGTCGAAGAAGGTCGGCTGGGACTTCGAGGACGAGACCCCGGCGAACGACGCACGCGGGTTCAACCTCGACGCCGTCTTCGCGCCCGAGATCGAGACGACCCTGGTCAACGCCGTCTTGCCGAACGGTGCCCGCTACTACGTCGATCACGCCCACCCCGAGATCTCGATCCCGGAGGTCACGAACGCGCTCGAGGCGGTCACGTGGGACCGTGCCGCCGACGAGATCATCCGGCGCTCGATGCGTCACGCGGACAACATCCTCGACGACGGCGCCGAGGTCATCGTCTACAAGAACAACTCCGACGGCAAGGGCAACAGTTACGGCTGCCACGAGAACTACCTCATGGCTCGCGAGGTGCCGTTCGGTCGGATCGCCACCCAGATCACGCCCCACTTCGTCACCCGACAGGTGTTCTGCGGTGCGGGCAAGGTCGGCTGTGAGCAACCCGGTCGTGAACCCGGCGACGTCGCGTACCAACTCAGCCAGCGGGCCGACTTCTTCGAGGAGGAGATCGGTCTCGAGACGACGCTGAAGCGTCCGATCGTGAACACCCGCGACGAGCCGCACTGCGACCCGCAGCAGTACCGCCGCCTGCACGTCATCGCCGGCGACGCCAACATGAGCGAGGTCGCCACCTACCTGAAGGTCGGCACCACGGCGATCGTCCTCGCGATGATCGAGGACGACGTGATGGGCGACGATCTCGTGCTCGGCAATCCGGTGCCTGCGGTGCGCCAGGTCAGTCACGACCCGACGCTCCGGCAGACGATCATGCTGCGAGACGGCCGCCGCGCCACCGCGCTCGAGATCCAGTTCGGCCTGCTCGAACGGGCCCAGAAGTACGCCCAGACCCACGGTCTCGAACCCGTCGGCGCCGACGTCGGCCACGACGTGCTCGCACGGTGGGAGACGATGCTGACGGCGCTCGAGGCCGACCCCGAGTCGGTCGCCGACCAGGTCGACTGGGTCGCCAAACGGCGCCTGGTCGACGGGTTCCGCAGCCGACACGACCTACCGGCCGACTCGCCGAAACTCAAGGCGATCGACCTGCAATACCACGATCTCCGCACCGATCGGGGCCTGGCGTACCGCGTCGGTCTCCGCACGATCGCCGACCCGGACGAGATCATCGACGCGATCACCGAACCGCCCACCACGACCAGGGCCTACTTCCGTGGCCGATGCCTGCAGAAGTTCCCCGACGACATCGTCGCCGCCAACTGGGATTCGATGGTGTTCGACGTCGGGCGCGACCCGCTGCGTCGCGTCCCGATGATGGAGCCGCTACGCGGGACCGCCCATCATGTTGCTACGTTGATCGACGAGAGCACCACCGCCGCCGAGCTGCTCGATCGGCTCGGCGCCTGACACGAGCGAGGCCATCCTCATGGCAGAACGCATCAACAAGCAGAAGACCACAAGCGACCGCACCGACGAGACCGTCGAAGAAGCCGAACCCGCCGTCAGTGAGTCCGGCGAGAAGCTGAAGGCCGACCTCGACGATCTGCTCGACGAGATCGACGAAGTGCTCGAGACCAACGCCGAAGACTTCGTGAAGTCCTACGTGCAGAAGGGCGGGCAGTAGTCCGTGTCGATGCCGTTCTTCGAGCCCGGTGACGATCCGGGTTCGAACTTCCCGGAGCTGCTCCGGCGCGTCGGCCTGTCCGGCCACGGCGAGCAGTCCGGTCAGATCGACGTGCCGCACGCCACGACGTGCGTCGCACTCCGTTTCGCCGACGGTGTCGTCATGGCGGGCGACCGCCGGGCGACGTCGGGCAACCTGATCTCGCATCGGGCGATGGAGAAGGTCGTCCAGGCCGATCGGTACAGCGGCGTCGCCATCGCCGGTGCTGCCGGCCCGGCGATGGAGATGATCCGCCTCTTCCAGCTGCAGCTCGAGCACTACGAGAAGGTCGAGGGTTCACCGCTCAGCCTCGAGGGCAAGGCCAACCAGCTGTCGATGATGGTGCGCGGCAACCTGCCGGCGGCCATGCAGGGCATGGTCGTCGTGCCGCTGTTCGCCGGGTACGACCTGCGACGCGACGTCGGGCGTCTGTTCGCCTACGACGTCACCGGTGGCCGCTACGAGGAGCGCGAGTACGTCGCGACCGGCTCGGGCAGCCTCCACGCCAGCACCGTGATCAAGGTCGGCTTCCGCTCGGCGATGACGCGCGACGACGCGATCGACCTGGCGGTGCGGTCGCTGTGGGAGGCCGCCGACGCCGACTCGGCCACGGGTGGCCCCGATGCCCTGCGCGGCATCTACCCGATCGTCGCCACGGTCACGTCCGACGGCTGGGAACCGGTCGGCGACGACGATCTGGCCGAGCGCTTCCGGCGCATCGCCGACGACGTCCTCGTGCGCACCACACCGCCCGCACCCGACCCGGCGCTCGGAGGTGACGACGCATGAGCATGCCGTTCTACGTCGCACCCGAGCAGGTGATGAAAGACCGCGCGGACTACGCGCGCAAGGGCATCGCGCGCGGCCGGGCGCTGGTCGCGATCCGCTACAGCGACGGGATCGCGATCGTCGCCGAGAACCCGTCCGAGACGCTGCGCAAGGTCAGCGAGATCTACGACCGCATCGCGTTCGCCGGGGTCGGCAAGTACAACGAGTTCGACCAGCTCCGGGTCGCCGGAATCCGCGCCGCCGACCTGAAGGGGTTCCAGTACTCGCGCGACGACGTCGACGCCCGCACGCTCGCGAACCAGTACGCGCAGATCCTCGGCACCGTGTTCACCCACGAGATGAAGCCGATGGAGGTCGAGATCCTCGTCGCCGAGGTCGGCCTCGAGCCCGACGGCGACCAGATGTTCCACATCCTCTACGACGGCACCGTCATGGACCAGCGCGACACGGCGGTGCTCGGTGGCGATGCGGAGGCCATCTCGGGTCGCCTGGCCGAATCGTTCTCCGACGGACTCGATCTGAACGACGCCGTCCGGATCGGTGTCGAGGCGCTCGCCGGGCCCGATCGGGAGCTGCCCACGAGCGAGCTCGAGGTGGCGCAGTTGTCGCGTGGCAACGGCCGCCGATGCTTCCACCGTCTCGCCGAGGGTGACGTCGTCGCAGCGCTCGGTCGCTGACCGACCGCTCCTCGGTGGCCCGCGCTCGCGGGCGCCCCGGTGGTTGCGTGCCGTCATCGCGCTCGGCGCGCTCGCGGCCGGGCTGTTCAGCGCTGCGCTCTTGCTCTCCGACCGAGCGCCCGGCGTGCTGCGCACGGTGCTCGGCCCTCGCATCGAGCGGCTCTGGAACCGGGTCGATCTCGCCGGGCGGCCGGCCGAACTGGCCGGCGAGGCGGCGTCGCAGCCCGACGCCGTGGTCCATGTGGTGCTCTGGGCCGTGGTCACCGTGCTCGCCGTGCTCACCCTGTGGTCATGGCGAGCGACCCCGTTCGTCGTCGTCGCCGTGGCCGCATCGTCGCTCGTCATCGAGCTGGGCCAAGGCGTTTGGAGCGACACCCGGGCCGTCGAGCGCAGCGACATGGCGGCCAACCTGCTCGGCACCGGCATCGGTGCAGCGGTCGCGATCGCGGTGATGGGCCTGTGGAGCGCGCTCGGTTCGCTCACATCTCGATCCACCGAGATCTAAGGTGGGGCCGTGCCCGCCATCGACCTGAACGCCGATCTCGGTGAGTCGTACGGCATCTGGTCGCTCGGTGACGACGACGCGATGCTCGACGTGGTCACCAGTGCCAACGTGGCCTGCGGGTTCCACGGGGGCGATCCGAGCACGCTCCGCCGGGTCTGCCATGCCGCTGCGGAGCGGAACGTGACGATCGGGGCGCAGGTGTCGTATCCCGACCTGCTCGGCTTCGGCCGTCGTTTCATCGACATCGATCCGGGCGAGTTGCGCGACGCCGTGTTGTACCAACTCGGTGCGCTCGACGGGTTCGCCCAGGTCGCCGGAACCGGCGTGAAGTACCTGAAACCGCACGGTGCGCTCTACCACGCCTGCGTCACGCATCACGACCAGGCCGAGGCGGTCGCCACCGCCGCCCACGAGTTCGATCCGTCGATGGCGATCCTCGGTGCGCCCGGCTCGCCGTTGCTCGCCGTCGCCGACGCGCTCGGGATGGAAGCCGTGCCGGAGGCGTTCGCCGACCGGGCATACCTCGGTGACGGTCGGCTCGTGCCGCGTTCGGAGCCCGACGCCGTCATCACCGACCCGAGCATCGTCGCCGCACGAGCGGTCGCCGTCGCCACCGAACGTCGGGTCACGGCAATCGACGGAACCCACGTCGAGGTGCACGCCCGCTCGATCTGTGTCCACGGCGACACCAACGGTGCGGTCGAGTTGGCTCGTGCGGTCCGGGCCGGTCTCGAGATGGCCGAGGTCGGCGTCCACGCGTTCGCGCTGTAGTCATGCGCGTCCTGCCGATGGGCCCGAGCGCCGTCCTGGTCGAGGACCTCGACGCACCCCCGGCCGTGGTCGGGGAAGCGGTACGGCGGCTGGGCCTCGCCGGGGTCGTCGACATCGTCCCGGCGGCCGAGACCCTGCTGATCACGGTCGATCGCCAGGAGGCGGTCGACACCGTCGTCGCTGCGCTCTCGGCAGCCGAGCATCGCGAAGCGGACCAGGGGGACACCCGACCGGTCGAGATCCCGGTCGTCTACGACGGGGACGATCTCGCCGAGGTCGCCGAACGATCCGGCCTGTCGACCGCCGACGTGATCGAACGACATGCCGGTGCCACCTTCCGAGTCGCGTTCTGCGGGTTCTCGCCGGGGTTCGCCTACCTCGACGGGCTGCCGCCCGAGCTCCATCTCGCCCGACGGGCCACCCCGCGGACCCGGGTGCCCGCCGGGTCGGTCGCGATCGCCGCAGGATTCAGCGCCGTGTACCCGACGGCGTCGCCTGGTGGTTGGCACCTCATCGGGCGGACCGACGTCGTCCTGTTCGACGTGCACGCCGAACCACCGGCTCGTCTCACGCCGGGTACGTCGGTGAGGTTCGTGCCGCGATGATCGAGGTGGTCGACGCCGGACTGCTGACGACGGTGCAGGATCGCGGACGCGCCGGCTGGGCCCACATCGGTGTGCCGCGTAGCGGCGCCGTCGACCCGGCGCTGATGGCCGTGGTGAATCGTCTCGTGGGCAACGAGGGCGACGCCCCGGCGCTCGAGACCGTCGGCGGGTTGGTCGTCCGGGCCGTGACGGCGGCGACGATCGCGAGCGACCTCGAGCCGGTCGCCCGGACCCTCGGCGTCGGCGAGACCGTTCGGGTGCCGGCCGGCGGGCGACAGTGGCACTACCTGGCGGTTCGTGGGGGGATCGACGTCGAGCCGGTGCTGGGGTCGTGCTCGACCGACACGCTGAGCCATCTCGGGCCCGCAGCACTGCGAGTGGGAGATCGGCTGGCAGTCGGTCCCGAACCCCGGTCGGCGCCACACGGCGAGACCGTCCCGACCCGCCACGGAGAGTCGCGGGCCCGACTGCTGCCGGGTCCCCGTGCCGACTGGTTCGACGGCGACGTCGTGCGGTCGATGACGCACGTTGCGTGGCGGGTGACGTCGTCGAGCCGGGTCGGCGTCCGACTGACGGGTGGTTCGCTGCGCCGCACCGTGGGTGCGGAGCTGCCGAGCGAAGGCCTGGTCCGCGGCGCGATCCAGGTGCCGCCCGACGGTGACCCGATCATGATGCTGGCCGACCATCCGACCACGGGTGGCTACCCGGTCGTGGCGGTGGTCCATCCCGACGACGTCGCCGTCGTCGCCCAGGCCGCCGCCGGCACCACCGTCCGCTTCACCCGCGCCACGTGAGGACCGGGGCCGACCGGCTCCTGTTACGGTGCGGTCATGGAGCGTCGGATCTTCGGACTCGAGAGCGAGTACGGCGTCACGTGCACGCTCAGAGGGCAGCGTCGGCTGAGCCCCGACGAGGTCGCCCGATATCTGTTCCGCCGGGTCGTGTCGTGGGGCCGGTCCTCGAACGTGTTCCTGCAGAACGGCGCCCGTCTGTATCTCGACGTCGGATCGCATCCCGAGTACGCGACGCCCGAGTGCGACTCGCTGTACGACCTCGTGGTCCACGACAAAGCAGGGGAGCGGATCCTCGAATCGCTCGTCGAGTCGGCCGAGCAGCGACTCGAAGAAGAGTCGATCCGCGGCACGATCTACCTGTTCAAGAACAACACCGACTCGGCCGGCAACAGCTACGGGTGCCACGAGAACTACCTGACCCGACGCAGCGACGACATCGCCCACTACGCCGAGGTCCTGATCCCGTTCTTCGTGAGCCGTCAGATCTACGCCGGTGCCGGCAAGGTGCTGCAGACCGCCCGCGGCGCCACGTTCTCGATCGCCCAGCGCGCCGAGCACATCTGGGAGGGCGTCAGCTCGGCGACGACGCGCAGCCGACCGATCATCAACACCCGCGACGAGCCCCACGCCGACGCCGAGCAGTACCGGCGGCTCCACGTGATCGTGGGCGACTCGAACATGAGCGAGTACGCCACGTTCCTGAAAGTCGGCGCCGCGGCCTGCATGCTGCGGATGCTCGAGGACCAGAACGTCGTGCTGCGAGACATGACGCTCGAGAACCCGATCCGAGCGATCCGCGAGATCAGCCACGACATCACCTGTCGCCGCACGGTCCGCCTGGCCAACGGTCGCGAGGTGAGTGCGCTCGACATCCAGCGCGAGTACCTCGACCGGGCCCTGCGCTACGCCGACAGTCAGGGCTTCCCGCCGCTCGAACAGCGGGCGCTCGAGATGTGGGAGCACTGCGTGACCCAGCTCGAGAACGACCCCCTCAAGCTCGACCGCGAGGTCGACTGGGTGATCAAGTACAAGCTGCTCGAGGCGTTCCGGGAGCGCCACGACCTGCCGCTCGGCCACGCACGGGTCCAGCTGCTCGACCTGCAGTACCACGACGTCACCCGCGGTCGCAGCCCGTTCACGAAGCTGCAGGATCGCGGGCTCGTCGAGCGGGTCTGCAGCGATGACGACATCGAGGCCGCGATCGACACCCCACCCCAGACCACCCGTGCCCGCCTCCGCGGCGAGTTCGTGAAAAGGGCCAAGGAACGTCGCCGTGACTACACCGTCGATTGGGTGCACCTGAAGCTCAACGACCAGGCCCAGCGAACGGTGCTCTGCAAGGATCCGTTCAAGAGCCGTGACGAACGGGTCGAAAAGCTCATCGAATCATTGTGAGGCGCTGCGCCCCGTCCCGGGACACCGTCCGATACCGTTGCTGACGCTGTGACCGAGACCTACGACGCCGACAGGGCCGACTCCGACGACGCCGAGCCCGACACCCTCGTCGAGCCGCCTGCGCCCGATGACGGCACCGGCCTCTCGTCCGGCGCTCGCGCCTTCTTCGACTGGGTCGTCGTGGTCGGTGTCGCGCTCCTCGTGGCGATTCTCGTGCGGACCTTCCTGCTCGCGCACTTCGTGGTCGACGGACAGTCGATGTACTCGACGTTGTCGCCCGGCGACCGGGTGTTCGTCAACAAGATGTCGTACCAGCTCCACGAGCCGGGTCGCGGTGACGTCGTCGTGCTCCACGAGATCAGCGGAGCGATCGAACGCGACCTGATCAAGCGGGTCATCGCCCTCCCGGGGGAAGAGATAAGGATGGAGAACTGTGTCGTCTGGATCGACACCGATCCGTCCGACGACGTCCCGGCCCAACGCCTCGACGAGCCCTACCTCGACCCGACGGTGGTGACGCCCGGCAACTGTGGTTCGGCGATCGAACCGATCGTCATCCCCGACGACGCCGTGTACGTCATGGGCGACAACCGGCCCGGTTCCCACGACAGCCGTGCGCTGGGTGCCGTCTCCTACGACGACCTCGTCGGTCGGGCCTTCGTGGTGTTCTGGCCACGCGCCGACTGGCAGTGGCTCTGAGCCGCTGCGTGTCGACCCGCTGAGCGGGCTCAGGCGAGCCGGGCAGCGGCGTCCGACATCCGATCGACGTGGTCGCTGTAGACGCCGTCGACACCCATGCGGAGCGCGTTGTCGAGCTCGTGGTCGTGTTGGAGGTCCCACGAGAACGCCGCCCGCTCGAAGCGGTGGAAGAGTGTGACGAGGCCACCCGTCCAATCGGGGCCGCGCATGTTGATCGCGTCGATGCCGTGATCGGCGAGCATCGCCGCACGACGTTCGGGACCGCCGTCGAGCCGGTGGAGACGGGTCGAGTCGACGAGCTTGACATCGGCGTCGAGGGGGCGGAGCGACAGCAGCGTCGGCAGCTCCCAGTGGCACAGCCAGGTCCGGCCGAGCATGTCGGGGTGGTGGAGTCGGATCGTCTCGATGACGACCGGGCCGGCGTGCTCGTCTTTGAGGTCGAGCGACAACTCGTAGTCGGTACCGCACCGGTCGAACAGCTCGAGCAGCGACGGGATGTGCTCGGGCAGCTCGCTGCGCTTCAGCTCGCCGATCGGGCGCTTGCGGAGCCAGCCCGACTTGATCTCGCCGTCGTGGTCGAGCACGGGGACGCCGTCGGCGGTGACCCAGACATCGCTCTCGAGACCGTTTGCGCCCAGTCGCAAACCGAGCTCGAACGCCTCGAGGGTGTTCTCGGGCGCGTGCGCGCGGGCGCCGCGGTGGGCGAACAGGATCTGGTGGGGGAGCAGGGACGGGAGACGTTGCTGCACGAGATCGACAGTCTGCCAGGAGCGGTGGCCGGGACGCCACGTCCCTAGACTGCCGAACGTGTTCAACTTCCAGGGCAGCGAGATCGTCATCATCTTGCTGCTCGCGCTCGTCGTGCTCGGTCCCGAGAAACTGCCCGAGGCGATGCGCAAGGCCGGACAGATGTACGGCGAGCTCAAGAAGATGTCCTCCAGCTTCCAGTCGGAGTTCCGGTCGGTGCTCGACGAACCGGTCCGGGAGGTCAAGGAGACCGCCGACCTGCTCCGCGACTCCGCCGACTTCACCAAGCTCCAGAACGGCGAACGAGACGAGAAGCCCAAGTCGGGCGAGATGTCGGAGGCCGGCGCGATGAACCTGGCGCCCGCCGATCCCGACTCGGTCCCGACCGATGACGTGCCGTTCCGCCCCGCCGATCCCGACTCGGTCCCGACCGACGACATGCCGTTCCGCCCCGCCCCGCCCGACGCGCCCACCGGTCCGACCGGCAGCGATGCGTTCGGCGACCTGCCGACGCCCAACCGCTCGGCCGACACCGGAACCGACGGGGCCAGCTGACCGTGGTGTCGTTGCGCCGGGGCGAGGAGCGCGCCCCCAACCCCGATGGACAGATGACGCTGGTCGAGCACCTGGCCGAGCTCCGGATGCGCATCATCCGGGCCGGTCTGGCGGTGCTCATCGGCGTCGTGATCGTCGTCCTCGCCTGGGAGTGGGTCTTCGACGTGCTGACCGGCCCGTACGCCGACCTGTGCGCCCGCCGGGGCGCCGACTACTGCGGCGACGCCTACGACCCGTCGACGGGCGACGTGAAGCTCAACATCCTCGACCCGGTCGAGGGCCTCGCGACCCGCCTGCGCGTCGGTTTCTACGGGGGCATCGTGCTGGCCGCTCCGGTGCTGCTCTGGCAGTTGTGGAAGTTCATCGTGCCGGCGCTGCACAAGAACGAGAAGAAGTACGCGCTCGGCTTCGTGCTCTCGTCGTGCCTGCTGTTCCTCCTCGGCGGATTCATCGCCTTCACGACGCTCGAGCGTGCCCTCGAGTTCCTGATCGACTGGGCGGGCGAGGACGTCGATCAGGTCTTCCAGGTGCAGGCCTACATCCGGCTCGTCACGCTGATGGTGGTCGCGTTCGGTGTCGGCTTCACGATTCCGGTGCTCCTCGTGTTCCTGCAGCTCCTGCGGGTGCTGTCGTGGCGGACCCTTCTCAAGGCGTGGCGGTACGCGATCGTCGGCACGTTCGTGCTCGCCGCAGCGATCACGCCGTCCGGCGACCCGATCTCGTTGCTGGCGCTGTCGGTGCCGATGGTGGTGCTGTACCTGCTGTCCGTTCTGATCGGTCGCATCGTCCAGGGCAAGAACCCGGAGTGAGTCCGGTGCCGGGCAGCTTCCGTCGAGCGATCGTCGAGCGCTACCCGTTCGAACTCGACCGGTTCCAGGTCGAGGCGCTCGACGCGTTCGACGACGGCCAGCACGTGATCGTCGCCGCACCCACCGGGAGCGGCAAGACGGTCGTTGCCGAGTACGGGGTCGAGACCATGCTGCGGTCGGGCCGCCGAGCGTTCTACACGGCGCCGATCAAGGCGCTCTCGAACCAGAAGTACCGCGATCTGTGTGCGCTCCACGGCGATCAGTCGGTCGGCCTGCTGACCGGCGACACGGTGATCAACGGCGACGCGCCGATCGTCGTGATGACGACCGAGGTGCTCCGCAACATGATCTACGCCGGGCGTGACCTCACCACGCTCGGCGTCGTCGTCCTCGACGAGGTCCACTTCCTCCAGGACGAGTACCGGGGGCCGGTGTGGGAGGAGGTCATCATCCACTTGCCGGCGCACGTGCAGCTGGTGTGCTTGTCGGCGACGGTGAGCAACGCCCGCGACCTCGGTGAGTGGATCACCACGGTTCGAGGACCCACCCATGTGGTGGTCGAGCAGCGCCGGCCGGTCGAGCTCGACCAGTTCTACTTCGTCGCCGATCGCACCAACGGCCGTCTCCGCTTCATGCCGACGATCGTCGATGGGCAACCCAACCGCGACGCGATCCGGATCGATGCCAGCGGCGTCCGCTTCGGAGGTCGGCGCCGTCGCGACCGCACGCCGCGCGGGAGCGGCGAACGGAAACTGGCGACACCGTCTCGCGAAGAGGTCGTGGCCACCCTCGCCGACCGCAACCTGCTCCCGGCGATCTACTTCATCTTCAGCCGTGCCCAGTGCGACGCCGCGGCTCAGAACCTCGTCGACAGTGGGATGTCGTTCAGCGAGCCCGAGCACCAGGAGCGCATCCGGGAGATCGCGGCGGACCGTCTGGCCGGCCTGCACGACGACGACCTCGACGTGTTGGGGTACGAGCAGTTCCTCCGTCAGCTCGACGCCGGCGTCGCCTCGCACCATGCCGGTCTCGTGCCACCGTTCAAGGAGGTCGTGGAGCAGGCGTTCGTCGAAGGTCTCCTCCAGGTCGTGTTCGCGACCGAGACGTTGGCGGTCGGGGTCAACATGCCGGCACGTACCGTCGTCATCGAGAAGCTCACGAAGTACACCGGCGACCGGCACGAGACGTTGTCGCCGGGCCAGTTCACGCAGCTGACCGGGCGCGCCGGGCGGCGGGGCATCGACGACCGCGGCGCCGCCGTGGTGCTGTGGAGCCCGTTCGTCCGATTCGACGACGTCGCCGAGTTGGCGCTCAGCCGGAGCTTCCATCTGCGTTCGGCGTTCCGCCCGACGTTCAACATGGTCGCCAACCTGGTGCGCACTTACGATCGCGATCGGGCCCGCCAGCTGCTCACCCTCTCGTTCGCCCAGCACCAGGCCGACCGCGACATCGTCCGCATCGAACGACGGCTGCAGCGTCAGCGCGAGCGGCTGACCGAGCTGCGCGACCAGGCGGCGAGCCCGTTCGGCGACATCGACGAGTATCGCCGCACGCACACCGCCGACGGCACCGTGCGCGGCCCGATCGACGAGTCGCTGGCCGCACTGCGCCCGGGCGAGGTCATCCACGTCGACAAGGGCAAGCACTTCGGCCCGGCGGCGGTGGTCGCCACCGCTCACCGGTCGGGCGGCATCAAGGTCACGGTCATCACGCCGAGCGGCCACTCGATCGGACTGTCGGCCGACGACTTCGACGCTCCGGTCGATCCGATGGGCACGATCGTGCTCCCGGGTCATTACTCGCCGAACCGCAAGGACTACCGCGACGAGGTCGGCAAGCGCCTGAAGCGAGCGAAGCTGCGCGGTGGCCGGCGGCGTGCCGGCACCACCGGACCCGCTCGTCATCCGGTCGAGGACGATCCCGAACTCCGGCAGCGGCTCGAGGCGGCGCAACGCGCCGACAAGACCGCCGCCGAGATCGACTCGCTCGAGCAGCGGGTCGAGCAACGCAACTCCTCGCTCGGCCGTGAGTTCGACGCCGTGCTCGACATCCTCGAACAACGTGGCTACGTCGACGCCGCAGCCTGGCACCTCACCGAGCGCGGCGACGCGTTGTCGAACCTGTTCCACGAGTCCGATCTGCTGGTGAGCGAGGCGATGTTCGCCGGGGTGTTCGACGGGCTCGACGACGCATCGCTCGCCGGTCTCGTGTCGTGCATCGTGTACGAGCACCGGTCGCCCGACGACCCGCCTCGGCCGTGGTTCCCCAACGACGAGGTACGACGGCGGTGGGAACAGCTCGCCGAGATCAGCGACCGGTTGGCGGCCGACGAGCGCCGCCACGGCCTCTCGGAGCACCGGGCGCCCGATCCGGGCTTCCTGGCGATCGCGTACGCCTGGGTCGGCGGTGAGGGATTCGCCGACATCGTCGCCGAGGAAGACCTGACGGGCGGTGACTTCGTGCGCACCACGAAGCAGCTCGTCGACCTGCTCGGCCAGCTGGGATACGTCGCCACCGACTCCGGTACACGGTCGGCGGCGCGACGAGCGGTCGAGGCGGCTCGCCGTGGCGTCGTCGCCGACTCGTCGGTGGTCGGCCCGTGACCATCCGGCGAGGCGAGCCGTGGGGGAGTGAGGTGCCGCGACCGGCCGATCTGTCCGTCGCTGCGTCCGACCGTGCGCTCGCCGCTGCCGACGGACCGATCGGGCTCGCCGGCGGTGACGTGTTCCGGAGCCTCGGGTCGCCGCCGCCACGCGATCCGGTGCAGCAGGTCGAACTCGACGCGATCGAGGTCGTGCTCGACGACGGGCAACCGTTGCTGGGTGTCGCCCACGTCGTCGCCCGGCGGTCGTGGTGGCGTGGGCGAGTGGTCGCGTGCATGAACGTCGATCACCTCGGCGAGTGGAACGTGGCGCCCCGAGCGCACCCGAACGACGGGCGCCTCGACGTCGTCGAGTGTGCGGCGGGGATGTCCGTGCGGGCCCGTTGGGCTGCACGGAGTCGGTTGCCGGCAGGGACCCACGTCCCACACCCCGACATCGAGGTCGGTCGCATCACCGACCGACGGTGGGAGTTCGATCGCGCCCACCGGGTCTGGGTCGACGGCGAGCACGTCGGCTCGACGCGAACCCTGACGGTTCGGTGCCTGGCCGACCGTTTCACCGTGCTGTTCTGAGCCCCTCACCAGGGGCTGGACGAAGATCCTCCGGAGCGGGGTGCTCGGCTCCTACCATGTCGTCCCGTGACCGTGTACGTGCCCGAGGAGTTCACCAGCGACGAGTCCGACGTCCTTCGGCGCTACTTCACGAATCTCGACGGACCGGTGTTCGCCTTGGTCAATCTGCCCGAGGTCGTCAAGGGTGCCCTGTTCGCTCGGTACAGCCGGAGCCCGAAGAGTCTGCGTCGTCTCTTCCTCGACGAGTTCGTGAACGATCTCGTAATCGACGGCGACGAGACGATCGACGCGACGATCGGACTCGATCGGGCCGAGCAGCTGTACGAGCGGGTGTTCTTCGAGTACGGCGACGACTCCGTCGCCCAGCTCGGTGGCGTCCACCTGGCGTGCGAGCAGGCGTCGAACATCCTGACCAAGATCCTCGAGTGGGGTCGGCTGATGAGCTACCTCGAGCAGAGCACGCGCTACATCGGCTACGACGCTCGCCTCGGTGGGCGATACCGGTTCTACCGCGACCCGGCGCTCCTGTCGAGTTCGCTCGGCACGCGGTACGTCGGCGACATGGACCGCATGTTCGACGCCTACTCGACGGCGGTCAACACGGTCACCGAACACGTCCGCGACACGGTCCCGCAAGACCCCGACGACAGCGACTTCGTGTACCGGACGGCGACGCGTGCGAAAGCGCTCGATGCCGTCCGTGGCATGCTGCCCGCCGCCTCGTTGTCGAACGTCGGCATCTACGGCACGGGGCAGGCGTTCGAGGCGTTGCTCCTCCGGATGCGGTCGCACCCGCTCCCGGAGGCGCAGCAGTACGCCGATCTGATGCTCCACGAGCTCCGGAAGGTGATCCCGAGCTTCCTGCGGCGCGTCGACCTGCCCGACCGCGGTGGCCAGTGGTCCGACTACCTCGCATCGACCCGTGGTGACACGGCCGAACTCGTCGGCCGGCTGTTCGGCGAGGTGCCGAACGAATCGGTGCCGGAGGTCTCCCTGGTCGACTTCGACCCGGAGGCGGAAGACAAACTGCTCGCCGCCATCTGTTACAGCCACAGCCACCTTCCGGAGACGGTGTTGCTCGAACGGGTCCGCAACCTCGGTGTCGACGAGCGGGCGGCGATCCTGCGCGCCTACGTCGGTGACCGAGCGAACCGACGCCACAAGCCGGGCCGGGCGTTCGAGCGGGTCGACTACCGCTTCGACATCTTGTCCGACTACGGCGCGTTCCGCGACCTCCAGCGCCACCGCATGCTCACGATCGAATGGCAGGCGCTGACGCCGAACCACGGCTACGCCCGACCGGAGCTCGTCGAGCAGGCGGGCGTCGGCGGCCTGTTCGACGAGACGATGGATCGTTCGGCACGCCTGTACGACGACATCAAGGCGCAGTTCCCCGAGCAGGCGTCGTACGCCGTCTCGATGGCGTACCGGCTGCGGTACATGATGCAGTTCAACGCTCGCGAGGCGTTCCACCTGCTCGAGCTGCGTTCGGCCCCGCAGGGACATCCGTCGTACCGCCGTGTCGCATTGGCGATGCATCGGGCGATCGCCGAGCAGGCCGGCCACCACGCCGTCGCCGCCGCGATGACGCACATGACACACGAAGCGCCCGAGCTCGAACGGCTCGCCGCAGAACGGCGTGCCGAGTCGCGGCGCTCGATGTGACGCCTGTCACACTATGGTATGCGTGGGTTTCGGCCCATGAGGCCTAGTATCCGGCCGCGTACCACGACCTGAGGGACCAAGATGGCTGACGACGAAGAGCTCGACGAGACCACCGACGACAACGACGACGAGCTCGAAGACGACGACTTCGACGGCGACGACGATGACGACATGGACGACGACGAAGACGGCGACGACTTCGACGGCGACGATGACGAATCGAGCGACGACGACGATGACGAGGACGAGGACGACGAGGAATCGGAGAAGACGTCACGTGCCCGCAAGCGCAAGGGCAGCGACGACGATGACGATGACGACGACGAGATGCTCGCCCCCGACGATGTCGAGGCCGATCTCGATGCGATCCTGAAAGACCGGATGGTCGCGTCCGACGACGACGACGATGACGACGACGATGACGACGATCCTCGTCCGAGCACCGGCAACGATCGCTCCGAGGGCCCCGACGGGCTGCAGCCCAAGCGGGCCGACGAGCAGCTCTGCACCAACTGCTTCCTCCTCGTGCGTGCGAACGCGCCGGGGTGCCCGATCGAGGACGACGACTGCCCGATCTTCACCTGACGGGCCGACCGTCGATCAGGGGATCCCGACCGTGATCGATCCTGTCGTCCGCGACGCCATACCCCGTGACGTCCCCGAACTCGTCTGGCTCGAGTCGACGGCCCGGGAGCACCTGCCCGGCCAGCGCGGCGGCGACCTGTGGCTCGCGCGTCACCCGGCGCAGTCGCCGGCGTGGCCGTCGGTCGATGCCGGCGATGTCGTGGTCGGCGTGATCGACGACGTCAGCATCGGTTACCTCCGATTCCACGTCGACGTCGACGTCCTCTACATCGACGACGTGTTCGTGCACCCGGGAGCGCGCGAGGTCGGCTTCGGCGACGCCTTGCTCGCCGCAGCCATCGATCGGGGCGTGGCGCGCGGGGCACGTCGCATCGAGGCCGAAGCCCTGCCCGGCGATCGCGACACGAAGAACCTGTACGAACGCGCCGCGATCACGGCCAAGCGGATCACCCTCTCGGCCGCGATCGGCGACGTCGACTGACGGGTCAGCGACCCTTCCAGTTCGGTTGGCGCTTCTCGATGAAGGCCTCGAGGCCCTCCTTGGTGTCCTCGGAGCCGAGCACCACCCCGAACGCCTTGTTCGTCATGTCGATCAGCTCGTCGTCGTCCTTGGTGAAGGCGGCGAGCACGACCTTGCGTGACTCCCAGACGGCGAGGGGAGCGCACGCCGTGATCTGGCCGGCGAGCCGCTCCGCCTCCGCCAGCGCCTCGCCTGCCGGTGTGAGCCGCGACACGAGGCCGAGGTCGTAGGCGCGTTTGGCAGGGATCGGTTCACCCGTGAGGATGGCCTCCATCGCCGCTGCCTGCCCGATCGCACGGGGGAGGCGGAAGAGCCCGCCGGCGCCGGCCACCAGGTTGCGCTTGGCCTCGGCGAGCCCGAACGCCGAACGCTCGCTCGCAACGACCAGGTCGGCCGCCAGGACGATCTCACAGCCGCCCGCGGTGGCGAGGCCGTCGACCGCCACGATGATCGGCTTCTTGCGCTCGCGGTAGACGAACCCGCCGAAGCCGCCCTTGGCGGTGGCGAGGTCGCCTGCCTGTCCGCTGTTGATCGCCTTCAGGTCGGCGCCGGCGCAGAACACCGGACGCTCCTGACCCTCGGTGTTGGCGGTGATGATGCCGACCCAGAGCGAGTCGTCGTCCTCCAACTGGTCGATGGCGGCCTCCACCCCGCGAGCCACGTCGCCGTTGACGGCGTTGCGGGCCTCGGGACGGTTGAGGGTGATGATGCCGACCCGCTCACGGGCCTCGAAAGTGACGACGTCGCTCATGGGCGACGATCGTATTGAGCAGCGGTCGGGCGAGCCCAACCGGAGCGTCAGCCCTCGGTCGGCTCCTCGGCAGCAGCGTCGGCCGCAGGGGACTCGACAGCCGGCTCGTCAGCAGCGTCGGCCGCAGGAGCCTCGGCCGCCGGCGCCTCGGCAGCCGGCTCGTCAGCAGCAGGAGCCTCGGCGGCTGCTTCGACGGGAGCCTCGGCAGCCGGCGCCTCGGCAGCCGGTGCGGGTGCGTCGGTTGTCGGCTCCTCGGCCTCGGGCGCGGTCGGTGCCGGCGCGGTCTGCTCGGGCTGATCGGCCTTCGGCGCACGGCCCTTCTGCTGGTCACCCTTGGCGGACTGCTTCGCGGGGCGAGCCGATTGCTTGGCCGCCTGCTTCTTGCCCTTGCGGTTCGGGCCGGGGCGCAGCGGCTTCGGCATCGGAGCCTTCGGGTCGACCTCGATCTCGAACAGCTCGGCGACCTGCGGCAGCGCCGGCGCGAGCCGCTTGACCGTGGCCAACAGGTCGTCGTTCACGGTGTCGGGCTTGCGGGCGGGACGGACCTGGCTCCGGATCGGCGAGAACGCGGCGGCCTCGAGCATCGCGATCCAACGATCGGGGCTGTCCATCGGTGCGAGCGAGGCGTTCGTGCTGTCGACGAGACGCTGCGAGATCTCGGTGGGGAAGACCACACCGGCCTTGGGCGGCTGCGACGACAGGCGCAACGCACGCACGACCCGACCCACGGCGAGCGCGGCATCGACGTCGCCGAACCACAGCTGCAGTTCCTGCTCCTGCTTGGTGACGAGTGCGGCGCGCATCTCGTCGATGAGTTCCTTGGTCGAATCGTCACGGGCGACCATGGGGTCGTTCGCCGCGGCGACGACGCTGCGCAGGTCGCGAAGATCGAGCTCGGCCATCTGCTGCTTGGCAGCCTCGGCGCGATCGAGCCACTCGGCGACGCGCAGGCGCGGCAGCAGTTCCTCGGCGAGCTTCAGCACCGACGCTTCGGGCATCGGAGCGCGACCGTCCTTGGTCGCACGTTCGTTCTCTTCGCGGAGGCGCTGACGGACCGCCGGCATGCCCTGCAGGGCGAGCTCGGCGATCGGGCGCTGCTCCTCGGGCAGCTCCTGGAGGACCTCGTTACGGTGCGCCTTGCCGGGGCGGAGGCGCTTCGGCTTCGGACGCTGCGGGACTTCGGGCGGCGGCGTGAACGACGGGCCGCGACGGTTGCGGCCGCCACCGCGCCGTTCGCCGTCACCACGACGGTTGTCGCCGTCGCGGCCGCCGCGATCGTCGCGATCGCGGCGGGGTCGACGTCCACGGCCGTCGCCGCCACGCCGCTCACCACGCTCGCGCTTGGCGCGCGTCTCGACGACCGGTTGGAACTCGCGCTCCGACGGCAGGATCTCGAGCACGTCGCCCTTGTCGGACTTCTGGCGGCCCTGGACGACGGACAAGATGCTGAGGCCGTCCATGTGCTGCTCGACCTCGACCTTGAGCTCGTCGCCGACCTTCGCGCCGTCGGGCAGGATCGATCCGTCGAGCGTGCCCTTGGGCTGCTTCGCGCCAGCGGCGCGCCACGTCCAGGCGCCGTCGTCGAGCGCGCTGGTGAGTTCGATATCGATCCGTCGGGACATGGGGTGCAACGGTATCGCCTCCAGACCGCTCCGCACCATTGAGATGGGCATCGGATGCAGGCAGAACGACGTCGTCCGGTACCCTCGCCGCGATGCCCATCTACGCACTCGGCAACCAGGAACCCTCCATCGCCGGCGACGCCTTCGTGCACCCCGACGCGGTGATCATCGGCTCGGTCACGATCGGGTCACGGAGTTCGGTGTGGCCGTGCGCGGTCCTGCGAGGCGACGAGGGCGAGATCCGGATCGGGGCCGAGTCGAGTGTTCAGGACGGGTCGGTGCTCCACACCACACCGCAGATCCCGACGGTCGTCGGTGATCGGTGCGTCGTCGGCCACATCGTGCATCTCGAGGCGTGCCACATCCACGACGACGTGCTCGTCGGGAACGGTTCGATCGTGCTCCACGAGGTCGAGGTCGAGTCGTGGGCGATCGTCGCCGCGAACAGTGTGCTGCTCAACGGCACGCACGTTCCGTCGGGTGCGATCGCGGTCGGGTCACCGGCCACGATCAAGGAGGGGCGGGCTCGCCGTGAGGTGATCACGATGGGCGTCGAGGCGTACGTGCAGCGTGCCGAGCGCTTCCGGAACGAACTTCGGCGCCTCGACTGATGCGGGTGGTCGAACTCGTCGTGCCCGCGCACGACGCCGATCTCGCCACCGACCGGCTGTGGGCCGCCGGCGCGTCGGCGATCGAGGAGCGCGACGACGGTGATCGTGTCGTCTTCCGGACGGTGCTGGCGGCCGACGATCAGGTGTCGACCGAGCGTCTCGGGTCACTGCCGGCCGGTTGGAACGTCGCATTCGTCGACGTCGACGACACGCCGGCAGAAACGTGGCGCGAGTTCGCCGTGCCGATCGAGGTCAACGACGAGTTGGAGATCCGACCGGCGTGGTCGGATGCCCCGCTCCGTCCGGGTCGGACCGTCATCGAGATCGAGCCGGCCGGGTCGTTCGGGCTGGGTGATCACCCGACGACGCGACTGTCGGCCGACGCCGTCTGGCGAGCCGTGCGCCCCGGCGATCGAGTGCTCGACGTCGGTTGCGGCACCGGCGTGCTGTCGATCGTGGCGGTCGAGCGCGGAGCGAGCAGTGTGGTGGCGATCGACGTCGCCGAGGCCGCACGCGAAGCCACCGATCACAACGCCGCTCGACACGGTGTCGGCAGCCGGATCGATGCGTCGTGTACGCCGCTTGCCGAGATCGACGGACCGTTCGACCTGGTCGTCGCGAACATCCTGGCACCGACACTCGTTGCGTTGGCGCCCGACCTGCGCCGGGTGCTGGCACCCGCGGGCCGGCTGGTGATCAGCGGCATTCTCGCGGAGCGGCACGACCACGTGATCGAGGCGCTCGCTCCACTCGTGGTGACCCGAACCGACGTCGTCGACGCCTGGGCTGCGGTGGAGTTGGTCGCCGGAGCGACCGACTCGTCAGCTGGCTGAGCGGGCTCGGACGCCGATCGGGGCGATCAGGCGGAACCCGGCAGCGTGCCGTTCGTCCTCTGACTCGCCACCCCAGAATCCGTACTCGTGCTCGTCGCGAGCGAAGTCGCGGCACGTCGCCCGGACCTGACAGCCGGCACACACTTCACGGGCGGCTGCCTCACGTCGTTCCCGAGCTTGCGGCCGCTCGGCCGGCGTCGGGAAGAACAGGTGCGTCAGCCCCTTGCACGCCGCCGTCGCCATCCAGGCGTCGTCGGTCTGTTCCCGGGTGCTGATGATGTCGATTGATGCCACGAACGTGCCCCCACGTTTCACCTCGATGGTTACCGATCGGCCGGGCGAGCCCGGCAGCAAGGGGCACGATACGGGCAACTGATCGGGCAGTCAATTGCACTCTGCAAAGAGGTGGTGAAGCCGTGTGACGGGCACGTCCGGACGCGACGAAGGGGCCGATTCCTCACGGAAATCGACCCCTTCTGTCGGTTCAGCCGGCTCGGTTGGGCCAGCTCGGCTCAGCCGGCGATGCCCCGTCGGCGACGTGCGCCGACGACACCGATCGCTCCGACCGCGAGCAGCAGCAGGCCGATCTGGATCATCGGGCTGGTGCCGTTCGAACCCGTCGGCGGGAGGGTCACGGGAGGCGGCGCCTGCGTGACCGGCGGCTCCTGCGACACCACGTCGACCACGGCATCGTCGCTGTTGTTCGACAGGTCGGGATCGGGCACGTTCGACTCGACACTGCCGACGTTCTCGATCGGGCCCGCGACGGCGCTGTCGGGCAGCGACACCGAGATCGTGATCGAGCCGGCGCCGCCGACCGGCATCGTGCCACGCGTGCACGTCACGGTCTGGCCGCTCGTCGAGCAGTCGAAGTAGTCGGACGACACACCGGTGATGGTGAGGACCGACGGAATGATGTCCTGCACCACCACGTCGACCGCCGGGTCGGGGCCGGCGTTGGCGACGTCGAGTGTCCAGTCGAACGCCTCGGCGCCGGTGCCGTCACCCACGGCGACGATCGCCACGCTGGCCGTCTTCTCGATCGAGAGGTCGGCCGACGTCTGCGTCGGGTCGGCGCAGGCCGAGCTGGCCGGCGGGTACTCGACCGAGGTCGTGACCGAGGGGTTGACCTCGACCTCGACCCGGAGGCCGTCACGGAGGATGGCGTCGGAGTCGTCGAGGACCCACACGCCGTCTTCCAGCTTCCAGCCCGGCCAGTCGATGCCGTTGCCCGCTCCGTCCACGGCGGCGCCCGGGTAGACGAACCGACCTGACAGCCCCGACTGCACGATCGTGTCGACGAGGTTGTCGTCGGCGTCGTACAGACGGAAGGTGACGTCACCGGTCGGGACGAAACCGACGGCGTCGATCTCGTAGGTGATGAACGGTGCGTCGTTCAGGCAGTCGGTGGTCAGCAGCTTGACGTCGAGCGTCCGCTCGAGCGGTGTCTCCTCGTCGTCGTCGACCGGCGGCAACGGCTCGTCGTCGAGATCGCCGTTGGCCACGGCGACGTTGACGATCGTGTCGTCGGCGAAGATCGCATCATCGTCGACGGTCACCGTGACGGTGATCGACGAGGCCGCAGGGCCGGCGGCGAGCGGCGTGTTGTACGTGCACGAGATCGGGTCGGTGTCGTTGCACGTCCAATGGGCCGGGTTCGCCGAGACGCTCTCGAGCGTGAGGCCGTCGGGCAGATCGTCGGTCACGACGACGTCGGTGATGGGCGAGGGGCCCGTGTTGCTCACCGAGAGGTCGTAGCTGAAGGTGTCGCCGTTGATCACCGTGAAGTCGACGTCGTCGACCTTGACGATCTCGAGTTCGCCTTCGTGCACGACCGGGGTGTCGTCACAGCCGACGTTGCTGCCGGGCACGTCGCCATCGGGGCACGGCGGCGGCGTGCACGATTCTTCACACGTCGGGTCGCAATCCTGGGCCTGCGGGTCGCAGACCGGATCGTCGTCGGTGGTGACCCAGGCAACGTTGGTGTAGGTGCCGCCCGGGGTGTCGGGCAGCGCCCGCACCGTCGTCTGGATGACGACCTGCTCGCCGACGCCGAGGTCGGCGGGGTCGACGTCGCAGCGCAGGACGCTGGGATCGGTGCCGTCGACGGCGCACACCGGCAACTCGAGGGCGTCGTCGGGGAACGACACCCACTCGAAGCCGCTCGGCAGCGCATCGACGACCACGACGTCTTCGTCGGTGTCGACGGCGCGGGTGCCGATGTTCTCGATGGTGATCGTGTAGGGGAACGGGTCGCCGCCGGCGACGGCGGTGGCTCCGCCGTCGCTCTTGGTGAGCTCGAGGTCGACAGGGTCGTCGTCGTTCGTGATCTCACACGTGACGTCGTCGCCGTCGGCGATCGAGATCGAACCGGTCGTCGCGGTGCCGTTCTCGACGGTGACCGCTCCCTCGACGGTCGAGCAGGTCCACCCGCTCGAGCTGTAGCCGGCCAGGGCCGGCTCGGCGAGGTCGTAGTCGCCGGCGGGGATGGCGCCGGTGACGCTCGTCGTGCCGTCCAGGATCGCCGCGCCGCCCTGCGACGGGGTAGCGGTCATCGAGAAGGCGTCGTAGCCGGCGTTGCCGCCGTCGTCGTTGACGAGGACCTTGTTCAGGGTCAGGGTGCTGAACGGTTCACAGTCCGAGACCGGGGGCTGTGCTTCATCGTTGACGGAGACCGTCGCGATGTTGAGGAAGCCGCCGGCGGTGGTGCCGTCCGGGTTGCACGCCCCGGCGCCGGCCGGTGCGTCGGCGACCGTCGCGGTGACGGTCACTCGGTAGGTGTGGGTCACTCCGGCCGCGAGCTCGACGTCGGAGACGAGCTCGTTGTCGAACGAGGGCGAATCCGGGTCGGGATCGAAGTCGGTGTTGACGGTGACCGGACCCGTCGCCTGGGTCGAGGTGACGGTGACGCCGTCGCCGAAGTTCAGTTCGTCGACGATGTCGTAGTCGGCGGGGCTGAGGCCGATGTTCTCGACGGCGATGTCGTAGGCGATCGTCCAGACGCCGTCGACGAACGAGGTGTCGTCGTCGTTCACGACCTTGTCGAAGACGATGTCGGCGTTGGCGTACACCTGCGCGTCGTCGTCGTCGGTGACGAAGTCCATCGGATCCTCACCGTCGAGGCTCTTCAGGATCTCGTCGTCGGCGGCGGTGACGGTGGCCACGTTGGTGTGGACGCCGTCGACACCGTCGTTGACGAAGTCGGGGGTCAGCTCGATCACGCACGTGATCGAGTCACCCGCCTCCCCGTTCGGGGCGAGTTCGACGGGCGTCTCGACGCTGAAACCGCAGTTGGCGTCGAGACCGTTCAGCGAGCCGAACATGTCGTCGTCGAGATCGACGATGAAGAGCGGTTCGATGCTCGACAGGTTGGTGATCTCGAACGAGTAGGTCGTCGAGTCGCCTGCGTCGATGACGATCGGGTTCGCCGTCTTGACGATCTGGACCGCCGGCGCGACGTCGGTGATCGGCGTCTCCTCGGTGTCGGTGTCGTCGTCGGATTGCCCGTCGTTGTCGACGCCGACCACGGTGACGATGTCGGACACCGACTGCGCGGTCAGGTCGGACAGGTCGAGCGTGAACGTGCAGCTCACGCTCTCGCCAGGCACGAGCGGCAGCGCAGCGTCGATCTGGGTCGCGCAGTCGCTGGCGGTCAGTCGGCCGTCGGGCGTCGCGCCGAGCAGGTCGTAGGTGAGGATCGCCGCCGGTTCGACGATGGTGACCTGATCGGTCAGCGTCGTGATGTCGACGATGTTCTCGAGCGCGTCGGCCGGGTTGGTGATCGTGATGTCGTACTCGACCGGGCCGCCGGGCTCGGGGACCGTGGCGTCGTCGTCGGTCTTGGTGACCTCGATCTGCGGCGGCTCCGGCGTGAAGGTGATGGTCTCGTCGTCGAAGTCGGTCACCTCGGTGCCTTCGTCGTCGACGGCCTTCGCCGTCACGACGTTGACGTGGCTCGTCGACGTCGGGGGAGTGTTCACCTGGTCCTGGGCGACGAAGCCCGTGAAGGTGCAGGTGTAGGTCTCGGTCGGGGCGAGTTCGGTGCCGATGGCGCAGTCGTTCTGGCCGTCGAGGTCGCCGAACTTGTCGTCGACGAGGCTCGTGATGGTGACGGGTTCACCGGAGGTGTTGGTCACCGTGACCTCGTAGATGACGTCGTCGCCGAACTCGGGCACGGTCTTCGACACGGGGTCGATGGCGGTCTTGGTGACGTCGATGGTCGGGTCGACGTTCGTGAAGTCGACTTGTGCGTCGTCGTCGTCGACCGCCGTGTTGCCCTCGTCGTCGGTGCCCTGGACGGTCACCGTGTTCTGGTGCGGCGTGGCAACGGTGCCCGAAAGAACCGCCGTGAACGTGCACGGGGCGCTGGAGGCACCGGGAGCGAGGACCGTGCCCTGCAGCGCACCGCAAGTGTTGGAGGTCACGGCGGTGTTGCCGGCGTCGAACAGGTCGCCGAAGTCGCTGTCCTCGAGCGAGGTGATCGTCAACGGATCGGTGCTGACGCTGTCGTTGGTGACGACGACGGTGAAGGTCACCGTGCGAGCAGCCTCGGGGCCGTATTCGGGGACGCTGGTCGGGTTGGCCGACTTGTCGACCAGGATCGTCGGCTCGACGTCGACGACCGGGGTCTCAGCGGTGTTCTCCGCCTCGACCGGGTCCTGGGTCTCGTCGACGCCCTTGACGACCACCTTGTCGTCGTAGTCGTCGCCGGCGTTGCCGGGCAGGTTCAGCGTGATGCTGCACGACGTGCTGTCGCCGGCGTCGCCGCTGATCGCGAGGACCGAGCCGATGCCGCCGTCGGCATCGTCCGCGTCGCAGGTCGTGCCGACCAGGGTCACGCCGCTGGCGTTGGCCTCGACGAAGCTCACCGAACCCGAGGTGATCGTGACGGTGCCGGCGAGTGCACGGCTGCCCCCATCGGGGGTGAAGTACACCTCGTCGGTGATCTCGGTGATCGTGACCGCTTCGGTCGTGCTCTCGTTGGTGATGTCGATGTCGTAGACGATGCTCTCGCCGGGCTCGGCGATCGTCTCGTCGTTGTCGGACTTGTCGACGGTGATGGCGGGCGGCTCACCGAGCACGGTGCGCTCGGCGGGGTCGTCGTCCTCGGTCGTCTGTGGCGTCGGGTCGTCGTCCTCGCCCGTCACCGTGACGGTGTTGAGCAGCACGTCACCCTGTGCGAGGCCGGACACCGTGATCGCGAACTCACAGGAGTACGACTCCGTCGGAGCGAGCACGGTGCCGACCAGGTCGGTGCACGTGTTGGACACCAGGGGAGCGGCGTTCGATGTCAGGTCGGGGGTGGCGATCGTCGAACCGCCGACGGTCACGACATCGGAGACGCCGGTCAGGGTGACGTCCTCGACGGTGCCGTTGTTGGTGACCGTCACGGTGTAGGTGGCGGTGCCGCCCGGGGCGACGACCGCCTCGCCGGCCTTGTTCTGCTTGTCGACGAGGATCGACGGCGGGACCGGCGTGACGTCGACTTCGGCCGACGCCGTCCGCTGGATCGGGTTGCCGAGCGTGTCGGTACCGGCGACCGTGACGGTGTCGTCGATGTCGTCTCCGGCGTTGCGGTCGGTGAAGGCCACCGTGAACTCGCAGTCGACCGATGCGTCGCCGACGGTGGTGCCGCTCAGCGCCGGGCAGGTGCTGGCGGTGACCGAACCGCCCGGGTAGGGCTGCGGGAACGCTCCGAGGAGGTTCACGCCGACCGCGGATCCACCGTTGAGGGTGGCGCTGTCGGTGATCGCGGTGATGTCGATCGGGTTGTCCGCGCCGTTGGGGTTGGTGATCGTCACCGTGTAGGTGACCGAGCCGTCCTGTTCGGGGAACGTGTCGGGCGACGGGTTCTTCGTGATCTGCAGGTCGGCTGCCGGCACCTCGGTGTTGGTGAAGGTACAGGTGATCGCCGAGCCGGCTTCGACGTCGATCTCGACGCTGCGGTTGGCGAGGTCGGCGGTGCCGCCGGCGGTGCCGGTGACGTTGCCGCACGCGATGCCCGTCAGTTCGTACGACTGCGAGGTCGGGTCCGACTCGGTGACGGTGTAGGTGCCGGGGGCCACCGTGAAGCTCTCGGTGTCGGTGCCGGTGTCGTCGAGGTCGAAGGCACCGAGGTCGCCGGTGAAGCCGAACGTGTCGTTGTCGGTGCCGTCGTTGTCGACCGCCTTGGCGATCGTGATGGTCGCAGGCTCGAGGTTCTGGACTTCGCAGCGGACGATGTCGCCCTTGCCGATCTCGAAGGTCTGGCCGTTCTCCTGGAGCGAGAACGTGACGAGGCCGTTGCCGTCGGGTCCGGAGGCGATCAGGTCGACCTCGATGGTTTCGGAGATCGAACCGTCGGGTGCCGGCGTCGACAGCAGGCGGTCGACGGAGCAGGCGTCTTGCTGGGCGGGCAGCGTCCAGCCGGCGAAGTCGCCGGTCAGGCTCTCGGTGAACGTGAACGTCGACGCCCACGGTTCGGGATCGGCGACGGTACCGGGCACCCATTGGAAGAGGGTGGAGCCGGAGCCGGTCGTCGTGTCGGTCTGGGTGACACCGACGGAGGAGGCGAGGCCTGTGACGGGGCTGACCCACTCGAACTCGTCGATCGCTTCGCCGGTTTCGGCGATGTTCACGGTGCCGGTGAAGTCGAGTCCGGCGACGGCGTCACCGTTCTGGTCGACCTTGGTGATCGAGACCGACGGCGAGCAGAGCGCGAACACGACCTGCCGGAGCGCGTCGTCGAGATCTTCGAAGTTCTCGACGGAGATCACGTCGACGGTGCTGATGTCGAGCGTGCCGGTGCCCTCCCAGGTCTGGGCGCCGTTCGGCTCGACGAGCTCTTCGAGGCGCTCGAGGTTGCCGGTGTTGGTCACCTGGCCCACACCGACGCCGAGCAGCTTGGTGCCGGCGGCGCGCACGGCGGCCGCTTCTTCGAAGGCGGCGGCTGCCGAGGCATCGGAACCGCCACCGTTGTTGTTGGAGGGGCTCACGGTGCCGACGGTGTTCGGCACACCGTCGGTGATGAACACGACGAGGTCGGCGTTGTTCGGCTGGGCTCGGTCGAGGCCGGCTTCCCAGTTGGTGAAGTTGAGGTTGTCGGAGGTGTTGTCGCCGGGCGAGTAGGTGGTGACGTCACCGGTCGGGCCGGTGCCGTTCAGGTAGGCGTCGATGTCGCCGAGCAGTGCCGCGTCGACTTCTTGAAGTGCATTCGTGCCACCGATCGTGGCGTCACGCCCGGTGGTGGAGAACTCCATGAACCGGAGCGACGACGTGGTGCCGGCGAGGCCCTGGGCGAACGCGCGGACCGCGCCCTCGACTTCGGGAATCGCACCCTCGGAGTCGATCGAGCCGGACTCGTCGAGGATGATCTCGACGTCGATGCCGCACGAGGCGTCGAGGTCGGGGTTGGCGACGTAGTCGGCGAACAGGAGGTCGTCGATGGTGATCTCGTCGCCGCCTTGCCAACCGGTGTCGCCGCCACGGATGCGGAACACGCCGTCCGTCAGCACAGCCGACGGCAACACGTACGACAACCGTGTGCCGTCGGGCGAGTTCGGGGTGGACGCAATCGTCTGCCAGCCGACCGGGCCGTCCGGGTTGAACTCGAACACGAGCGACTCGCTCGAACCCTCGGCCTGCTCGTCGACGAGCTCGAAGCTGAAGGTCGCGCCCGGGGCGAAACCGGTCAGGTCGAGATCACGGCTGATCGAGTCGCTGTCGAGATCGTCGAACTCGAGCGCTCCGGACACGATCGACATGGTGCCGCTGTTGGGTGAGTCGTTGTCGCCCGACTCGTCCCAGGCGGACCCGTTCGGCCAGCCGCTGCCGCTGTTGGTGGCGTAGCCGTTGCTGAAGTCCTCGCTCACCGGGCCGGCAGCCGTGGCCACCGGGGTCGGCGAGAACGGCGAGATGACGACGGCTGTCGCCGTCACCATCGCCATCGAAAGGAGAAGCCGCAGTCGACCCCGAAGGCCACCGCGTTCCGCCGCTGCACTCATGTCTGATCACCTCTGCATCGTTCGACGCAGTCCCGCCGCGTCGCGTCTTCGTTGAGCACCACCTAGTCAACTCCGAGGCGCCCCGGTTCGTCCAAGGATTTAGCGACAGTACGGGTGATTTTCTTCGGTCTTGTCGACGCAGAGTGGTCGTTACCATCCTCTGGGTCAAACATCGTGAGGAAACTTTACGTTCGCCGCACCTTCGGCCGGCCGGGCTTTCCAAAGTCTCGACTTCTTCTCGACCCTCGACCTTCACTCGACATCAAGGGTTGCTGACCGGCCTGTCCGAGCGGGTCGACGTCGGGTTCGGATCGACGGTGTAGATTCTCGGCCGATGGAGGTCGCCGAACGGATCCGCGCCGAGGGCGCCCGTCTCACTGCAGCCGAACGTCGAGTGGCCACCACGATCCTCGCATCGCCGCAACTCGTCGCGTTCGGCACGGTCGCCGATCTCGCCCGCACCGCCGAGGTCGGAGCGGCGTCGGTGGTCCGGTTGGCGAACAAGCTCGGCTTCGACGGCTACTCGGAGCTGCAGCACTGCATCCAGGGCGAACTGTCGGCACAGTTGCGGCCGGCTGCCGAGCGGATCCACGACTCGTCGAACCAGTCGGTGGCCGCTCACGCCGAAGCCGAACTCGCGAACGTCCGAGCCACGCTCGGCTCCGTCGGCGACGAGGCCCTGACGGCGCTCGTCGAGCGACTCGCCGATCCCGAACGGCCGGTGCTCATCGTGTCCGGCGAGGCGACCGCCGGGGTCGGTCGACTCTTCGCGGATCAGCTCGCCCAGCTGCGCAGCGGCGTCGACTGCGTCCAAGGCAGCGAGGTCGCCGTCCGTCGGGCGATCGCCTTGGCCGACGCGAGATCGACCGCGCTCGTCATCGATCTCCGCCGATACGAACGCTGGGTCCTCGACGCACATGCCGCGCTCGCCGACCGATCGATCTGGTCGGCGGTGCTCACCGACGGTGTGCTGTCACCGCTCGCCCAGCGGGCCGACGCGACCTTCATCGTCACGGCCGGATCGGTCGGCCCGTTCGACAGCCACGTCGGCACGCTGGCGGTGTTGAACCTGATCACGAACAGCGTGGCCGATGCGCTGCGCGTCACTGCCGCCGATCGGCTCGGCGCGATCGAAGCCGCCTGGGGCGACGCCGGCGCACTCACCGACGGCGCCTGACCCGTCGCCGGTATCGTTCGCCGAATGTCCGTCGTCGCCGAGGCGCAACGCCGCCGAACTTTCGCGATCATCAGCCACCCCGACGCGGGCAAGACGACGCTCACCGAGAAGTTCCTCCTCTACTCCGGCGCGCTCGCGGAGGCGGGAGCGGTCAAGGCCCGTTCCGGCCGTCGGTCGGCGACGTCCGACTGGATGGAGATGGAGCAGAAGCGCGGCATCTCGATCAGTTCGACCGCGCTGTCGTTCGAGTATCGAGGATTCCAGCTCAACCTGCTCGACACCCCGGGACACCGCGACTTCTCCGAGGACACCTACCGCGTCCTGTCCGCGGTCGACGCCGTGGTGATGGTGCTCGACAGCGCCAAGGGCATCGAGCCGCAGACACTCAAGCTGTTCGAGGTGTGTCGGTCGCGCAACCTGCCCGTCATCACGTTCCTCAACAAGTACGACCGTCCCGGACGTGAGCCGCTCGAACTGCTCGACGAGATCGAGGAGCAGATCGGCCTCCGGCCGACGCCGGCCACGTGGCCCGTCGGCATCTCTGGCGACTTCCGTGGCGTGATCGACCGACGCACCGGCGAGTTCACCCGTTTCACCCGTACCGTGCGCGGCTCTGCGATCGCCCCCGAAGAGTTGGTCGACCCCGACACGGCCGCCGCCGAGGAGGGGAGTGCCTGGGAGCATGCGCTCGACGAGAGCGGTCTGCTCGACGCGATCGAAGCCGACGTCGATCTCGAGTCGTTCCGGGCGGGTGAGAGCACGCCCGTGTTCGTCGGCTCGGCGCTGACCAACTTCGGTGTCCGCCACGTGCTCGACGCGATCGTCGATCTCGCTCCCGCAGCAGAGGCTCGAGTCGACGCCAAGGACAACCGGCGTGAGCTCGACGCCGACTGCTCGGCCTTCGTCTTCAAGGTGCAGGCGAACATGGATCGCTCACACCGCGACCGGATCGCCTTCGTCCGCATCTGCTCCGGCCGGTTCGAGCGGGGCATGGTGCTCACGTGCGACCGCACCGAGAAGCCATTTGCGACCAAGTACGCCTCCACGGTGTTCGGCGCCGAGCGGACGACGATCGAGGAGGCCTACCCGGGCGACGTCGTCGGACTCGTCAACGCCCAGGGGCTCAACATCGGCGACTCGCTGTACGAGTCGACGCCGGTCTCGTTCCCGCCGATCCCGAGGTTCTCGCCCGAGGTGTTCGCCTCGGCCCGACCCCTCGACACGGGCAAGGTCAAGCAGTTCCGCAAGGGACTGGCCCAACTCGACGAGGAAGGCGTCGTGCAGGTGCTGCGCGACCCCGACATGGGCGACAGCGCGCCGATCCTCGCTGCGGTCGGTCAGCTGCAGTTCGACGTATTCGCCGACCGACTCGACGCCGAGTTCAACGCGCCGATCGAGATCTTGTCCGCACCGTACGAGGCGATCCGTCTGACCGACGCAGAGTCGGCCAAGCGTCTCCGTGAGATCGGCGGCATCCGCATCATGGAACGGGGCGACGGTCATCTCGTTGCGCTGTTCGAGAGCCGCTACCGGCTCCAGCGCATCGAGGGCGACGAGCCCGACCTGACGCTCGACCACATCATCGCCGGCTGAACGAGCGCTATTCGGGTCGTCCTCGGTCGGCGAACGCCTCGGCGAGCCGAGCGCCGTCGAGATCGCGCATGTGGGCGAGCGGGTCGATCCCGGACTCGATGACATAGTCGGTCAGCAGGTCGACCGTGACCCGGACGAGTTCGTCGCGATCCCAGGGCTTTGCGATGTAGTGGTCGAGGTCGGCCTCGTTGACCGCCCGGATCGTGTCCTGCTGGTCGGCTTGGCCGGTGACGAGCACCTTCTTGATCGCCGCCGTCGCCGACTGCCGATGGAGATCGACGAGCAGGTCGACACCGTCGCGGCCCGGCAACCGGTGATCGGCCAGGATCAACCCGACGCGGTCGCCCGCCTCGGACGCCTCGTCCATGGCGGCCAGTGCGTCGTCGACATCGGACGCCTGATCGATCCGCACGGTGGTCAGCGCACCCTCGAGGTCGCGCACGATCGCTGCTCGCACCTCGGGTTCGTCTTCGATGACCAGGACGACGAGCTCACTCATCGGGTTCCTCCACGGGAAGTCGGACGTCGAACACGGTACGGCCGGGGCGGCTCTCGACGTCGATCGTGCCGCCGTGCTCCGTCACGATCTGACGGCAGATCGACAACCCGAGACCGAGCCCGAACCGGACCCGTCCTCCCTTGGTCGTGAAGCGTGGTTCGAAGATGCGGTCGGCGAGCGGTGGCTCGATCCCGGGACCGTTGTCGGCCACGGTGACGCGCACTCGCCGGTCGTCGGTCGGCGTGACGGTGATCTCGATCCGTCCGTCGTCGGAGTCGGCGAGGGCGTCGAGCGCGTTGGTCACGAGGTTGCTCCACACCACCTGCAGTGCGCCCGGTCGACCGGGGACGGCCGGGACCGACTCGGCCGACAACTCGATCGTCGCCTCGTCGGTCCGATGGCTCAGGAGTCGGAGCGCACTCTCGATCGTGCGGAGCACGTCGACGTCGGGGACCCACGTGCCGGACCCGTCCTCACCTCGGACGTAGGCGCGAAGGCTGTCGACCAGCGCTTGCACCCGACGGGCCGCCGTTCCGGCATGGTGCAGCTGCGACCCGAGTCGGGCCGCGGCCTCGAGCCGGTCGAGTTCGCTCGACGGCAGGGCGGCAAGCCGTCGAGCCTCGGCGTGATCGCTGACGCCCATGTCGACGAGCCGCCCGGCGAGCCGCCGATCGCCCACCACGCCGACGAGCTCGCGACGGAGTGACCGGACGTCGGCGGACGACAGCGGCTCCGCGACCGCCCGGTCGCGCACGATCGCAGTGAGGTCGGCGGGGAGCAGGCCCTCGGCCGTGATGTCGTCGGTGATGTTGGCGATCGCTCGTCCGAGCGCTGCGGTCGGGTTGTTCAGCTCGTGGGCGAGCCCGGCCGAGATGTCGCCGAGCGTCGCCATCTTCGCTTGGGCGACGAGTTCGGCCCGGGCAGCCGACAGCGCCGACAGGCTCTGGTCGAGTTCGACCTGGAGCTCGTCGGAGCGCCGCAGGCGTCGGGCGAGCGAGCCGATCAGGACGCGATTGAGCAGGCTCGACAGCTCGGGGTCGACGTCGAGCGCTCGTGCGAGCTGTTCGACGGTGACCGGGATCGCTCGCACTTCGGTCACGGCGACGCAGTCGAGCATCGCTCGTCGCTTCGACGCGAGCGACAGCAGGCCGATGATCGATCCGGTCGATTGCTCGTGCAGGATCTGGTCGCCGCCGGGAGCTCGGGAGGTCAGCCGGACAACGCCGTCGAGGACGACGAAGATGCCACCGACGTCGGCGCCGATCTCGATCAGCACCGTGCCGGGCGCCATCCGGATGCGGGGTGGATGGCCGAGGGCCACGTCGAGTGACTCGACGAGTTGGGCTTCGAGTTCGGCGTCCTCGCTCGAGACGTCGAGGAGTGGATGCCTGCGATCGACGTCGTGCGTGGGCGCGGTGCGGCGGCGTTCGATTCGCAGCTCGGCGCGCGTGCGTTCGTCGTCGGCGATGAGGTCGCCGAAACGATCGAGATCGTCGGGGGAGTGGGCGACGAGGTAGGTCGCGAGTTGCGCCACGACCACCTTGGCGAAGCCCGAACGAGTCCACGGCTCGGCCATGAACGCGTCGACCGCGTCGGAGCCGAGCAGGGGAGCGAGGCCGACCAGTGAGGCCGACTCGGTGACGGCGACGATCCGCGTGTCGAATGCCCGGAGCCCGGCGCGGAGCTCGACCACCTCGGGCGGACCGAGTCCCTCGCCACAGCAGGCGAGTGCCAGCGGCACCATCGATCCGCCGCCGGCTGCGTCACCAGCGAAGCTCGTGGCCGACTCGGCGTCGGGAACCCGCTCGACACTCACGCGGTCGCCGACGAGTGCGACGAGTTCGTCCGCGACGGCCCGGACGCGCTGCTCGGTGCCGCCGACGATCAACGCGATCGGATCGCCACTCACAGGAGGCCGACCGCCTCCCAGATCGGGGGCGCCACGTAGAGCACCAGCACGAGGCCGATCACGCCGACCACGGCACCGACGACGGCCAGATCCTTGGTTTCGACGTGACCGGAGGCGTAGGCGATGGCGTTCGGCGGTGTGCTGATCGGGAGCGCCATGGCGAGCGAGCACGACAGCGCGATGATCACGCCGGCCAGCAGCGGGTCGAGATCGACGGCCGCCGAGGTGGCGAGCGAGACGCCGATCGGCACCACCAGGTTGGCCGTCGCCGAGTTGGAGATGATCGTCGACATCACGAGTGCGACGACGGCGAGCGTCGTGGCGAGCAGTACGGTCGACAGCGAACCCCAGTCGACGAGACCCACCAGCCAGTCGTCGAGACCGGTGTCGGAGACACCGAGGCCGAGCGCGATGCCGCCGCCGACCAACCAGAGGACGTGCCAGTTGATGCGCTTCAGGTCGTCGACGCCGAACACCTTGGTGGCGAGGAGGACGACGACCGGCAGGAACCCGATCACGGCGGACGGGACGCCGTGGAGCGGTTCGCTCACCCACCCGAGGATGGTGGCGGCGAAGGTGACGTACAGGATCACCGCTTCGCGGCTGCGGTCGAAGCTTCCGCCGATGCGGACGTCGATCGACGTCGCCTGCGCTGGGTAGCGACGAACGATCAGGAACCAGGCCGCCGCCAGCACGATCAGGACGATCGGCACGGCGAGCCCCATCCAGCGGACGAAGTCGACGCGGATCCCTTCGTCGGCGAGCCGACCGAGGGCGATCGCGTTGGGTGGCGATCCTACGGGTGTGCCGAGGCCGCCGATGTTCGCGGCGATCGGGATGCTGAGGATCAGGCCGGTTCGGACTCGGTCGGCCGGATCGAGTGACGCAGCCACGGGAAGGACGACGGCCATCATGGCGGCGGTGGTGGCGGTGTTCGACATGAACATCGACAACACGGCGGTGATCGCCATCAGCCCGGCGACGATCGCCTTCGGGGACGTGCCGAAGGGTCGGAGCAGGACACCGGCCAGATTCCGGTCGAGTCGGTACTTCGCCGCGCACTCGGCGAGGACGAAACCGCCGAGAAACAGCATCAGGACCGGGTGGGCGAGGGTGGCGAAGTAGTCGGCGTACGGACGCCCCTCGAAGTCGTCGATCGACACGAGGGCCTGATCGGACACCAGGAGGATCTCGGCCAGGATCACGAGGATCGATGTCGCCGACAGCGGGATCGCCTCGGTGATCCAGAGCACGACGGCCGCGCCGAAGATCGCGAGCATGCGACTGGCGGGGGAGGAGAGGTCGCCCGTCGGTCCGATGGCGAGCACCCCGACGAACCACACGAGCGCCACGCCGATCCCGATCCGGTTCAGGGGGACATGGACGGAGGCCACGGCCGCTGACGCTAGTTCCCATGTCGCGCGGCCCGTGACGAAACCACGAAGTCGGGACCAAGGTCCACTACTATTTTCGTCATGACGAAAACCGAGGTGGCGACGGCGGGCGGGGAGGAGCGGCGGTGTCGATGGTGCCGCCGGGCGCTGCCGGTTCGAACCGGTCGGGGTCGGCCGAAGGAGTTCTGCTCCCAGCGATGCCGGCAGTGGGACTGGGTCAGCCGTCAACGTGCAGCTGACCTCGAGATCAGCGACGGCGAGCTGATCATCGCCCGGCGCGAACTCGACGAACTCCACGATCAGCTGTACATGCTGGCGTGCGCAGTCGACGACACCGAACGCGATCTCGCCGACACCGGAACCCGTGCGACTGCGAAGGAGCTGCGCGAGATGCTCGACTGGCTGCTCGACGCCGCGAAGCCCCTCCGTGAGGCGCAGATCTCCGCACCCTCGGGTCCATCCTGAATAGCGTCATGACGAAATAACTGGCTCCCGGCAGTCGGGTCGTCCCGAATGCCGGTGCGTCGAGGTGGAGGGTGTCGTGACGGCGTCCCTGCCTGGCCGACAGATGACTGGCTCGTGTGCTCGTCGGCACGGCGGCATCGCGTTGAGGCCTCTGAAGGCGGTGTAGAGCTGTCGTCGAGGATGACGTCGACCTGTGGTCGAGGCTGACCCTCCAGCGCGAATCGAGCAACGATCAGCTGCTCGCCCCTTCTGGACCGGTCGCCCATAATCGACGTTATGTCAAGTCGTCGTGACGCGATCGACATGTGTTCTGGAAATGGTCAAGAATGGGTCCGGGCCACTGAGCAGGGGAAAGAGTCGACGTGACGCCGTGGCACGGCGCGTGGCGGTAATACCCCACTCAGTGAGATGTGCGGGCGCACCGATAGCCAAGAGTCCCAGTTGCAAAGGAACCGCCCATGCCTTCGACTCGCACCACACGTCCACTCCGCCGGATCACCACCCTCGTCGCTGCGGGGGTCACGTTCACGCTGCTGCCGCTCCCCTTCGGTGCGACCGTGCACGCGAACGCCCCGGCGACCGCGGTGACCGGATTGGCGCTCGGCGCTCGGGGCGACGCCGTGAAGCAGCTGCAGCAGGCGCTCCTGAACCAGGGCGTGCCGGTCGACGGCGGTGTCGACGGCGTGTTCGGCCCCGGTACCGAGAGCGCCCTCAAGCAGTTCCAGGCAAAGCGCGGCTTCTCCCAGACCGGCACCGTCGACACGGCCACGGCGATCGCCCTCGGGCTCGTGTCGAACAGCGTCTTCGGGCTGACGCAGGGCGCGAGCGGCAACAAGGTCGTCGAACTCCAGAACACACTGATCGCCGCCGGACATCGTCCGGCGGGCGGCGCCGACGGCATCTTCGGCCCGGCGACGGTGACGGCACTCAAGGCCTTCCAGAAGGCCAAGGGGCTGGCACAGTCGGGCGATGTCAACGCGCCGACGGCAGCGGCGCTCGCCGCGGTGTCGGGCGGCGCCGCGGCTGAGCCCGCAGCCGAACCCGCGTCCCAGCCGTCGAGCTCGAGGGGCTCGGTCCAGGGCTTGAAGATCGGCAGCCGTGGCGATGCCGTGAAGCAACTGCAGCAGGGGCTCATGAACCTCGGCTTCACCGTCGTCGGAGGCGCCGACGGGATCTACGGCGTGCTCACGGCGAACGCCGTGAAGTCGTTCCAGAACGCCAACGGTCTCTCCACGAGCGGCTCGGTCGACAAGGCGACCGCACAGGCCTTCACCGCCGCCACGAGTGGCGGCAACGGCGGCACCGACGACGGTGACGACGGTGACGACCATGACCCGAGCGCCTCCTCCCCCTTCGTCGGTCTGCAGTACGGCTCGATCGGCGCCGACGTGAAGGGCCTGCAGCAGGCCCTGATCGACGCCGGCGTCACGGTGTACGGCGGCGCCGACGGTGTCTACGGCACCCACACGGTCACCGCCGTCAAGGAGTTCCAAGGCAAGCACGGCCTGTCGAAGACCGGCAAGGTCGACCAGGACACCGCGAATGCACTGGCCTCGCGCAATCCGAGTGGAGGGACCGACACGGCCTCGATCGTCGGCCTCAAGTCGGGTGCGCTCGGCAACACGGTCAAGCAGCTCCAGCAGGCCATGATCGACGCCGGCGTCACCGTTCGTGGCGGCGCCGACGGCATCTTCGGCCCGGCGACGACCGAAGCGCTCAAGTCGTTCCAGACCTCACAGGGGCTCCCGGCGACCGGCGTCGTCGACCAGGCGACCGCCGAGGCGCTCAAGGACCCCAAGGCCCCCTCCTCCCCCAGCACCGGCTCGACCGACGGGTACGCGGTCTACGGAGAGCGTGGCTCACGTGTCGTCGACCTGCAGAACGCGCTGCTCGCTGCCGGCATCTCCTTCGTCGGTGGCGCCGACGGTGCATTCGGCAGCGCCACGGCCGGCGCCATCATGTCGTTCCAGCGGGCCAACGGGCTGTCGGTGACGGGCAAGCTCGACGACGCGACCGCCAAGGCGCTCGGTCTGACCGCTGCGCCGAAGCCCACCACGCCCGACCCGGCGACCGTGAAGCTCGACGCGTTCCCGGTGCAGGGCCCGTGCGGCTTCGGTGACAGCTACGGCTATCCCCGCAGCGGCGGCCGCACTCACGAGGGCATCGACATCATCGCCTCGGAGGGCAACGAGTTGTATGCGGTCGCCGATGGCAAGGTCACCAAGGTGTACTCCGACTACCCCGGGTCGCTCGCCGGAAACGGCATCCGCCTCACTCGCAGCGACGGCTCGGGCACGTACTACTTCTACGCCCACATGAGTGAGCTCGCCGACGGCATCGAACTCGGGGTGCCGGTCAAGGCAGGACAGCTTGTCGGCTACATCGGTAACACCGGCAACTCGGGCACCCCGCACCTCCACTTCGAGGCGCACCCGAACGGTGGCGCCGCGGTCAACCCGTACCAGGCGCTGAAGGCGATCGACGGCTGCAGCATCACCGCATCGCGCGGCTGAGCCGCCGGGTCGTCCGCCCGGGAACGGCACACATCCCATGATCGGCCGAGCAGGACGTACCCTGCCGGCATGCCGATCATCGACGTCCAGCTGAGTCCGGCCACGACCGATTGGCCCACGCTGCGGGCAGCGGCTCGCGAAGCCGAGCAGCGTGGGTACGGCGCGATCTGGGTGCTCGATCACCTGGCCGGGCTCCCCCTCGGCGGGACGACCATGCTCGAGGCGTTCACTCTGCTCGGCGCCTTGTCGCAGGCAACCGAGCGGATCGAACTCGGCACGATGGTCGCCAACGCGTGGAGTCGGCAGCCTGGCACGCTCGTGACGGCGATGGCCAGCGTGGCCGCGGTGGCCGATCGGCAGGTGCACCTCGGCCTCGGAGCCGGCGCTGCGCCGGGCACGACCTGGGCCGTCGAGCAGGAACTCGTCGGCACCGAGCTCGCCGCCGACCTGGCCGACCGCCACGCCCGCGTCGAGCAGGTGCTCGACCTGATCGACGAGCAGTGGTCGGCCGACCGAGACGAGCGCTGGGCCACCTTTCCCCTCCCCCGTCCCCGGCCCACCACCCTCCTGGGCGTCAACAGCCCGGAACTGGCCGAACTCGCCGCGCGTCGGGCCGACGGCGTGAACGTGCTGTGGTACCACCCGCGCAAGGAGGAGTTCATCGCCGCCTACGAGGCGGCGATCGGCGACCGTCCGTTCCTGCGCACCGTCTACACCACCTACTCCCCCGAACTCCTCGATCCCGAACACCCCGACCGGCGACGGATGGCCGAGCACGGCTTCGACCGGATCGTGCTCGCCGTGCTCGACGGTGTGGAGGCGTTCCTCGCCGACGACACCGTCCCGGTCGGCTGAGCCTGATCCCCACCGTCCACCCCGGCGGGAGCGCGCGGTGTAGCGTGCACCCTGTCGCTGACCCCCACCGGGAGAGTCGTCACCGCAGCCGGCGGTGCCGGCGCCGAAGGAGCAACCGCCCCGGAATCTCTCAGGCAAACGGACCGGAGGGGCGAGACGACGCTGGAAAGCAGGTGTTCGCCACCTCGCCGAAGGTGCAAGCCCCCCGGGTGAAGCTCTCAGGCACGATGACAGCGTGGGGTCGACAATCCGACGACGAGGAGCCCCATGTCGACCTTCCACGACCTCACCGAGCAGTTCGCCGACCGCCACATCGGTCCGCGACCCGACGACCTGGCGGCGATGCTCGACGCGATCGGCGTCGACAGCGTCGAGCAACTGATCGACGAGACGATCCCGGCGTCCATCCGTGACGACGCCCTCGACCTGCCCGATGCCCTCGGAGAAGGCGCCGCTCTCGAGCGGCTCCGCTCGTACGCCGATCGCAACCAGGTCGTCACCAGCCTGATCGGGCTCGGGTACGCCGACACCGTCGTGCCGCCCGTCGTGCTCCGCAACGTGCTCGAGAACCCGGCGTGGTACACGGCGTACACGCCGTACCAGCCCGAGATCAGCCAGGGACGCCTGGAGACGCTCGTCAACTACCAGACGATGGTGTGCGACCTCACCGGACTCGATCTGGCGAACTCGTCGCTGCTCGACGAGGCCACAGCCGCCGCCGAGGCCATGGCGCTGGCGCGCCGAACGGTTCGAGGCGACCGGAGCACCTTCTTCGTCCACCACGACGTCCACCCCCAGACACTGGCGGTTCTGCGAACCCGTGCAGAGCCGACAGGGATCCGGCTGCTCGTCGGCGACCTCGACGACCTCGAACGCGACGATCAGGATGTCGATCTCGCCGGCGATCTGTTCGGTGCCCTGTTCAGCTACCCGACCTCCACCGGCGCGGTCACCGACTGGTCGGCGTCGATCGAGCGGGTGCACGAACTCGGCGCGCTCGCCGTCGTGGCCACCGACCTCCTCGCGTGCGTGCTCCTCCGCTCCCCCGGCGAGCTCGGCGCCGACGTCGCCATCGGCTCGGCCCAGCGGTTCGGCGTACCGCTCGGGTTCGGCGGACCGCACGCCGGCTTCATGGCGGTCAAGACGTCGGCAGCCCGGGCGTTGCCCGGCCGACTCGTCGGCGTCAGCACCGACACCGGTGGCCGTCCGGCCCTCCGACTGGCGCTCCAGACACGCGAGCAGCACATCCGCCGTGAGAAGGCCACTTCCAACATCTGCACCGCACAGGTACTCCTCGCGAACATGGCGGGGCTGTATGCGTCGTGGCACGGCCCCGACGGTCTGCGTCGCATCGCCACCCGCGTCCACGGTCTCACCGTCGTCGCCGCCGAGGCACTGCGTGACGCCGGCCGGTCGGTGCGTCACGGCACGTGGTTCGACACCGTCACCGTCGACCTCGCCGACGAGTGCGCCGCGGACGCCGTCGTCGCCGCTGCGCTCGACCACGGCCTGAATCTCCGACGCGTCGACGGCTCGTCGGTCGGCTTCACGCTCGACGAGACGACCACGCCCGATGTCGTCGAGCGACTGCTGGTGTCGTTCGGCGTCGACCGCGCCGACGTCGCCACCGCCGATCTCGCCGGCGCCGTTCCGGCCGGACTGGAGCGCACCGCTCCCCTGCTCCCCCAGGCGGCGTTCAACTCGTACCACAGCGAGCACGAGATGCTCCGCTACCTCCGTCGTCTCGCCGACCGCGACCTGGCCCTCGACCGCACGATGATCCCGCTGGGGTCGTGCACGATGAAGCTGAACGCCACGAGCGAGATGGAGCCGATCACGTGGCCCGAGTTCGGGTCGATCCATCCGGCTGCTCCGGACGACCAGACCGTCGGCTATCGGGAGATGATCGCCGAACTCGAGGCCTGGCTCGCCGAGATCACCGGCTACGCAGCGGTGTCGGTGCAGCCCAACGCCGGGAGCCAGGGCGAGTTCGCCGGCCTCCTCGCGATCCGGGCCTACCACCGAGACCGAGGCGATGACCAGCGCACGATCTGCCTGATCCCGTCGAGCGCCCACGGCACGAACGCAGCGAGCGCGGTGATGGCCGGGCTCGACGTCGTGGTGGTCGCCTGCGACGCCGACGGCAACGTCGACCTCGCCGATCTCGACGCCAAGATCGACGCATCCGGCGACCGGCTCGCCGGGATCATGATCACCTACCCGTCGACGCACGGCGTGTTCGAAACCGAGGTGCAGGCGATCTGCGCCAAGGTCCACGACGCCGGCGGCCAGGTGTACGTCGACGGCGCGAACCTCAACGCCATGGTCGGCCTCGCCCGGCCGGGGCGGTTCGGGGCCGACGTGTCGCATCTCAATCTGCACAAGACCTTCTGCATCCCCCACGGTGGCGGTGGACCGGGCGTCGGGCCGGTCGGGGTGCGTGAACACCTGGTGCCGTTCCTTCCCGGCGATCCGCTCGGCGACGGTGCCGGCGCGGTCGGACCGGTCTCGGCGGCTCGATTCGGGTCGGCCGGCATCCTGCCGATCCCGTGGATGTACATCGCCATGATGGGCGCCGACGGTCTCCGACGGGCGACCGAGCACGCGATCGTCGCTGCGAACTACGTCGCCACCCGACTCGACGCCCACTTCCCGGTGCTCTACACCGGTGCGTCCGGCCGTGTCGCCCACGAGTGCATCATCGACCTACGGGAGATCACCAAGACGACCGGGGTCACCGTCGACGACGTCGCGAAGCGCCTGATCGACTATGGGTTCCATGCGCCGACGATGAGCTTCCCGGTGGCCGGCACGCTCATGATCGAGCCGACCGAGAGCGAGGAGCGGGTCGAACTCGATCGGTTCTGCGACGCCATGGTCGCCATTCGCGGTGAGATCGACCGCATCGCCGACGGAGCCGAACAGCTCGAATCGAGCGCACTGCGGATGGCGCCGCACACCGCCGACGACCTGATCGGCGAATGGGAGCGCCCGTACTCACGCGAGAGCGCGGCCTATCCCCTCCCGTCGCTGCGCCAGACGAAGTACTTCCCGCCGGTGTCACGGATCGACGGCGCCTACGGCGACCGCCATCTCGTCTGCAGCTGCGAACCGCTCGAGTCGTACGCGTCCGACCTGCTCCTGACCCCGACCTCGCGGTGACGGTGCCGCCGCGGCCGGCCCTCGGGGCCGTAGCCTCGTCGTGATGTCCGAGAGCGAGTCGGCGGAGATGCCGGACACCGAGAAGCCGGACACCCAGGCGGGGCCTGCCGTGCCGCGCCTGTGGTGGGGCGTCGGCGGCGTGGCCGTGCTCGTGGTCGTCGTGCTCGTGCTCGTCGCCGTGTCGGGTGGTGGCGGCGACGGGGTGGCCTCCGACGACTCGATCGACCGGGTCGATCTCACCTCGACCACACCCCCGACGGGAACGTCGGTCACCACCTCGACCGACGACGTCCCCGCCACGTCGTCGTCGACGACGATCCAGCGGTCGACCACGTCGGTGCTCTCGACCGTGCCGTTCGTGACGGTCGATCTCGAGGACGAGTACGACGACACGATCGAGATCGACGAGGACAACCCGCCGGTTGCTGCGCGCCCGATTCCCGAGGAGCCCGACGAGGACGAACCGCCGCCGTCGACGATCGCTCCCCCACCGTGGGCGGCGTCGACCTACGTGACCGACGGCGGCCATGTCAGCACCGATGTCGGCTGCGCCGCCAACGACGGCGTGCAGGCGCTCGACCAGTTCTTCGCCCAGCGGGTCGGGCCCGTGACCGGGTGGGACTACCAGCACGTGTACCCGCTCGGCGGCGACCGCTACCTGTGGTTGTTCCAGGATGCCTTCCTCGACCACACGGGCACAGTGAACTCCCTTGCCTCGTCTCGGTTCGTCCACAACGCGGCGCTGATCCAGGAAGGCACCTGCTTCCGGCTCCTCCACCGTGGCACCACCAACAGGCCGCAACCGTTCGAGATCGGCGACGGCCGATCGGAGACGCGCAAGACCTGGTGGTGGCCGATGGGTGGCGAACTCGTCGGCGACGAGCTGTTCGTCTTCTGGGTCGAGATGCTCAAAGACCCGTACGACCCGGAGCCGCCGGACGGCCTCGGGTGGCACCCGGTGCGAACCTGGCTGGCGAGCTACGACGCCGACACGATGGAGCGACGGTCATTCGCTCCAGCGCCGAACGAGGGCGCGACTCCCATCTACGGCTACGCCGTCAGCTCCGACGAGACGCACACCTACCTGTTCGGGAACACCTTCGAGCAGAACCTCGTCCGTGAGGGCGGCTTCTGGTCGGGCAGTCACTCGGCCACGGCGATGTGGCTCGCTCGGGTCCCACGCGGCCTCGTGTGGGCGGATCCCGAGTACCGCACGGCCGACGGATGGTCGTTCGACCGCGCGGAGGCCGTACCCGTCGTCGACCGGTTCTACGTCGAGAACCCGATGCAGCCCCGCTACCTCGACGGCCAGTGGGTCAGCGCGACGGCGGTCGACGGATACTGGGGTGAGCAGATCGCGATCGACGTCGCCGAGCAGCCGTGGGGTCCGTGGTACACGGTGCACTACACCCCGCTGTATCCCCGTGGTCGCGACCCGAAGATGAACACGTACCACGCCCACGTCCTGCCGTGGCGCGACGGGTACGGGTCGGTGCTCGTGTCGGTGTCGAACAATGCTCGCAACATGCTGCGAGACGCCTGGTACAGCCCCCATCGCTACCGTCCGACGTTCGTCCACTACGCCTACACGCCGGTGCCGACCACGACCACGACGTCCACGACCACCACCACGACGGTGGTGCCGACGACCACTTCCACCACGACGACCACCCGTCCGGCGACGACGACCACGGTGGCGCCCACCACGACGACTCGTCCGGCGACCACGACGACTCGTCCCGCGACCACGACCACGACGACTCGTCCGACGACGACCACGACCACGACGGTGCCGCCCACGACGACCACGCGTCCGGCGACCACGACCACGACGGTGCCGCCCACGACGACCAGTTCGACGACGACGACCAGCGCCCCACCGGCGGCCGACGAGGGGTAACGTCGGCAGACATGAGTGACGCCCGCGACTCCGACCCGTTCGCCGAGATCATCAACCTGCTGGCGGCCCCGGTCGCAGGCGGTATCCGTCAGGTCGAGCAGATGAAGCGTGGTGTCGACGAGATGTGGCGTGCGGTCGACAATCTCAACACGACGATGGAGAGTCTCAACGAGACAGCGACCCGCATCAATGTGCTGCTCGAAGAACTCGAGGAGCCGATCCGGGCGATGATCCCGCAGCTCACCCGCACCATCAAGACCGCCGACGAGATTACCCAGAAGCTCGAGGGCCCCGTTCGGGCAGCGGCGCCCAACATCGAACAGATCGCGCAGACGTTGAGCGCTCCCGGGTTCGCGAACCTGCCGGCGCAGCTGAGCGAGGTGCTCACCTCGGTCGGTGACGTCTCGAAGCGTCTCGCTCCCCTCACCGCCTTCGCCGAGAACGCCGGCGGGCTGTTCGGCGGCCTGCGGCTCCCCGGTATGCCGGGCGCTCCGAAGCCGGCCGATGCTCCGGCCAAGGCGGCGGCGCCGTCACCGGAACCGGCGGACACCAAGCCGGCCGTCAAGAAGCGGGCGGCGAAGAAGGTCAGCACCAAGAAGGCGCCGGCCAAGAAGCGAGCCGCCAAGAAGTCGGCGGCGAAGAAGTCCGCCGCCAAGAAGACCTCGTAACCCGACGAACGGGTTGGGTTCTCGTCAGCGGACGAAGGGCATGTCGACGACGCGGCCGGCGAGACGCTTGCCGCGGACGTCGATCTCGACCTCGCTGTCGACGGCGAGATCGGGGCGGACGTAGGCCATCGCCACCCCGTGTTCGAGCACCGGTGAGTAGTTGCCCGACGTGACGGCACCGACGACGTCGTCACCGACGAGCACGGCGCTCGCCGCCCGGGGTGGACGACGACCCTCGGTCGAGATCCCGACGAGCGCTCGGCTGACGCCTCGCTCGCGTTCTTGTTCGAGCGCCTGCTTGCCGCGGAACGTCGGCTTGTCCCAGCCGACGACCCAGCCGAGACCGGCCTGGAGCGGGGTGATACCGGGGCCGAGCTCGTTGCCGTGCAGCGGCAGACCGGCCTCGAGGCGGAGGGTGTCTCGGGCACCGAGTCCGGCGGGTCGGACGCCCGCATCGGTGATCGCACGCCACAGGTCGGCGGCCGCGTCGACGGGGACGGCGATCTCGAGGCCGGGCTCCCCTGTGTATCCGGTGCCGGCGACGAGGCACGAGGTGCCGTTCCAGTCGCACCGGATCACGCGGAAGCGTCCGACCGCACCGGCCTCGGGCCAGATGTCGGCGACGCGCTGGTTGGCTTCCGGGCCTTGGACGGCGAGCACCGCTCGTGTCTCGGTGACGTCGATGCCTCCGATCGCGTCGACGACCCGCTCGGTGTTCGAGGCATTCGGCATCACGTCGAACGTCTGCTCGTCGTCGGGGTGCCACCAGACGATGATGTCGTCGAGCACCGAACCGTCGGCGTCGTCGAGGAGATGGGTGTACTGGGCCTTGCCCGGAGCCACCTTGCCGAGGTCGTTCGACAGCGCCGCTTGGAGTGCGTCGAACGCCTGCGGTCCGGACACTCGCATCGTGCCGAGGTGCGACACGTCGAACACGACGCTGCCGTTGCGGCAGACCAGGTGCTCGTCGATCGTGCCGGTGTACTCGAGCGGCATCTCCCAGCCGCCGAACGGCACCATCTTGGCGCCGAGTTCGCGATGGACGGCGTCGAGCGGTGACCGCTTCATCGGGTCAGCGTGCGGCGGCGATCGGGCTGTCGTCGAGGCCCTCGTCGCCGAGCGGGACGAGCTGCGAGTCGACCTCGTCCTTGACGCCGGCGAGCGACAGCACGTTCAGGACGCCCTGTCCCTTCTGCAGCACGTCGATCAGTTCGTCGCCCTTGGCGAGCACGACCGAGCTGCCGTTGATCACGAGGTGAGCCGACGAGATGTCGCCCTCGACGTGCTCGCGGAGGTACTCGAAGACCTCACGCACCGACTCGAGCTTGAGGCCCGCATCGAGCAGCGTCTTGATGACGCGCAGTTCGAGCAGGTCGGTGTAGCTGTAGCGACGGCGACTGCCGCTGCCGGCGGCGTCGGACAGCGACGGCCTGATGAGGTCGGTGCGTGCCCAATAGTCGAGCTGTCGATAGGTGATGCCGACGACCTTGGCCGCCTGCGTGCCGCTGAATCCTTCGCTCATGTTCGTGCTGTCTCCGTCTCGTTCGCGGCGCCTGTGCGAGCAGGGCGCCGGTCTGCCCCAACCAGCCCGTCGTTGCACAGCCGTGTAACTACGGACTTGCAACCCTACCGATCGTCGCGCGACGCGTCAACACCCGACCGCGTAGCGCGGTCAACCGGACGCGCACCGGTCAGAGCGGTGAATTGAAGGACGGGCGACGACGGCTCAGGTGGCGAAATCGTCGGGATTGACGTGTTCGATGAAGTCCTTGAACTCGTCGATGATCTCGGCCTCTTCTTCCTCGTCGTCCTCGACGACTTCGGCAGGCTGGCCGGCCTCGTCGAGCAACGCTTCGTTGGCGAAGATCGGGGTGCCCGAGCGCACGGCGAGTGCGACCGCGTCGGACGGCCGAGCCGAGACTGTGTGTTCGTCGTCGCCCAGGGTGTACTGCAGCTCGGCGTAGAACGTGTGCTCACGGACCTCGGTGATGATCACCCGGTCGAGCGTCGCCCCGATCTGGCCGAGCACCGTCACGAACAGATCGTGGGTGAGCGGACGCAGCGGTTCGATGCCTTCGATGGCGGTGTGGATCGACTGCGCCTCGGGCGTACCGATGTAGATCGGCAGGAGCCGGCGGTCGCCGCTCGACTCCTGGAGCAGCATCATCGGGGTGTTGGCCGGGACTTCGATCCGTACTCCCACGAGCTCCAGAGGCGTCATACCGCGAGCGTACCCGCGAAGTCCGAACGCGTCAGCCCGTGTCGGCGCCGATGTCGGTCAGGGGCGGAAATGGTGGCTCAGTGCGTGCTTCGTGAGCGCTGAGCGGAGCTTGCTGCCCAGGGCGTCGAGCTGCCGGAGCTGGCTGAGCGCCTCGGCGCGGGCCTCGGGGTTCCGCTGTCGGAAACGGGGCGTGACGAGCTGCTCGTAGAGCGATGCCTCACGCTCCGCTGCCGTCCGGAACGTGCGCAGGTGGCGGGCATCGACGCCGGCGCGCAGGAACGCACAGGCCGGTGCGGCGATCTCGACCGCGTCGTCGCCGTAGACGGCGACACCGCCGGCGCCTTCCTGGCGCTGCACGATGCCGAAGCTCTCCAGTTGCTCGAGCTCGGCGTCGGTCATGCCGATCATCGCGCACAGCTCCGTCCGGTCGAGCAGGACACCCGGCAACAGCTGGGCCGGTGCCGGTTCGTTCGCATCGTCGTCGGCCTCGGGAGCGTCAGCCGCTGCATCGTCGTGCTCGACGACGTCGGCTGCCGGCTCTGCTCGGGTCGGCTCGGGGGCGGGCTGATGGCGGGCGGCCGGGTGCGACGACACCGCCGACGCCGGCACCTCTGCCGGTGTGGGGTCGGGGTCGGCGTACTCGTCGGCGTCCGAGGACGAGTCGTGAGACGGGCTCGCCGCATCCGGGTCGGGCGGCAGCTGATCGTCGTCGGGTCGGAGGTGCTCGCCCGTCGGATCGATCTCGCCGGTCTCGAGCCGGTTCTTGATGACCCGCAGCGGCAGGAAGTTCTCGCGCTGCTCGGTGAGGATCACGCGCAGCAACTCGACGTCGTCGTCGTAGAACTTCCGGTAGCCCGACGGCGTGCGCTCCGGCGAGATCAGTCCCTGGCTCTCGAGGAAGCGGATCTTGGAGATCGTGACATCGGGGAACTCCTCGAGCAGCAGCCCGAGCACTTCACCGATGGAGAGATAGCCCTCGCCGCTGGTGTCAGCCATCGGCGCGCTCGAAGAAGACCAGGCGGAACTTGCCGACCTGGAGCTCGTCGCCGTGGCGGAGCTGGGCGCGCTCGACGCGTTCCTGGTTGACGTAGGTGCCGTTGAGCGATCCGGAGTCGGCCACCATGTAGCCCTCGGCCGTGCGCTGGATCTCTGCGTGGCGGCGCGAGACCGTGATGTCGTCGAGCATGATCTCGCTCTCGGGGTGACGACCGAGACGGGTCAGATCGGTGTCGAGCGCGTACCGCTCCCCTGCCTGGCCACCGGCCCGGACGATGAGGGTGCCGATGCCGTGCTGGAGTTCGTTGACCGGAACGATGATGTCGTCGTCGGGGCCGGGCGCGTCCTGCAGCGGATCGACGGCGGTCAGGGTGATCGTGCGATCGTCGAGCACGTCGAGCGGTGAACCACAGCTCGAGCAGAAGTTGCTCTCGGGCGGGTTGCGATGCCCGCACTGGTTGCAGAAGGTGTACGACACGTTCAGCCCTCCGTGAGTTCGCGATAGGCAGCGGCGTCCATGAGGGCGTCGAGCGCCGACTCGTCGGCGATGTCGACCTCGATCAGCCAGCCGTCGCCGTAGGGATCTTCGTTGATCAGCCCCGGTGAATCGGCGAGCGCCTCGTTCACGGCGGCGACCGTCCCACCGACGGGGGCGTACATCTCCGACACCGACTTGGTCGATTCGAGTTCGCCGACCGAGTCGCCCGAGGAGACGGTGGCACCGACGTCGGGCAGATCGACGAACACCACGTCGCCCAGCGCATCTTGTGCGAAGTCGGTGACCCCAACCCTCACCCTCGACGACTGGTCGAGACGTCGGGCCCACTCGTGCTCGGCGCTGTAGCGAAGATCCTCGGGGACGTTCATGGCCCGTAACCGTACCGCTTCGGGACCCCTCGCCACGACAGCGACCGGCGGCGAATCGTCACGTTCGCTTGGCGCGCCCGGATGCGATGCTGTCGCGGATCATCGGGATGTACATGACGCCGGTGTAGTAGCTCAGGATCAGCCCCGGAATGCCGAGGACCCACGCCGCCACGGTGAACGCATCGGCGATCGGGATCGAGCTCTGCCCCATCAAGAAGCCGGGTACGGCGAACATCAGCAGGAACGTGGCGGTCTTGCCCCACCAGGTGACGTCGAATCGTTCCATCCCGAAGAACACGGTCGCGATCGCGACCGCACCACCGACGAGGATCTCGCGGAACAGCACGGCGACGCCGAACCAGATCGGCATCGACCCGTCGATCATGATCGCGACGATCGCGACGAGGAACAGGAGCCGGTCGACGGTCGGGTCGAACTTCTTGCCGAACTCGCTCGTCTGGCCGAGGCGCCGGGCGAGGTAGCCGTCGACCCAGTCGGTCGCTCCCAGTGCGCCGAGCAACCAGGCAGCCGCCTGACGGTTCTCCGGGCCGAAGAGCAACCAGACGAACAGCGGGAGGCAGAGCAGGCGCAGCAGGGTGAACAGGTTCGGGATCGTCCACAAGGTGTCGACCTCGCGCACCTCGATCGTGTCGGCCTTCGCGTCGGGGAGTCCCTCGCTCATCGGGTCGAGCCTAGGAGCTGGCCGTCGGTACTGTGAGGCTCATGGCGACGATCTTCACCCGCATCATCGACGGCGAGATTCCCGGCACCTTCGTGTGGCGGGACGATCGGTGCGTGGCGTTCATGTCGATCAACCCGATGGCGACCGGCCACACGCTGGTGGTCCCGATCGAGGAGGTCGACCACTGGGTCGATGCCTCGCCCGAGTTGACGGCGCACCTGTTCGAGGTGACCCGCATCATCGGCGAGGCGCAACGTCGGGCGTTTTCACCCGAACGGGTGGGCGTGATCATCGCCGGCTACGAGGTGCCCCACACCCACATCCACGTCGTGCCCACCAACGAGATGAGTGAACTGTCGTTCGCCAACGCCGCCGCGACCTTCGACCGCGACGAGTTGACCGCCGCCGCAGCGTCGATCCGCCGAGCCCTCCGCGACATGGGCCACACCCCCGCCGAGTAGTCGAGCCCCGGGTCGGGTGTCGTACGGAACGCCGAGGCGCAGCCGAGGTGTGTCGGGAGATCACCCGACCCGGATCGAGTCGCACCGGTTTGCAACACTGGCGGCCATGAGCATGCAGACCGCTGATCCGTCCGCACTGGGGTTCGACGCCGACCGTCTGGCACGGATCGACCGGCACTTCGCCCACTACGTCGACGACGGCCGTCTGCCGGGCTGGCAGGTGGTCGTGAACCGCGGCGGCGAGACCGTCCACGCCTCCACTTATGGCCGCCGCGACGTCGAGGCCGACATCGGCTGGTCGGACGACACGGTCGTGCGGATGTACTCGATGACGAAGCCGATCACCTCGGTCGCCGCGATGATGCTCTACGAGGAGGGCGCATTCGAGCTGAAGGACCCGGTCTCGAAGTTCATCCCGTCGTTCGGTGAGTCGAGGGTGTACCGCAGCGGCAACCACATGAAGCCGGTCACCGAGGGGCTCGCCGAGGAGATGAAGATCTGGCACCTCCTCACCCACACGTCGGGCCTGACCTACGGCTTCCACCATCAGCACGTCACCGACGCGATCTACCGAGCTCGTGGTTTCGAGTGGGGTGCCCCTGACGGCATCGATCTCGCCGAGACCTGCGATCGCTGGGCGGCGATGCCGCTCGCCTTCCAGCCGGGCGCCGAATGGAACTACAGCGTGTCGACCGACGTGCTCGGCCGGGTCGTCGAGGTCGCGTCGGGCATGGCGCTCGACGAGTTCTTCGAGCAGCGGATCTTCCAGCCGCTGAAGATGACCGAGACGGGGTTCGCCCCGACCGACGAGCAGCGTGACCGGTTCGCCCGCCTCTACTCCCCCAACCCCGCCAACGGTCGGGCGGTCATCAGCCCGCTCGAGGCTGCGGCCGGTGCGCGCATGTTCCTGTCGGGCGGTGGTGGTCTGGTCGGCACGGCTGCCGACTATGTCCGCTTCACCCGGTTCCTGCTGAACAAGGGTGAGCTCGACGGCGTGCGCCTGCTCGGGACCCGCACCGTCGACTACATGACCCAGAACCACCTGCCCGGCGGTGTCGACCTCGAGGCGTACGGTCGCCCCCTGTTCGCCGAGACCCAGTTCGACGGTGTCGGGTTCGGTCTGGGCTTCTCGGTGTCGCTCGACCCGGTGGCGAACAAGGTGCTCGGTTCACCCGGCGAGTACGCCTGGGGCGGCGCTGCGAGCACGGCGTTCTGGTGCGACCCGGTCGAGGACATCTCGGTCGTGTTCCTCACCCAGCTCCTCCCGAGCAGCACCCACCCCATCCGCACCCAACTCAAGCAACTCGTCTACCAAGCCCTCGTCGACTGACGGAAGGACGGCGACGCCACCAACGGGTCGGGTGTCGCAGGGAACGGCGACGGAGTCGACAATTCCGGAGATCACCCGACCCGGGTCAGACCGGGGTGACGAGGTGGTCGCCCTTGTTGCGGACGTTGTTCACGTCGGTCGACACCTCGTGCATGGTCAGCAGGTTGTCGGGCGCCGGCACCAGCAGGCTCGCCAGCATGTCGATGTTCTGGTTCGTCGGGTCGAGCCACTGATCCCACATCGCCTTGGGAAGGATGACCGGCATCCGGTTGTGGATCGGCTCCATCGTCGCGTTGGCGCTCGTCGTGATCACGCTGGCGGTGTGGAGCCAGGGAGCGTCCGACCCCTCGGCCTTGTCGCGCCACGCCGACCACAAGCCCGCGACGGCCAGTGGTTCGTCGTCCTGGCGGTGGATGAAGTACGGCCGCTTGGCGAGCTTGCCGGCCTTGGTGACCGGTCCTCCCTCGACGCCGGGCGCCCATTCGTAGAAGCCGTCCATCGGGATGATGCAGCGATGCTTCTTGAACACACCCTTGAACGCCGGCTTCTCGGCGATCGTCTCCGAGCGGGCGTTGATCATCTTCTGGCCGAGCTTGCGTTCCTTCGCCCAGACCGGCAGGAGACCCCACATGAACGCCTGCACCTCGCGTCCGTCCGGCGTGTCGACGACGCCGTAGATGTCGTTCGTGGGCGCGACGTTGAAGTTCTGGCCGAGGGTCTCGACGGCGGTGTCCGCGCCGAAGTAGGCGGCGATCCGTTCAGGCGACGACGACGAGACGAACCGGCCGCACATGATCAGGCCGGATTCGTGGTCGCGTCGTCGACCGGTGCGACCGGAGCGTTCTTGCGCACCGACTCGATGCCGTTGTTGCACGCCTTCTTCGTCGAGTACCCCTGGCTCGTGGCGATCACCTGACCGTTGCCGGCCTTGAGCCGGAAGCGGTACTTGCCGCCCTGGTCCTGGAAGATCTCGAACTTGCCGGCCATGGTGCTCCTCGTGACGGTGGTCGGGCCTGTGGTGCCGTCACCGTAGCAACGCCGATGCGTGGTCCCGGACCACTCGGGCGAGGCGTGCCAGAGTACGGATTCGTGACCCGTCGACCGCTCGCACCGCTGGCCCTGCTCGCCGCGTGTGCCGTCGTCGGATGCGCCGATGACGGGGCGGGTGGCGATGTGCTGCGGGTGCCGGGCGACCACGCCACGATCCAGGCGGCGGTCGACGCCGCTCGCTCGGGTGATGTCGTGCTGATCGACGAGGGCACCTACCACGAGGCGGTGACCGTGGCGACGGACGGCATCACGATCCGCGGTGTCGACCGCAACGCGGTCGTCCTCGACGGTGAGCACGAACTCGTCAACGGCGTATCGGTGCGCAGTGACGGTGTCGCGGTCGAGAACCTCACGGTGCACTCGTACCGACAGAACGGAGTGCTCGTCAACGGGGCGACCGGCGACGATCCGGCCGACGGAGGCGCGTACGGCGCCGGTGACGACGCCCTCGTCGGTTACCGCGTCTCGTACGTGACCACGGCGAACAACGGTCTGTACGGCATCTACGCGTTCGCGTCCCGTGGCGGCCTGATCGAGCACTCGCTCGCGTCGGGCAGCCCCGACTCCGGGATCTATGTCGGCCAGTGCAAGCCGTGCAACGTCGTGATCCGGGACTCGGTGGCCGAGTACAACGCGATCGGCTACTACGGCACCAACGCCAGCGGCGACGTGTACGTGGTCGACAGCGTCTTCCGGCACAATCGTCTCGGGATGGCTCCGAACTCGCAGGACATGGAACTGCTCGCACCCCAGGTCGAGACGGTGCTCGCCGGCAACCTGGTGCACGACAACGACGACCCGGCGGCCCCGGCGATCACGTCCGGCTTCTCCGGCGGCGGCATCGCGATCGGCGGCGGCACGCAGAACCTGGTGCTGCGCAATCGTGTCGAGGGCCACGACGTATACGGCATCGGTCTCGTGCAGCTCAACGGGTTCGACCCGATCGGGAACCGTGTGGAGGGAAACGTGCTGTCCGGCAACGGCGTCGACCTGTACTTCGAGTTCGGCAGCGGCGACGTCGCCACGTACGACAACTGCTTCAGCGGCAACACCTTCGGTACGTCACGGCCATCGTCGATCGAGTCGGTACTCCCCTGCGACGGCGACGCCATCGCGTTCGACGCGACGGAGCTCGACATCGCCGACCCCGCACCCGACGTCGACCACCGGACGATCCCGCTGCCGCTGGCTCAGCCCTCGATGCCGGGCGACGTCATGGCAGTACCGGTAGCGGCAGCTGCGAGCCCCGAGTTGCCCGACCTCACTGCCATCACCGTTCCGGGGGCACCGTGAGACGCTGGCTCGCCGCTGCGACGCTGGTCGTGCTCGCCGCCTGTGGTGGCGATCAGCCCGAGGACCAGATCGAGCTCGACGACGACGAGCGCGAGATCACCGACGACGAGGCGGCGCGGTTGGCCGAGACGCTCGTGACCAACCGCGAGCTCGGCGGTGCCGACTTCCAGATCACCTCCCGGTTGCCGAACGGCGACACGGCCACGCTCGAGGGTGAGGTCGACTGGGCCGACCTGTCGGGTCGGGGGACCGTGACCACCTCGGCCGGCCCGGCGGCGGTCGCCGAGGTGGTCTGGACCGAGACCGACGTCTACGAGCGGATTCCCGATTTGACCGATCTCGCCGCGCAGGTGGGCGACGACATCGACTGGGTGTCGAGGCGACCCGACCCTGACGGTCGTGACATCGACGCCATGATCGAGGTGCTGCTGGGGCTGTCGGCTCAGGACGTCGACAACGCAGTGCTCATCCAGCAGGAACCCGGCACGGCGCATCTCCGCACCGACGAGGTGGCGAGCCAGGGCGTCGCCGTCGACGTGTTCCGGTACGGAACCGGGACGATCCTGTGGCTCGAGCAGGACGGCACCACCATGTGGCGCTTCGAGAGCCTCTCGAACGACCGCCCGCTCGTCGCGGACCTGTTCGCTCACGGTGAGCGCACGATCGAGATCCCCGACGCCGTCCCCGCCGAGTCCGTCGCCGAGCTGTACGACGCCGCCGTCGGCCTCGATCCCTGACGAGGCGCCGAGCAGGCAGGTGTACCCGAGCGCACCTCGTCCGGCTGGACGGGTGCCACGCCGTGCGCGACGATGCGCGCATGGTGGGAACCTCGAGGACGGGAGGCGCTTCGCCGCGCCGCGAGCAACGGCGCCGGCGAGTCGCTGCAACGGCGGTGATCGTCGGAGTGATCATCGGCTCCGGCTGCACCGAGGCCGACGACGCAGCAGAGGTGGCGACCGACACTGCCGGCGACGTGGTGACCGACACGACAACGAACGTCTCAGTGAGCGACGAACCGCCGACCGGCACTGGTGACGACGTCGTGGCCACCACCGATGCGAACACCGTCATCGTCGTCACCCTGCCGCCCTCGACGGAGCCACCGATGGGCTCGCCGGTGACGGACCCACCACCAGTGACCACGGTCGTGAGCGGTCCGCCGGCCGTGGCGGTCGAGGCGATTGCGCTGCTCGACACCGTGCCGATCGGCGACCCCGACCCGGCGCGGCCGCCGTACATCCGCGACGAGTACCAGCCGGGCGGCTGGCCCGATCTCGACGGCGACTGCGTCTCGACCAGGCACCAGGTCCTCGCCGAGCAGTCGGCCGTGGCGGTGACCTGGAGCGCCGACGGCTGCTTCGTCGAGACCGGGCAGTGGACCGACCCGTACTCGGGCGAAGTCCTCACCACCGCTGACGAGGCGACGATCGACCACCTCATCCCGCTCGCCGAAGGCCATCGGGCGGGCGCATGGGCCTGGGACATCGACTCGAAGGTCCGCTTCACGAACGACCTCTCCCCCGGTGCGCTCGTCGTCGTGTCGGGCGCCACCAATCAGAGCAAGGCCGACAAGGCGCCGGATCAATGGATGCCTCCACTCGAGGCGTCGCGCTGCGGGTACGCCATCAACTGGATCGACAAGAAGGCACGCTGGGGACTGACGGTGACCAGGGCCGAGCACGACGCGCTCCGGTTCGTCGTTGCTTCGTGCACCGCAGAAACGGCGCCGAGCGCTCCGTTCTCTCAGCCGGCGAGCGTGAACGTCACCGTGCCCACCACGACGACCACCACCACGATCGTCCCCGTCGCCGGCCCGGCCGAGATCGTGCTCGTCCGGTGCGACCGGTACGACGAGACGGTCACGATCGCCAACCGGGGCGGCCAACCGGGTGACCTGTCGGGCTACCGCCTGCACGACGAGGGCGACAAGCACTCGACCCCGCTCGGACAGTGGGGGCCGCTCCAGCCGGGCGCCACCCTGACGATCGTCACGGGTGATCAGGCGAGCGAGGCCGAGAGCCGTGTCGTCTGGAAACGCCAGAATGTCTGGAACAACGACGGCGACATCGCCCACCTCGTCGGTGCCGGTGGCATCCAGACCATCGGCTGTTAGGCGTTTCGGCCGTCGGGGACGCGGTCACCGGAAAACGACGAAGGCCCCGGCAGTGCTGCCGAGGCCTCCGCTTCGTGTCGGGCTGAGAGGATTTGAACCTCCGGCCCCTTGTCCCCCAGACAAGTGCGCTAACCAAACTGCGCCACAGCCCGTGACGGCGGATCACGCTACCGGATCGCGAGCACAGAATGACAGCCTGAAGGGTCTCGATATCGACCCCCGGTCGGCCGGCAACATCGGCACCGCAGGACGACGCCGACGTTGCCGGGCGGGTCTATTCGATGGCGCCGACGACGTCGACGGCGAGGTGTGTGTCGGCGAACGACACCAGGCAGATCTCGCCCTTCGCCGAGAGCTTTACGATCACCTCGTTGGCGACGACGGCACCGGCCGCATAGTTGAGGCTCGACGCGGTGGGGGCCTTGCCGGCGCAGTCCCAGATGGTGACGTGGCCGGCACCCGCCGGCGCGATCGCCGTCACGTTGACGACGACGCCGGCTGCGTCGGCGGGCACGTCACCTCGACCACCGATCTGGACCCGCACGGTCTTGCCGGCCTGTAGGCGAGCACCGGGGCGGCCCTTGCCGTCGAAGTCGGGCTGGCCCGGCCTCGACTCGAAGAAGCGGGCGGGCACGAGCGATTCGACGTCGGAACCGTCGGGGATCGCCCCGACGACGTCGATCGCGAGGTGGGTGTCGGCGAACGAGGTCAGGCAGATCTCACCCTTGGACGACAGCTTGGCGATGATCTCGTTCGGCACGACCGTGCCCGCTGCGTAGTTGAGGCTCGACGCAGTCGGCGCCTTGCCGGCGCAATCCCACACCGTGACGTGGCCGGGACCCGACGGGTTGATCGCAGTCACGTTGGCGATCACGCCCTTGGCGTCGGACGGGACGTCACCACGGCCTGCGATCTTCACCCGCACGGTCGCACCCGCCTTGACCCGAGCGCCGGGACGACCCTGCCCGTCGAAGTCGGGCTGGCCGGGGCGCGACTCGTAGAACCGCGCCGGGGCGAGCGACTCGACCGGGGAACCACTCGGGATCGCGCCCACCACGTCGACGATCAGATGTGTCTCGGCGAACGACTGGATGCACAACTGGCCCGACGCCGACAGCTTTGCGATGACCTCGTTGGCGATCACGGCGCCGGCGGTGTAGTTGAGGCTCGAGGCCGTCGGTGCCCCACCGATGCAGTCCCACACGGTGACGTGACCGGGACCCGACGGTGCGACGGCGGTGATGTTGGCCACGACGCCCGCCGCTCCCGTCGGCACGTTGCCACGACCGGCGACGTTCAACCGGAGGATCTCGCCGGCGGCGAGACGGCGACCGGGCCTTCCCTGGCCGTCGAAGTCGGGCTGGCCGGGGCGGGTCTCGAGGAAGCGGGCGGGTGCGAACGACTCGATGCTCCGGGTGCGGGACACGTCGAGAAACGTCGCTGCGCCGGCGGTCGAGTTGCCGTTGAGGTGCTTCCCGGCGACCATGACCCGGCCGTCGGCGCCCGGAACGACGTCGTACGACCGGAACGTGCCGAGAGACGAGACGAGGGGCCCGTAGGTCGACACCTTGGTGCCGGACATGGTGTACTCCCCGATGTTGGTGTACTCCGTGCCCAAGATGGCGCCGTCATCGGTGATCCCGATGCCGAGGAACGTGGTGTCGAACCTGATCGCCGACGGTGTCACGACTGAACCGTTCGGGGCCAGGGTCATGATCTGGGCGCGTTGCGAGCCTCGCGTGACGGCGACCCAGTTTCGGGTGACCGGGTCGACGTCGACGAAGACGTACGCCGGGAAACTACCGTTGGTGACGTTCCGGTTGTCGACGTGATGCTCACGCACGACGTCGAACGACGGCGTGATCAAGGTGTAGCGGCCACCGTCGTCACCGAGGCGACCGACCAGGAACTGGCCGGTGTCGGGGTGCCGGTCGATGCTGGCGAAGGTGTCGTTGCTGTTCGGCATCGTGCCCGGCAGGTCGACGCGTGCGCCCGGCGCGAGCGCAGCGCTCACCGGCACGACCGTCGTCTTGTGACCTCCGCTGAGGTTCTCGCACGCATCGGTCGTGGCGAACAGCATCCCGATCGAATAGGCCAGCACGTAGCCGCCGGTCGCCGGGTCGTAGGTGACGTCGTGGCTCCTTGCGTCGCACCGGGCGTCGCCGCTGTTCACACGGTCGAGCGCTGCGGCGGCGCCGACGGCGCCACTCGTCGCGTCGACCGTCTGGCCGTAGACGCGTCCGGTCGTGGGGACCGCTGCCGATCGTGGTCCGAAGCGTTGATAGGTGACGAGATACTCCTGCTCGGTCTCGTTGTACACGGCGTGGAGTTGGAGCCCGGTCGCGTCGAGGCCGCTCGTCGAACCGAAGACGGTGGTGACGATCGGGAACTCGGGCACCCGGACCGTGCCGTCAGCGCGGAAGATCACCGCCGAGATGAGCGCGTTGTTCGAGGCGACGTACAGGAACTCGTCACGATCGGGGTTGTAGGCGCCCGTGGCGTGCCACACCGCCTCGAACGAGGTCGTCGTGACGAACGTGGGTGGGTCGTCGATCGGTTGGATGCCCGCCGAGGCGTTGTCGGCGGCGAGTGAGAGGGTGGCCGTCAAGGCGACGGCCGCCGTGATTCGTCGCAGGAACATCCGGCGACCTTCGCAACCCGCGGTAACAGCGGGGTAACAGCCACCTCAGGCGGACGACCCGGTGGGCTCAGACGAAGATCTCGACGAAGCGCCAGCCGAGATAGACGACGAGGCCGACCACCAAGAGCTTGAAGTGCCACGGGGTGCTCTCGTCGACCGACTCGTCGGCGGCACGGGCCTCGATCTCACCGACCTGACGGCCGCACGTCGGGCACGAGCCGTCGTCGTTCAGCGAAGACGGCGTCAGGTACTTCGAGCAGTCTTCGCACCACGGCACGGCGAGGCACGGTACCGCCGCCGCTCGTGGATTGGTCAATCGCTCTTCTTGCGGATGCGGAGCTTGATCGGCGTCGAGCCGAACTCGAACTCCTCGCGGATGCGCCGCTCCAGGTACCGCACGTGATGTTGCGGGAGCTCACGGTTCACGAAGAGCGTGAACGTCGGCGGATCGGTGGCACCCTGCACCGCGAACAGCACCTTGGCGCCACCGCCGGCGGGTGACTGCTGCTGGGCGTCGGCGATGACCTTGTTGACGTCTTTCGTCGGCACCCGGCGGTGGTACTGGGTGATCGCCTCCTGCAGCCGTGGCCGCAGCTTGTGCACGTTCTTGCCGGTGAGCGCCGAGATCTTGAGCACCGGCACGTCGCCGAGGAAGGCGAGCTTGCGCTTCACGCCGGCCTCGATCTCGATCCGGTGATCGGGATCGTCGATCAGCTCCCACTTGTTGAGCAGGACCACGATCGGGCAACCCGACGCGTCGACGCGTTCGGCGAGGCGCTGGTCCTGACCGGTGACGCCTTCGGTGGCGTCGATCACGAGGAGCGCCACGTCGGCGTCGTCGATCGCGCGCAGGGCACGGACCATCGAGTAGTACTCGGCCGAGTCGTCGATGCGAGACCGGCGGCGCATGCCTGCGGTGTCGACGAAGACGATCGGGCCGTCCTCGGTCTCGACGATCGTGTCGATCGCGTCGCGGGTCGTGCCGGCCATGTCGTGGACGACCGAACGGTCTTCGCCGACCAGCCGGTTGAACAGGGTGCTCTTGCCGACGTTCGGGCGACCGACGATCGCGACACGTGGCGCGTCGGGTGCCTCGATCTCGACGTCGCCCGTCCAGGCGCCCTCGGTCGGCTCGTTGGCGACGGCCTTGTCGCCGAAACGCTCGAGCACGACGTCGAGCAGATCGCCGGCCCGACGGCCGTGCAGTGCGCTGACCGGGATCGCTTCGCCGAGACCGAGCGACAGGAACTGCCAGAGCTGCTCTTCGCGCTGGTTGTTGTCGGCCTTGTTCGCGACGACGATCACCTCGTGGTCGCCACGACGCAGCCAGTTGGCGACCGCCTCGTCCTCCTCGAGGATGCCGACGCTGGCATCGACGACGAACAGCACGAGGTCGGCTTCCTGGACCGCCGCCTCGACCTGCCGGCTGACCTTGTCGTCGAGGTCGCTGCCCCGCGGCATCCAGCCGCCGGTGTCGATCACCCGGAACGGGACACCGAGCCACTCGGCTTCGAGTTCCTTGCGGTCACGGGTGACGCCGGGTCGGTCTTCGACGATGGCCTGCTGCTCGCCGAGCACTCGGTTGAACAGGGTGCTCTTGCCCACGTTGGGGCGACCCACGATGACGAGGGTGGGGAGCTGGGTTTCCATGGCACTCATGATGCCGTCTCCAATGCGGTTCGCAGGGCGATGCCGTCGGTGGCGATGATCTCGACGGGGCGCGGCAGCTCGTCGACGGTGACCCCGTCGAGGAAGCGGCCGTCGTCGGAGAGGCACACGTCGGGCACGAGGTAGCGGTGTCCGACCGGCTGGTCGGACAGGACGCGGGTGAGGTCGGCGCCGGTCATCAAGCCGGTCACGCCGGTGTTGCCGCCGAAGAACTCGTTGGCGACCGGCACGACCCGGACGTCGTCGCGTCCGAGCTCGTCGATCAGTGGGGTGATCACCCTGGCGCCGAACTCGCCGCTCAACACGGCCGTAGGAACCTGCTTGGTCCGTCGGGCACCGAGGGTGACGGGCACCGGCTCGGGCTGCCCCGTGTGGTCGGCGTGGTGATCGCGCTGGCGCAGGCCCGTGTAGGCGGCGGGGTTGGCAGGCAGGTCGACAGCGGCGAAGAAGCCGCTGCGCACGCCGGTCGCCTCCTCTGCCTCGCCGTGGAACTCCGCTTCGAAAGTGCGGGCCATCCCGATGCCGTCCTCGTGCATCGGGAATCCCTCGTAGGTCTCCGCGGCCGGGAACGGGCGGTTCGCCATCAGGTAGTACTCGTCGGCGGCGAACACCATCCGGCGTCCGAGGACGGAATGGAAGATCTGCTGCCACTCGTCGATCAGGTCGACCACCCGGTTGGCCTCGTCGAGGGTGTGGAGGCGCATGGCGTCCTCCTTGTTGAACTTCGACAGGCCGAGCGGGACGACGGCGACCGATTCGAGTTCGGGGAACCGATCGAGGACGCCGGCGAGAGTGTCGTCGAGCACGTCACCGTCGTTCAGTCCGGGGCAGACGACGATCTGGCCGCGCACCTGGATGCCGTGATCGAGCAGCGCCCGCAACCAACGCAGGCTCATCGCCCCGCGCTGGTTCTTGAGCATCCGGTTGCGGACGTCGGGATCGGTGGCGTGGATCGACACGTGGAGCGGCGACAACCGCTCGGTGACGACCCGCTCGAGATCCGATTCGGTGAAGCGGGTCAGTGTCGTGAAGTTGCCGTACAGGAACGAGAGTCGGTAGTCGTCGTCCTTCAGATACAGGCTGCGGCGCATGCCCTTCGGCAACTGGTAGATGAAGCAGAACTCGCAGTGATTGTCGCAGGTGCGAACCCGATCGAACACGGCGGACTGCACCTCGACCCCCAGCGGTTCGCCCTCACGCTTGTCGACGACGAGATCGACTTCGATCCCGTGGCGCATCACCTCGAGGGCGGGGTCGGCGACGTCGGTCGCCATCTGCCACTCGATCACGTCGCGCGGTGCGATGCCGTCGACGCGCGCGATCTCGTCGCCGGGCTGGAGCCCGGCGCGAGCGGCCGGAGAATCGGGCGCGATCGAGACGACGACAGGTGCGGACATGGCTGTACCAGGCTACGAGCCGACGGGTCGGACACCTCCCGCCGCCGTGTGAGCCCGTCCGGCGACCCGTGCTCGGTACGCTGACCGGCACGATGAATGTCGACCGGGTACTGCTGGCCGAGCCGAGGGGCTTCTGCGCCGGCGTCGAGATGGCGATCAAGGCCTTGGCGTGGATGGTTCGCACGTTCGAACCGCCCGTGTACTGCTACCACGAGATCGTCCACAACAAGATCGTGGTGGAGCGCTTCGAGCGCCAGGGCGTCGTCTTCGTCGACGACATCGCCGAGGTGCCCGAGGGACGCCCGATCATGCTGTCGGCCCACGGTTCTGCGCCCGAAGTCGTGTCGGCCGCCGCCGAGCGCGGCAGCTTCGTCGTCGACTCGGTGTGCCCGCTGGTGACCAAGGTGCACCACGAGGTGAAGGTCCGTTCCGGCAAGGGCTACCGCATCGTCTACGTCGGCCACGACGGACATGAGGAAGCGGTCGGCACGATGGCGGTCGCCCCCGACTCGATCAACCGGGTCGAGAGCGTGGCCGAGGTCGACGCCCTGCCCGAGTTCGACCAGCCGGTCGCCCTGCTCGCCCAGACCACCCTCTCCCACCGCGACTGGGAAGGTGTCGCCGTGCGGGTGCGCGAGCGATTCCCCGACGTCTGGACGCCCGGGCGCTCCGACCTCTGCTTCGCCACCACCAATCGACAGTCGTCGCTGCTGGCGATGGCCCCCGAGTGCGACGCGATCGTCGTGATCGGGTCGTCGAACTCGTCGAACACCCGGGCGCTCGAGAAGCTGGCCCGTGAGGCCGGGTGCGAGCGCGTGTACCGCATCAACGTCGCCGATCAGGTGCCCGACGATCTCGAGGGCATCGTCGGCGTGACCGCCGGCGCGTCGGCCCCGGAGGAACTCGTCGAGGCCGTGTTGGCCCGGCTGGCCCCGCAGAACGGCATCGACGTCGTCTCGATCACTGACGAGGACGAGTACTTCCCGCCGCCACGGGCGATCCGGGAGCTCCAGGGCTCGATCGAGATGGCCAGCACGGCCCTGCTCGGCGGTGCGCTGCTCGAGCGGCCGGCGATGGACGATCGCAGCCTCCCGGCGAGCGACGTGCTCGCCGCCCTCACCGAATAGTCATCCCCGAGTCATCACCCTGCGGTCGTCCGCCGCGCCCCCACGAGAAAGAATCACCGTGCTCTCCCCCACCGCTGAGACCATCCGCCTGTTCCTGCACGTCATCGCCGCATCCGTCTGGGTCGGCGGGCAGGTCGTGATGGTGGGGCTCGTGCCCCAGATCCGCAAGACGAACCCCGACGCCGTCAAGGCGATCGCCAATGGCTTCGGCAAGATCGCCTGGCCGGCGTTCGTCGTCGCCGTGGTGACCGGCATCTGGAACATGTTCGAGGTCGACGCCGGCGGCTGGGCCGCCTACCAGGTCACCCTCGGCGTGAAGATCATGCTCGTGGCCACGTCGGGCGTGGCCGTCGCCGTCCACCAGTTCGGCCGCTCCAAGGTGGCGCTCGCCGTCGGTGGCGCCGTCGGCTTCCTCGCCGCCCTCGCCGCCATGTACGTCGGCTTCATCCTCACCACCGGCCGCTGACACCCCAAAACGCCGAATGCGTGAACAAACTGCGGAACTATTCCGCAGTTTGTTCACGCCTTCGCAGGTCAGTTGCGGGGGACTTCGCTCCAGGGGACGTCGCGGTCGACGCGGACGTCGCCCGGCAGGCCCAGCACGCGCTCGCCGAGGATGTTGAGCATGACCTCGGTCGTGCCGCCCTCGATCGAGTTGGCGCGTGACCGCAGGAAGCGCTGCTGACGGCTCGAGCCGCCCATGGCCGTTTCCGGTCGGGTCATCGCGTACTCGCCGTACAGCATGCCCTCGGCGCCCATCAGGTCGATCATCGCCTCGTACACGGCCTTGTTGAGGTTGGCCGACTCCATCTTTCCGATCGAGCCCTCCGGACCAGGGTCACCCATGCGGCGGTTCTGGCTGGCACGGATGTTGGTGAGGCGATGCACCTCGGCGCGGATCCACAGCTCCATGACTCGGTCGCGGGACGCTGCGTCCTTGCCTTCGTCGGGCAGCTCCGACCAGACGGCCATCAGGTCGGCGATCGTGCCCGAACCCTGCGCCGGGATGGCACCACCGATGGAGGTGCGCTCGTTCATCAACGTCGTGAGCGAGGCCCGCCACCCGTCGCCGGGCTTGCCGAGCATCTCGGCGTCGGGAATGCGGGTGTCGGTGAAGTAGACCTCGTTGAACTCCGCCTCGCCCGTCATCTGACGCAACGGGCGGGTCTCGACCGTCGGGTCCTCCATGTCGACCACGAAGGCGGTGAGGCCGGCGTGCTTCACGGCCTCGGGATCGGTGCGCACCACGAGCAGGCCCCACTTCGAGACGTGGGCGAGGGTGGTCCAGACTTTCTGGCCGTTGACGATCCACTCGTCGCCGTCCTTCACGCCACGCGACGAGAGGCCGGCGAAGTCGGAGCCGGAACCGGGCTCGGAGAAGAGCTGACACCAGATGTCTTCGCAGGTGAAGAGCGGGCGCAGGTACTTCTGCTTCTGCTCTTCGCTGCCCCACACGTGCACGGTCGGACCGCACATGCCGTAGCCGATCGGGTTCCGTGCGCCGCAGAACGGGCCGCCGGCGTCACGGACGCGTTCGTTGACGATCTGCTGCAGCTTCGGGTTCAGGCCGAGGCCGCCGTATCCCTCGTCGAAGTGGATCCAGGCAAGACCCAGGTCGTACTGAGCACCCAGGAAGTCCTTCGCCGACGTGGTGGCCGGGGGGTGCGACTCGAGCAGATGCTCGACCAGATCGTTGACGCGCGCTTCGTCGGAGCTCATGGCCCGGCACCGTACCGACGCCTCGAGCGCCACGCCGAACCGGACGCCCCACCTTCTCGGCGGCCCGAGGCCCGGCATCCCGAACACCAACGAACGGTTCGACCGATCTCGGCGCCTTTCGTGCGGGATGCCGGACGTCAGCCGCCGAGAACCGTGGTCGGTAGGCGTTCGCTGCCGTCTTGGCGGCGACACGCGCTACCCAGCGACCCAGGGTTCCCGTGATGTCGGCGGCTGCCACCGCGTAGTTGGGCGCCCGAGCAGTCACGACCCGGGAACTGCCTGGTGAGGTGTGGTGGGGCGGCGGGCCTGACAGACTGCTCCAGGTGCGTGTGCTGCCGATCGTCCTCCTGACCGTGGTGTCGACGGCCGCCTGTACCGAGACGGGTCCGAGCGAGACGACCGACACCACCGAGCCTGCGATTGCCGTGCCCGCCGTGACCGAGCCGGCGATCCGCCTCACACCGTTCTGCCAGCAGATGATCGCGCTCGACGAGGCACTGCCCGCTGACCCGTCCGTCGACACCAGCGAGCAGGTGCTCGAGGCATACCGAGCCGCCCTCCCCGACGTGCCCGCCGAGATCGACGCCGAGTTCCGCGCCGTCATCGCCGCACTCGAGACCGGCACCGTCGCGACAGTGCCCGGTGCCACGATCGACACGATCTCGCCCGACGACCTCGGCGGCCCAGCGGAGACGCTGCCGCCCGACGCCACCGTGCCGCCCGCACCGCCGTCCGGATCGACCACTTTGCCGAGTGACGAGCAGCTCGTCGCCGAGGAGGGTTGGCTCCCCGACGAGGAGCCGGCGGCCCGGGTGAATGCCTACATCGACTTCGCATGCCGAGGCACGGCCAACAACCCCGGCCCGCCCGCCACCGAGCCGGGCGCCGTGGTGCCGACCTCCGACGGCGCCTGAACACACGAACCCGGCCTGGGCCGGGCTGGGCTGGCTCCCCGACGAGGAGCCGGCGGCCCGGGTGAATGCCTACATCGACTTCGCATGCCGAGGCACGGCCAACAACCCCGGCCCGCCCGCCACCGAGCCGGGCGCCGTGGTGCCCACCTCCGACAGCGCCAGCTCGCACGACGCCCTGGTGCCGACGTCCGACGGCGCCTGATCGCACGAACCCGGCGAAAACGGTCGCCACGATTCGGCACGCCGACCGGGTCCCGCACTACGTTCGGCGACCATGTTCCCGGGGACCCACATCGCCACCCAGCCCGACAAGCCGGCCGTCATCATGGCCGACACCGGCTGGACCCAGACCTTCGCCGAGCTCGACGCTGCGGCGAACCGCCTGAGCAGGGTCTTCCGCAACGCGGGGTTCCAACCCGGCGACCACGTCGCCCTCTGCATGGAGAACCACCCTCGCTACCTCGAGGTGCTGTGGGGGTGTGAGTACGCCGGACTGATCTACACCGCTGCGTCGTCACGCCTCAACGACGAAGAGCTGGCCTACATCATCAACGACTGCGGCGCCCGCGGCTACATCACGTCGAAGTACAAGTCGGATCAGGCGGAGTCGCTGATCGACACCTGCCCGAACCTCGAACTGCGTCTCATGCTCGACGACACGATCGAGGGTTACGACAGCTATGAGGCAACGGTCGAGGCCCAGTCGGCCGAGCCGCTCGAGGGCCGCGTCGCCGGTACCGACATGCTCTACTCGTCCGGCACGACCGGCCGCCCCAAGGGCGTCATGCCGGCACTCGACCAGCAGCCGATCGAGGAACGCGTCACCGGCGTCGCCGGCATGCTCAGCGTGCTGTTCGGGATGGACGCCTCGAAGACCTACCTCTCCCCCGCCCCGCTGTACCACGCCGCTCCCCTCCGCTTCTGCATGTCGACCGTGGCGATCGGCGCCACCGTCGTCGTAATGAGCAAGTTCGATGCCGAGGACTACCTCCGGTTGATCGAGAAGTTCGGCGTCACCCACAGCCAGGTCGTGCCGACGATGTTCGTGCGCATGCTCAAGCTGCCCGAGGAGACCCGGGCGAAGTACGACGTCTCGTCGCTCGAGTGCGTGATCCACGCCGCGGCCCCGTGCCCGGTCCCGGTGAAGAAGCAGATGATCGACTGGTGGGGCCCGGTGCTGCACGAGTACTACGCCGGCACCGAGGGCAACGGCTTCTGTTACTGCAACAGCGAGATGTGGCTCGGGCACCAGGGCACCGTCGGCATGCCGATCAACTGCGTCGTGCACATCGTTGGCGAGGACGGCGAGGAAGTCCCGGTCGGCGAGTCCGGCACCGTCTACTTCGAGGGCGGCGCCGAGTTCGAGTACCACAACGACGCCGAGAAGACGGCCGGCTCGCGCCACCCGAAGGGATGGTCGACCCTCGGCGACGTCGGCTACCTCGACGAGGACAACTACCTCTACCTGACCGACCGCAAGGCGTACATGATCATCTCGGGCGGCGTGAACATCTATCCGCAGGAGGCGGAGAACGTGCTCACCATGCACCCCGACGTCGTCGACGTCGCCGTGTTCGGTGTTCCCAACGACGACTTCGGCGAAGAGGTCAAGGCCGTCGTGCAGCCGAAGGAGATGCCCGCCGACGACGAGGCGGCTGCCGCCCTGTCGGCCTCGCTGATCAAGTACTGCCGCGAGCACCTCGCCGACGTGAAGTGCCCTCGCAGCGTCGACTTCCGCGAAGAACTCCCCCGCCACCCCACCGGCAAGCTCTACAAGCGCCTCCTCAAAGACGAGTACTGGAAGGCCGCCGGCCGCGCCATCTGACGGCGGGTATTGGGTTCGCTGCTCGGGGTGGTCCTAGCCTCCTCGGGATGCATCCGTATCTGGAGTGGCCGGGGCCGCTGGCGTTCGCTCATCGGGGTGGGGCGAGTGACAATCCGGAGAACACGCTGCCGGCGTTCCGGCACGCGGTCGAACTCGGGTACACCTATCTCGAGACCGATGTGCACTCGACCTCGGACGGTGTGCTCGTGGCGTTCCACGACAACGACCTGAGCCGCACCTGCGGCCGAGAAGGGCGGATCGACGAGCTCCCGTGGAGCGAGGTGCAGCAGGCCCGAGTCGACGGCACCGAACCGATCCCCCTGTTCGAGGATCTCATGGAGGAGTTCCCGAACGCCCGGGTGAACATCGACTGCAAGGCCGACTCCGGCGTCGACGGGCTGATCGCTTCGTTGAAGCGTCTCGACTGTCTCGACCGGGTCTGTGTCGGCGGCTTCGACGACCGTCGTCTTCGCCGCATCCGTAGGGCGCTCGGCCCCGGCCTGTGTACCAGCTTCGGCCCGGCCCAGGTGACGGCGCTGGTCACGGGCGCCACCGTGCCGTGGGGCGGCGAGTGCGCACAGGTGCCGGTGAAGCAGGGGCCCGTCGCGATCGTGACGAAGCGGACCGTCGAGCGGGCCCACCGTCGCGGCTTGCAGGTGCACGTCTGGACGATCGACGACCCCGACGAGATGAACCGTCTGCTCGACCTCGGCGTCGACGGGCTGATGACCGACCGCCCCGCCGTCCTCAAGCAGGTGCTGACCGATCGCGGCCAGTGGGTCGACCCCGCCTGAGATCTCGGCGGACGCCGGCGGCGTCGATGCCGGCGCCGGCCAGCATCGTCAGCGCTCCGACGAGGGTGACCCAGGCTCCCCACCGCACCCGGAACAGGCCGACCTCAGGTGCACTGAGCACCGCGGCCGCCGTCGCACCGACGTAGAGCGCGACCACGGTCGCGACCGCGACCGCTCCCCAACCGGCCCACCGGTCCTGCCAGCCGCGCCACGGCCACTGGGCGACGACACACATCACGAGTCCGAGCGGTGCCAGCGGCCAGATCGTCAGGGCCAGTCCGACCAGCCCGTCGGGTGAGAAGCCGAGCCGTTCGACGATGTCGAGCAGTTCGTAGCTCGACCGATCGACCGCCCCGGAGGCGAGCCAGGGCAGGAACGTCCCCACCATCGCAACGACGGCGCCGACTGCCGCCGCCGCCCGCCCGGCGAGCCGCACTCAGTCGACCTCTTGCAGGTTCCGCTTCCGTGTCGCGCGTGAGGGCCGCGGCCCGATGTACGAGCGTCCCGGATCGACGAGGATCGAGCCGCGCAGTGCCTCGCGTCCGACGAGCATGCGGAAGCCCATCTCGTCACGGTTCGTGAGCGTCAGGTCGGCGGTGAGATCGAGGTCGAGCACACGGATCTTCGTCCGCACCACGTACCGCTCCTCCTCGTGACCGGTCGAACTGCGGATCGTGCGCCGGTCGACGACGGGCAACTCGACGTCGACGGCGTCGAGGTCGGACATCTGCCACGGGTGGAGCTGGAACCGCACCCACTCGGCGCCGTCGCGTTCGAACGGCTCGATGTCCCACGCATGGATGGCCGACGATCGGGCGCCGGTGTCGAGTTTGGCCTTCACCCAACTCACGTCGAGATCGGGCAGTCCGATCCACTCTCGCCATCCCGCGACGGCCAACTGTGCTGACGACTCGCTCATCACCCGCTAGCTTGCCAATTCTCGGCTATGAAACTCGCCATCCTGTCCCGCGCCCCCAAGTCGTACAGCACACAGCGCCTCCGCACGGCCGCACTCGACCGCGGTCATCAGGTCAAGGTGCTCAACACGTTGCGATTCGGCATCGACCTGTCCGAAGACGAACCCGATCTCCAGTTCCGCGGCAAACCACTGTCGGACTACGACGCGATCCTGCCCCGGATCGGCAACTCGATCACGTACTTCGGTACGGCGGTCGTGCGCCAGTTCGAGCAGATGGACGTCTACACCCCGAATACGGCGAACGGCATCGCGAACTCGCGCGACAAGTTGCGGGCGATCCAGATCCTCAGCCGCCACAACATCGGCATGCCGGCCACCACGTTCGTCCGCGACCGTGCCGACGTGATCCCGGCGATCGAACGCGTCGGTGGCGCCCCGGTCGTCATCAAGTTGCTCGAGGGCACGCAGGGCATCGGCGTGATCCTCGCCCCCGACAACAAGGTGGCCGAGGCGATCATCGAGACGATGCAGAGCACGAAGCAGAACGTGCTGATCCAGGCCTTCGTCAAGGAGAGCAAGGGCCGCGACATCCGCGCCCTCGTCGTCGGCGACCGGGTCGTCGCGGCGATGCGGCGCGTCGCCCAAGGCGACGAGTTCCGCTCGAACGTGCACCGTGGCGGCTCGGTCGAGCCGGTCGAGCTCGACCCCGAGTACGAACAGACCGCCGTCCGCTCGGCCCAGATCATGGGTTTGCGCGTTGCCGGCGTCGACATGCTCGAGGGCAAGGACGGCCCGATGGTGATGGAGGTCAACTCCTCCCCCGGCCTCGAAGGCATCGAGACGGCGACCAAGCTCGACGTCGCCGGTGCGATCATCGACTACATCGACAACCAGGTCGCGTTCCCCGACATCGACGTCCGCCAGCGCCTGACCGTCTCGACCGGCTACGGGGTCGCCGAACTGGTCGTGCACGAGAGCGCCGACCTGGTCGGCACCACGCTCGGTGAGTCGGGCCTCGGCGACCGCGACATCACGGTCCTCACGCTGCACCGTGGCCACACCGTCATCCCGAACCCGCGTCGTGGACGCGAGCTCGAGGCGGGCGATCGCCTGCTGTGCTTCGGCAAGCTCGAGGAGATGCGATCGATGATCCCCGAGCGCCGCAAGCGTCGGGCACGGGTCAAGAAGCTGCCGAAGGTGCCGATCCACGACGAGCGGCCCGACGACGAGCTCGACGCCCCGACCTCGTAGCCCGGTCACCGCTAGGTTCGGGCGGCATGAACCCGCTCCCCCAGTCGTCCGTCCGCGGAAGCCGCCACCTCGTCGCATCCGCCGACCAGCTCGCCAGCCGAGCGGGCGATGCGATCTTCGGTGCGGGTGGCAACGCCGTCGATGCGGCGATCGCCACCAACGCCGCGATCGCCGTGACCGGACCGCACCTGTGCGGCATGGGCGGCGACCTGTTCGCGTTGGTGCACACCGGCGGCGACGTCGTCGCGCTCAACAGCAGCGGACGTGCCGGCTCGGGTGCCGACCCGGACGCCGTGCGCGCCGACGGCCACGCCGTCATGCCGTTCCACCACGACATCCGGTCGGTCACCGTGCCCGGGTGCGTCGACGGCTGGGTGGCGTTGCACGAACGGTTCGGTTCGCTCCCGCTCGCCGACGTGCTGGCGCCGGCGATCGACCTGGCCGAGAACGGGTTCCCGGCCAGTCCGCTCCTGGTCGGTTCCACGGCTCGCCTCGACCAGGCAGGCCGAGAGCAACTGCACGAACTGGCGGCGCAAGCGACACGCACCGGCGCGCCGGTTCGCCGACCCGGCGCCGCTCGTGCACTCCGCGCCATCGTGGAACACGGGCGCGACGGCTTCTACGGCGGCGAGTTCGGCGATGGCCTGTTCGCGCTCGGGAACGGCTGGTACTCCCCCGACGATCTCGCGTCGTCGAGCGCCGACTGGGTCGATCCGCTGACCGCATCGATGTTCGGCGTCGACGTGCACACCATCGGACCCAACTCGCAGGGCTACCTCACCCTGGCCGGCGGCGTCGCTGCCGAGCCGCTCGATCTGCCCGATCCCGACGACGAGCGATGGGCGCACCTGCTGATCGAGGCGGCCAAGCTCGCCGGCTACGACCGCACGCAGGTGCTGCACGAGCACGCCGACGGCGATGCCCTCGTGGAGGCCGTGCGACAACGGCGGCATCTGCTCGACACCGAGCGAGCCAGCACCTATCACGCACCGGCGTCGGCCGGCGACACGACCTACCTGTGCACCGCCGAAGCCGACGGCCTCGCGGTGTCGCTCATCCAATCGAACGCGTCCGGCTTCGGTTGTTGGCTCGCCGAGCCGAACACCGGCATCAACCTCCACAACCGAGGCCTCGGCTTCTCGCTCGAGGCCGGACACCCCGCCGAACTCGGCCCCGGCCGCCGCCCGCCGCATACCCTGTCGCCCGCGCTCGCGACCCGCGGTGGCGAGTTGGTCTCGGTGTTCGGCACGATGGGTGGCGACGCCCAACCGCAGATCCTGCTCCAGGTCGCCGCTCGCCTGTTCCTCCACGGTCAGTCGCCGGCCGAGGCCATCAACTCCGCCCGCTGGGCGTTGGCCGGGCCCGAGACCGGGTTCGACACCTGGAGCGACCTCGATCACCAACGCGTCGAGGTCGAGGGACACGCCCCCGACGGTTGGGAACCCGGCCTCGTCGCCCGCGGTCACCGCGTCGACCGGCTCCCCGAGTACGACTCCGGTTTCGGCCACGCCCACGCCATCGTCCGTGACGATCACGGCCTGTCGGGCGCCGCAGACCCCCGGTGTCGCATCGGCGCCGCCATCGGCCGATAGACGGCCCCCAGCCGGGATCAGCTCAGGAGCGGGACGACTTCCTGCTTGAAGCGGGTCATCTGCTCGTTGGCCTTGGCGTAGCTGTCGCCGAGCAGGTGCGGGAAGATCGTCAGGTTCTCCACGCCGAGCAGGTCGCGGTAGAACTGCACGCCTTCGGCGACGTGTTCGGGGGTGCCGAGCAGGATCGTCTTGTTCTCGAGTGACTCGTCGAGCGTCGGGATGAGGCCCGGCTGGGCGGGTTTGCCGTCGTCGCCCATGTAGCCACGACTCCACCCGTACGGTCCGAGGAACTTCCAGAACTCGTCGTGACCCGGCCGTGCCGACTCGACCGCAGCCTCGTAGCTGTCCTCGATGCGGACGGCGATCACCAGCATCCGCTTCTCGCTCGGGGCGAGCGTGGTGCCGTGTGACTGCTCGTACGTCTCGCCGTACTTGTCCCAGAAGCGCTTGATGAACGAGTAGTGCTGGTTCCAGAACACGGCACCGTGGCCGACGACCGGCACGTAGTCGAGCGTCGGCGGGCTGGTGACCGCCTGCCAGATCTCGTACGGGTACAGGGGCCGCGGCACCAGCGTGAGTTCCTGGACGGTCGACCCACGGTCGGGGATGCCCGGCACCGGGATGTCGAAGTGGTCGCCGTGGAACGAGAACGATTCGTTGGCGAGCGCTCGACGGACGATCTCCATCGACTCCTCGAACACCTCACGGTTGAGGACGTCGGCAGCCTTCTGGTCGGGGTTGTCGAGCGAGCCGATCGACACACCCTTGTCGTTGAGGTGCAGCACCTCGCGGGGCACGGTGCCGCGTCCCACCCCGAGGATGCCGCGACCGCCCGACAGGTTGTGCAGCGTGGCGAAGTCTTCGGCGAGGCGCAGCGGGTTCCACTGGGGCACGACGTTGAACATCGCTCCCATGCGGATCTGCTTGGTGCGAGCGGCGATCCACGTCGAGATCTGCAGCCCGTTCGGGATCACTTCGTATCCCTCGTACTGGAAGTGGTGCTCGGTGGTCCAGAACGAGTCGAAGCCGAGTTCGTCGGCGACCACGGCCGAGTCGATGTAGTCGAGCGTCGCCTTCCAGCACTCCTCGTTGGAGAAGCGGCGGTCCATCGGGTCGGGCGGTCCGGCACCGGCGTCTGACATCTCGACACCACCGAAGAAGAACGCACCCAGCTTGAGATCGGCCATGTCCGTATCGTCGCAGGTCGGGCCTCCGATGCGGAAACGGCGACGGTGAACGGAGTGTCAGCAGATCGTGCGCGTCGTCTCGGTGCGGGCGACGACTCGCCCGGCCCGGACGACCACCCGGTCGGCGGGCGCGTCGGCGATCGCCGCCCGCACGGACGGTGCGTCGATCGCGACGAAATCGGCCGGGTCGCCGACCTCGAAGCGCACCGGCGGCAACCCCATCAGAATCCGGGGCGCGTTGCTCACCATGTCGTACGCGTCGTCGGGCAAGACGTGGGCCGCCATGACGAGCAGCGCAGCGGTCTCGAGCGGATCGGACCGGCCGACGAGGTTGAACGGGTCTTGCACGTTGTCGGCGCCGGCCGCCACGACCACGCCGGCGTCGCGCAGGGCGGCGATCGCCGTCAGCCCTCTGGGGGTGGCGGTCGGTCGTTCCCGACCCTGGAGGAACAGGTTCGTCTGCGGCAGGGTGACGATGCCGATGCCCGCCTCGGCCACGAGACGAGCCACGTCGGACTGCACGTCCGGCGTCTGCATCCCGAGGCTCACACAGTGGCTGGCGGCAACCCGACGGTCGAGGCCGGTGTCGATCACCCGGCGCGCCAGAAGTGGCAGCGTCAGCATCGTCGGGTCGAGGGTCTCGTCGGTGTGGAGGTCGATCGGGGTGTCGAACTCCTCGGCGAGCGCGATCGCCAGGTCGATGGCGGCGGCGCCGTCGGGCTCGAGGTGCGGACACCCGCCGACGAGCGCGCCGCTGGCAGCACAGGCCCGGAGCGCCGCCACGTTGTCGTCCGAGCCGGGGCCGACGATCGGCGTGTGCACGAGACCGACGAACTCGACGTCGACCTTGCCCGCCCAACGAGCCGCAGCCTCTCGTGTCGCGTCGAGGTGCCAGGTCCCGGCGCCCCCGCCTGCATTGACGTGGGTTCGCACGGCCGTGACACCGTTCAGCGCCAGCTTGCGGAGCGCCTCGTCGACCCGCTCCACCATGTCGTCGTGCGTGAAGACCCCGCGCTCGTCGGCGGCGATCCAGGCGTCGATGGCTCCAGTGAGGTCGCCAGTCGGGTTCGGGACGGCCTCGCTCGTGAGGGCCTTGTCGAGGTGGGCGTGCGGCTCGGCCATCGGAGGCAGCAGCAGGAAGCCGCCGAGATCGCCGTCGTCGGAGGTCACCTGACCGGTCGGGTCCGACGGTCCGACGGACGCAATGCGACCGTCGTCCACCACCACATCGACCGATCGTCCGTCCTGCAGCCGCCCGTTCCTGAACACCGTGCCCATCGCCGTCAGCGTACGGAACCGCACGCGGTCGCGCGAAGGTCTCGGCCCGTAGCATCGACGTCCATGAGTCGTCGCTACGAAGACTTGGCCGGACCCGACATCGCGGAACGGGTGTCCGCCGAGTCGATCCTGTTGTTACCGATCGGCGCTGTCGAGCAGCACGGACCGCACCTGCCCCTGGCCGTCGATCACGTGATCGCACACGAGACGGCGACGGCGGTGGTCGACCGGGTCGGCGACGAACTCGACATCTGGCAGCTGCCCACGATCTCCATCAGCAAGTCGAACGAGCACGCCTGGTCTCCCGGCACGCTGTGGTTCTCGGCCGAGACGATGCTGGCGATGTTGCGCGATCTCGGCCGGAGCATCGCGACGACCGGGTGCGAACGGCTCGTCCTGCTGAACGGCCATGGCGGCAACACCACCATCCTCGCCACGGCGCTCCGAGAGCTCCGACTCGAGTTCGGGCTCAAGACGTTCCTCGTCCACCCGTCGGTCCCACCGGCCTATGGCGGCGAGTCGACCGAGGACGAGCTCGGCATGGGGATCCACGGCGGCCTCCACGAGACGTCGATCTACATGCACCTCCGGCCCGAACACGTCGACCTGTCGAAGGCCGAGCGCAAGGTGCCCGAGGGGCTCGACTCGAACGAGTTCGTGAAGTTCGGCGGCGCCGTGATGTTCGGCTGGCTGTCGAACGACTTCGACCCCGACGGCTACATCGGCGACCCCACCGGTGCCAGCGCAGAACTCGGCGCCCGGTTGTTCGAGGCCAACGTTGCTCATCTCGCCCGACAGATGGCCGAGATCAAGACCTTCGACTTCGGCCGCTGATGCGCTTCGCCCAGATCACCGACTGTCACATCACCGAGCCGGGTGACCTCGTCGCCGACCGCGTCGACCCGACCGACGGTCTCCGCCGAGCCGTCGACCGACTCGCCGAACTCGGATCCGAGATCGACGTCGTGCTCGCCACCGGCGACCTGACGAACGACGGACGTCCCGGCGAGTACGACGTGCTCGAACGACTGCTGGAGCGGATCCCGCAGCGGATCGTCGTCGTACCCGGCAACCACGACGACCGCGGCGAGCTCCGTCGCCGGTTCGATCTGCCGGTCGCCGCCGACGACGATCCGATCGATCACGTCGTCGATCTCGGCGACTGCCGTCTGGTCTGCCTCGACACGACCGTGCCGGGTCGCAACGACGGGCGCGTCACCATCGAGCAGCTCACCTGGCTCGACACCCAGATCGCCGAACGCATCGACGTCCCGGCGATCGTCGTGCAGCACCACCCGCCCTTCGCGTCCGGCATCGAGTCGATGGATCAGTACGGCCTCGACGGGGCCGACATCGAGGCCGACATCGTCTCGCGCCACCGCCACGTCGCCGGCATCGTCGGCGGGCACTATCACCGCCCGATCGCCCGCGCCGTCGGTGGCACGGTGGCATTCGCGTGTCCGAGTACGGCCGTGCAGCTGCATGCGCGGCTCGGGGACGGGCCCACCACCTACGCCGACGATCCGCCGGCGTTCGCGCTCCACGAGCTCACCGGCGGGTCTCTGACGTCGCACGTGGTCCAGCTCCGGGAGACCACGTCCTGGGTGCCGTCGTGGGCGATGTGAACGCCCGATGAATCGACTGCGTTCGGGTGGACCGCCCGAGGTTCCTCCCGTCGTCAGCGGCTAAGTTGCTGCCCCATGCCCCGCGCCGAATTCCTGCGCCGTCCCACCGAGCCGGAGGTCCGACCGTGAGCGACACGACCACCGACATCCGCACCGACTCACTCGCCTTCGAGCACACCGGCATGGTGTTCCCCGACGGCACGGAGGCGGTCCGCGACGTCAGCTTCACGGTCAAGAAGGGCGAGTTCGTCACCATCGTCGGCCCGTCCGGCTGCGGCAAGTCCACCCTCCTCAAGATCGCCTCGGGTCTGCTCGAACCCACGTCGGGCGCCGTGCAGGTCGACCGCGACCGGCTCGGGTACGTGTTCCAGGACGCCACCCTGCTGCCGTGGCGCACGGTCAAGAAGAACGTCGAGTTGTTGGCCGAACTGCACGACTTCCCGAAGTCCGAGCGGTCGAAGCTGGCTCAGGAAGCGATCGATCTGGTCGGCCTGAAGGGCTTCGAGGAGCACTACCCGAAGTCGCTGTCGGGTGGCATGAAGATGAGGGCGTCCCTCGCCCGCACGCTCACGCTCAAGCCGCCGGTCTTCCTGTTCGACGAACCGTTCGGCGCCGTCGACGAGATCACCCGCGAACACCTGAACGACGAGACCCAGCAGCTGTTCCAGCGTGAGGGGTTCGCCGGCTTGTTCATCACCCACTCGATCTCGGAGGCTGTGTTCATGTCGACCCGCGTGCTCGTCATGTCGGCGCGCCCCGGGCGGATCGTCGCCGAGTACCAGGTGCCGTTCGACTACCCGCGTGACCCCGACCTGCGGTTCGACCCCGAGTTCGCCCGGCTCAGCGGCGAGATCTCACACGCCCTCCGCGGCTCCCACTCGTAGCGCGACGTCCGGCCGTCACGGGTGGAGCACGGCGTCGGCGGCGTTGCGGCCACTGGCGCCGAACACGCCGGCGCCCGGGAACGTGCCGGCGCCGGAGAGGAACAAGCCGTCGATCGGTGTGCGGTAGCGGGTGAGTTCCTTGCGACGACCGAGGAACGCCACCAGCGGGGCTTCGCCGTAAGCCGGGGTGTGCCCACGGTGCATCTGGAACTCTGCCTCGTACCGGTCGGGTGTCATCGCCCGCCAACGATCGACCTGCAACGTGCCCGGCTCCATGAAGCCGTCGAGGACGTCGAGCCACCGGGCCGGCTCGCCCGACGCCGGCCAGCCACCGGGATGGTCGTACGGCGTGAACAGCACCTCGACGCTCAACACGTGCTCGTCCGGTGTCGGACGCATGCTCTCGTCGAGCACCGACGGCAGGTTCACCATCATCGAGGGCCTGGCGTGCACCTCGCCTCGTTCGCGCAATCGGTGCGCCTCGGCCACCTCGTCGGGGCTCGGGTTGAGGAAGTTGGTCGGAGCGAGCAGATCGGCCCCATTCGCGGCATCGACGAACCCGTCGGTGTCGGCCCATCGGGGTGTCCCGGTGACGACACCGTCGACCTTCGACTCGTATCCGTCGGCCACGGGCTGCGACCGCCACAGCTCGACCGCTCGCCTCGCGGCCGGTGGCACGCCGTCGAGCCAGTCGACGAACACCCGCTGTGGGTCGACGGCCGCCACGATGGTCGGTGCCCGCAGAGTCGTGCTGTCGTCGAGCACGACACCGAACGCCCGCCCGTCCTTCACCAGCAGACGCTCGACCCGCGCCCCCACCCGCGTCTGGCCACCCGCCGCCTCGAACGACCGCCGCACGGCGTCGGGCAGGGCGCCGCTCCCGCCCGTCGGCCGACCGGTCTTGACGACGTGGCGGGTCGCGTACAGGGCCGCTGCCGTTCCCGTTCCCGGCGCCGTGTGCGGCACGCCCCACACGCTGGGGCCGCCCGTCACCGCCGGCATGATCATGTGCCAGTCGTCGAAGTACTGACCGAGTACGTCGGCCTGACTTGCTCGCGCCCAGCGCAGCAGTCGGGTTGCACCGGCGGCGCGGCGCCGCAAGACGGTCGATGCCATCGCACGCATCGACGGCTTGGTGCGTGCCACGTCGAGCGCGAGCTCGGCGACCGGGACGGCGTCGGCCAGGTAGCGGCGGTACCCGTCGACGGCGTGCGGGTGCGTCTGTGCCAACGCCTCGAGGTGGGCGTCCACGTCGTGGAAGAGCAGCCAGGGGTCGGAACCGTCGTAGAAACGGTTCACGTTCGTCACCTCGGGGGCGACGTACTCCAGCCCGAACGATGCCAGGTCGAGTTCGTCGGCGATCGGCATCGCTCGCACCATCGTGTGATCGCAGTTGCAGATGTTGAACCGGGCCCCGAGGTCGCTCACGGTCGACGCACAGCCGCCGACGTCGGGCCGGGCGTCGAGCAGCAGGACGTCGCGGCCCGCACGGGCGAGATACGCGGCGCAGATCAGGCCGTTATGACCAGCGCCCACGACGATGATGTCGGCGTCACGCTGGGCCTCGGTCGTGGTCATGACGCGGACGGTAGCGCGACGGCGCCGCGACCTCGGAAAGCGCACCGCTCTGAAACAAGATGTACACGCTCACGTCGCCGACGGACGACGGCGCGTCCCGACGCGACGGCTAACGTCGCGCGGGTCATGCCAGCGATGACTCCGAGTGACAACGCTCCACGCCGTGTCGTGGTGACCGGCGCCGCCCGCGGCATCGGCGCGGCGATCGCCGGCGCCTTCGTGGCCGAGGGCGATCAGGTCGTCCTCGTCGACCGTGCCCCCGATGTCGCCGATACCGCCGCCGATCTCGGCGCGAAGTCGGCGGTGTGCGATCTCGGTGATCCCGACGACGCCCGTCGCGGCATCAGCGAGGCGATCGACACGCTCGACGGCATCGACGTGCTGGTCAACAACGCCGGCGTGTTCGAGATCGTCCCCTTGCTCGACATCGAGGCCGAGCAGTGGAGCCGGATGTTCGACATCAACACCCGGTCGATGCTGCTCACCACACAGGTCGCCGCCCGCCGCATGATCGACCAGGGCACCGGTGGCCGGATCGTCAACATGGCCAGCATGGGCGGTAAGGACCCCGCACGCGGCCAGTCGCACTACGCGGCATCGAAAGCAGCCGTCATCGCGCTCACGCAGGCGACGGCGAAAGAGCTCGGCGAGTACCAGATCACGGCCAACTCGCTGTGCCCCGGCTACGTGCTGACCGAGATGGGCGCCGACACCCGCACACCGGAGATGGTTGCCGGGTGGTCGTCACTGTCGCCGCTCGGCCGATGTGGCTCACCCGACGACGTCGCCGCCATGGCCGTCTTCCTCGCCTCGCCCAGCGCGGCGTATCTCACCGGACAGGCGTTCAACGTCACCGGTGGGATGATCATGCACTGACCGACTACGACATTCCTCGAGACCCACGACCCATGACGACCGATTCACCCGCCCACATCAGCGACGCCACCGACGTCGGCGCCGTCCCCGCCGGAGCCGGACAGCCGATGTTGCCGCCCAAGGCGGCCGGCCGTTCGTCGAAGGCGTTGAGCAAGGTCGCAGGCCCACTGATCGGACTCGCCGTCTTCGTCGGCATCTGGTACTTCATGCACTACTGGGTGCTCGAGAACGTGTTCGACAAGCCGAGCTTCCTGATCACCGAACCGCACCGTGTCATCAAGGACTCGTTCTTCGACAGCGTCCCGCGTGAGCAGATGCTGACCGGTCTCGGATGGACCACCATGATCGCCCTGATCGGCCTCGGTATCTCGATCGTGCTCGGCATGACGATCGCCGTCCTGATGGCCCAGTCGACACTGCTCGAGGGCGCCTTCTGGCCGTACCTCATCGCCGCGCAGGCGGTGCCGATCCTGGCGATCGTGCCGATCCTCGGCAGCATTTTCGGGTTCGGGTACGGATCGCGCGTGCTCGTGTGCGTGATCATCTCGATCTTCCCGATCGTGTCGAACACCTTGTTCGGTCTGTTGTCGGCCGAGAAAGGGATGCACGACCTGTTCACCCTTCACCGCGCCAGCCGGACGACGCGGCTGTTCAAGCTGCAGTTCCCGGCTGCGCTGCCGGCGATCTTCGCCGGATTCCGCATCGCCGCCGGCCTGTCGGTGATCGGCGCCGTGGTCGGCGAGCTGTTCTTCCGCCGAGGCAGCAAGGGGATCGGGATCCTGATGGACCAGTACCGGTCCCGCAACCTCTATCCGCTCACCTACGGCGCACTCATCTTGTCGTCGCTGCTCGGCATCGCCGTGTTCGTCTTCTTCGGCTGGCTCAGCAAGGTCGCCATCGGCAAGTGGCACGAGACGAGCCGCACCGGCACCTGATCTCCCTACCCACCGAGCCCCTTCGAGGGCTCACGACTCCAGCGTGAACACCGAGAAACAGGAGAACCACATGACCCGTCGAACCCGACGTTTCGCAGCGATGTCCGTGGTCGCAGCGCTCGCCCTCGCGGCGTGCGGTGACGATGACGACAGCGCCGACGAGCCGGCTGACGAGCCGACCGAAGAACCCGCCGAGGAGCCCTCGGAGGAACCGGCCGAGGAGCCCGCCGACGAGCCGGCCGAGGACGATATGGACGAGCCGGCCGAGGAGCCCGCCGACGACATGGACGAGCCGGCCGAAGAACCAGCCGAGGGCGTGTCGCTCGCCGACGTCTGCCCCTCCCCCGTCGTCATCCAGACCGACTGGAACCCCGAGGCCGAGCACGGCTGGATCTACGAGATGATCGGTGACGGCTACGAGATCGACACTGGCGCTGTCGCCGTCCGCGGTCCGCTGGTGGCGGGTGGCGTCGAGACCGGCGTCGACATCGAGATCCGCTCCGGTGGTCCGGCGATCGGTTTCCAGACCGTGACGTCGCAGCTGTACGCCGACGAGGACATCTTGCTCGGTTACGTCTACACCGACGAGGCGATCCAGAACTCGGCCGAGTTCCCGACCGTGGCCGTGATGGCCGGCATGGAGAAGAACCCGCAGATCCTGTTCTGGGATCCGGAGACGTATCCCGAGATCGAGTCGATCGAAGACCTCGGTGAGGCAGGCGTGCTCGTCCGCTACTTCGGTGGCGCCGCGTACATGGACTACTTCACCCAGTCGGGGATCTTGTCGGCCGATCAGGTCGACGGCTCGTACGACGGCACCCCGGCGCTGTTCATCGCCGATCAGGGCGCCTCGGCGCAGCAGGGCTTCGGCTCGGCCGAGCCGTACATCTACGAGAACGAGGTTCCGGACTGGAACAAGCCGATCGAGTACGCCTACATCAACGACGCCGGCTGGGAGAACTACGCCGAGTCGATCGCGATCAAGGCGGACCGCCTCGAGGAGAACCGGGCCTGCCTCGAGCAGCTCGTGCCGATCATCCAGCAGAGCTCGGTCGACTACGTGACCGATCCCGCCGAGACCAACACGGTGATCATCGAAGCCGTCGAGGCGTTCGACAACGGCTGGGTCTACACCGAGGGTGTGGCCGCCTACGCCGTCGAGACGATGCTCAACGACGGCCTCCTCTCGAACGGACCCGACGACACGCTCGGCAACTTCGACATGGACCGTGTCCAGGGCCTGATCGACATCGCGATCCCGGTCTACGAGTCGCTCGGCCAGGCGCCGAAGGAAGGCCTCGTGCCCGAAGACATCGTGACCAACGAGTTCATCGACGAGAGCATCGGTCTCTGACCGACCGAACCCATCGACACTCGTGAACGGGTGCGGCGCCTTCGGGTGCCGCACCCGTTGCGCGTCCGCACCGTGTCAGATCCGGGCACGGTCGAGCAGGACGTGGAGGAGCGTGTTGGCGCCGGCGGCGATGTCGTCGGGGTGGGTGTCCTCGGCGATGTTGTGACTGAGCCCGTCGATGCTCGGCGTGAAGATCATCGACGTGGGACACACCCGAGCGAGCATCTGGGCGTCGTGCCCGGCGCCGCTCGGCATGCGGCGGGTCGAGTGCCCGAGCGACCGAGCCGTCGCCTCGACACACTCGATCATGTCCGCGTCGAACTCGACCGGCTCGAAACGGGCGAGCGTCCGTCGCTCGATCGTGACCCCTTCGGCGGCGGCCACCTCGTCGACGATCGACGCGAATCGGGCCTCGGCGTCGCAGAGCACGGCCTCGCTCGTGTTCCTCAGATCGACGGTCAGCACGACCGACTGTGCCACCACGTTGACCAGGTTCGGGTGCGGCTCGAACCGACCGACGGTGGCGACCTGGTCGCCACCGATCTCGTCGGCGATCCGACGGACGCCGTCGGCGATCCGTGCCCCGGCGAGCAGCGGGTCGCGGCGGAGCCGCATCGGTGTGGTGCCGGCGTGGGCCGATCGACCGGTGATCGTCAGCTCGGTCCAGCTGATGCCCTGCACGCCCTCGACGACGCCGATCGTCACGCCCTCGTCCTCGAGGATGGGGCCCTGCTCGATGTGTAACTCCACGAACGCGTGCGGGAATCGGGCGGCCGGGGCCGGCAACGGCCCGGCATAACCGATGCGGGACAGCTCGTCGCCGAGTCGAGCGTCGTCGTCGACCGCTCGCACGTCGAGCGCCTCCTCGAGCGCCATCCCGCCGACGTACACGAGGCTGCCGAGCATGTCGGGCGGGAAACGGGCGCCCTCCTCGTCGGTGAAGAACGCGACGGTGATGCCCCGGGACGGCTCGACGCCGGCGGTCATCACGGTTTCGATCGCCTCGAGGCCCGCCAGGACGCCGAGGTTGCCGTCGAAGCGGCCACCGGTCCGCACGGTGTCGATGTGCGAACCGGTCATCACCGGCGCCAGGTCGGGATCGGTGCCGGGCAGGGTCGCGAACACGTTGCCGATCTCGTCGATCTCGACGATCAGACCGAGGTCGCGCATCCACGTGACCACCAGGTCGCGGCCCGCCCGATCGTCGTCGGTGAGGGCGAGTCGCGCGCAGCCGCGTTCCCCGTTCGGACCGTCGATCGCGCCGATCCGGCCGAGTTCGTCGAGCCGGTTCACGAGTCGTTCGGTGTCGATGCGCAGCGAGGCGGTGTCCGGCGTCATCCGCTCGACGTTACCGACGAGCGCCGTCGTCGAGGATCGTCGACGACCGTTCCCGGGCGAGAGGCGTCGGGGGCGCTCCACGACCGGGAATACGCCGTGGCAAGATGGTGGTTGCATCCGACGTCGAGGGTCGACGTCAGCCCTCAGGAGCACCATGCAACGAGGATCACTACGGTTGGGCACGTGGCTCGGCATCCGGGTCAACGTGCACTGGAGCGTCGCCGTCGTCGCGGTGTTCCTCGGTTCCAGCCTGGCGGGCGCCGTCGGCTGGACCGCTGCCACGATCGGGGTCGTCGGCTTCCTCGTCTCGATCCTCGTGCACGAGTTCGCCCACGCGCTGACCGCCCGCCACTACGACGTCGAGACCGAGTCGATCCAGCTGTGGGCGCTCGGTGGCATCGCACGGCTGAAGAGCGAGTCGCCGTCGGCACGCGCCGAGGGCTGGATCGCTGCCGCCGGGCCGCTGGCGAGCTTCGGGCTCGCCTTCGTGTTCGCCGGTGTCTGGTGGTCCGCCGGTGCGCGAGAGTTCGACGGTCCGATCGCCGCCATCGTGGTGTGGCTCGCGATCGTCAACGCCATCCTCGCTGCGTTCAACCTGCTGCCCGGAGCACCGCTCGACGGTGGCCGCATCGTCAAGGCGGTCCGCTGGTCGCAGCACGGGAGCCGCTACCGGGCTGCACGCGAGGCAGGGCGAGCCGGCACCGCGCTGGCGTGGCTGCTGACCGGTGTCGGGTTCTTGATGCTCGTTCGCAGCGACGGCGGTCTGTGGATGATGGTCATCGGCCTGTTCGTGCTCGTCAACGCCCAGGTCGAGATCCGTGCGGCCGAGCTCGGCGAGCGACTCGAGGGCATCACCGTCGGCGATCTCACCTGGTACGGCGTCGCCCAAGCCGGACCCGACATGGACGCCGACTCGATGCTCTGGCAGCGCGCCCGTCTCGGCAACGTCGGCGGTGTGGTCGTCACCGACGCCACTGGTGGCCCACAGGGTCTCGTGCTGGAGGATCAGCTCTGGAACGTGCCGGCCGAGGAACGACCCTGGGTGCTGCTCTCCCAGCTGATGGTGCCGCTCGACGGAATCACCAGGGCGTCGCCCGACGAACCCATCACGAGCGTGCTGCCCCGGCTCGACCCGAGACGGCCTGCGGTGACCGTGTGGCGCGACGAGCGGATGGTGGGGCTGATCTCACCCGAGCGGCTGCTCGACCGGCTGCGCCCGGCGCAACGGTGAGCGACGCGCTCAGGCGTCGGCGACCGACCAGTCGCGCTTGGTGACGGGCGGCTGATCGCTCCACGGGAAGTTGATCCAGAGGTCGGTGCGCTTCCAGACGTAGTCGCACTTGACGACCGAGTGGGACTTCTCGTAGATCACGGCGGTGCGGACCTCGCCGACCTTGCCCTCGCAGAACTCCTCGACGCTCTTGAGCGTGTGGCCGGTGTCGGCGACGTCGTCGACGATGAGGATCTTGGCGTCGTGCAGGTCGACGAAGTCGGGCGCCGGCGGCAGGATACGGGGCACCTCGAGGCGCTCGTCGACGCCCGTGTAGAACTCGACGTTCATCGTGTAGGTGTTCTTGACCGACAGCGCATAGCCCATCGCTCCGCCGATGAGCAGACCGCCCCGGGCGATGGAGAGCACCATGTCGGGCTCGTAGCCGTCATCGGCCACCATCTGGGCGAGGGCTCGCGACGCCTCGCCGAACTTGTCCCAGGTCAGGATCTCACGCTCTTCCGACATGCACGCTGACGCTACAGGATCGGTCGGCCGGGCCGGTCAGGCCGCTCGTCACGTCGACGCCGGTTCGGGTGAGCGACCTGCTTCACTCGACGACGAGGCCGTCGATGTCCTCCTCGGCCGGCGGGTACTCGGGCCCGATCTGCTCGAGATGGTGGCGCAGCGCCAGAGCGACGACGAGGTTGCGCACCCATTTCCGGTCGCCCGGGACGACGTACCAAGGGGCAGCGTCGGTCGACGTCTCGCGAAGTGCCTCCTGGAACGCGGCCTGGTAGTCGTCCCACATCACTCGGTCGTCGAGATCGCCCTTGCGGAACTTCCAGCGTTCGTCGGGATCGTCGATCCGGTCCTGGAGCCGCTCACGCTGCTTCTCCTTCGAGACGTCGAGGAAGAACTTGACGACCGTCGTGCCCTCGTCGTCGAGCAACTCCTCGAAGTTCCGGATGTGCTCGTAGCGCTTACGCCAGACCGGTTCGGGGACGAGATCCTTCACGCGGACGACGAGCACGTCTTCGTAATGACTCCGATCGAACACGGCGATCTTGCCGCGTTCGGGGGCATGGTCGTGGATTCGCCACAAGAAGTCGTGCGCGCGCTCCTCGTCGGACGGCACACCGAAACCGTGCACCGACACGCCGGCGGGGTTGAGTCGGTTCATCACCGACCGGATCGTGCCGCCCTTGCCGCCGGCGTCGATGCCCTGGAGGACCATGAGCAGCGCTCGTTCGTCGGCGGCGAAAAGACGCTTCTGGAGCTCCGACACCTCGTCGGCGACGATCCGGAACCGATCCTTCGCCGCATCCTTGTCCCAACCGAACGTGGCGCGCGGATCGTGGTCGGCGAGTGCGGTGTCGGAATGCACCCGGCAGGCGGCGAGCACCTCGCGATCGTCGAGCGGTTCATGGGCGTGGTCGGGCATGGCACCGACCGTAGTCCCGATCACGAATGCACGATTGCGTGTGGCATCTGAACACGCGCGTAGGGTGACGCAAATGGTCAGACCAATGCCCTCCGTGCACGACCATGGGCGCCCTGTCAAGGACGTCCGGTGGTGTTGGGATGGCGACGCCGGCCTGTTGTAACGTCCGTCACATCTGCAGCCCGAACGGGCTGCGGCGACACCCAGGGGGATATCTCTCACGATGAGCACACAGCAACGACCTGCCGTGCGGCGCCGTCTCGCGGCGCTCGCCGTGGCGGCCGGCCTGGTCTTCACGGCCTGCGGCGGAGGCGACTCCGACGACGACGCCGGGACCGACGACTCGTCCGAACAGGACGACTCGGGCTCGGACGACTCGGGCTCCGACGACAGCGACGACTCGGACTCCGACGACTCGGGGTCCGACGACAGCGATGCCGACGAGCCCGCTGACGCAGCCGAGGCCGTCGAGGAGTCCGGCGAAGACCGCGAGGAGGCGATCGACATCACGATCGCCGAGGAGGAGAACACCGACCCGGTCACGGGCGGCACACTCCGCTACGGACTGGAAGCCGACGTGAACGGCCTCAATCCGACGGCGTCGAGCCTGTCGGCACCGGGCATCACGATGTCGTTCGCCGTGTTCGACACCCTGGCGGCGAGCACCACCGACGGCGACTGGGTGCCGTACCTCGCCGAATCGTTCACGCCGAACGACGACTTCACCCAGTGGACGGTGAAGCTCCGAGAAGGCATCACCTTCCACGACGGCACGCCGCTGAACGCCGAAGCGGTCGTGGTCAACTTCGAGGCCCAGCGCGCCCACCCGCTCGTCGGCCTGGCCGTGAAGCCGTACTTCCCCGAGGAAGGCGCCACCACGGTCGTCGACGACCTCACGGTCACGTTCACGATGCTCGACCCGAACGCCAACTTCCCGACGGCACTCACCGGCCAGCTCGGCCTGATGGCGTCGCCGACGTGGCTCGAGGCCGCACTCGCCGACGGCTCGCTCAACCAGGCGCCGGTCGGCACCGGCCCGTTCGTGTTCGAGAGCCGCAGCGAGGACTCGGTCACCCGGTTCGTCCGCAACGACAACTGGTGGAACGGCGAGGTCTACCTCGACGCCGTCGAGTTCCTGCCGGTGCCCGATCCCGACTCGCGGACCGAGCTGCTGTTCGGTGGTGAGCTCGATGCGCTCCAGACGACCAACCAGGCGTCGGTGCTCGACCTGACCGAGGACGGCTCGATCCAGAACGTGCTCAACGACGCGAGCGAGGAGTCGTTCGCGATGATGAACACGGCGAGCGCCCCGTTCGACGACATCCGTGCTCGCAAGGCGCTCACGTTGGCCACCCCGGTCGACCTCTACAACGAGCTGATCGCCCTCGGTGTCAACCGACCGGCGGAGCAGATGTTCACGCCCGACAGCCCGTTCTACAACCCGGACGTGGTGCAGGAACACGACGACATCGAAGGTGCCCAGGCGCTCGTCGCCGAGTACTGCGGTGAGCGTGCGGGCGACGAGAACACCGTGCTCGGCACGCCGGCGTGCACCGACGGCAAGATCAACATCGAGCTGCAGTGGTCGGGCCCCTCGACCGTGCAGACCCGCATCGCGGAGCTCCTGAACGAGTCGTGGACCGAGGCCGGCTTCAACGTCACCTTCGACGAGCTGCTCCAGGACGAGCACGTCAGCCAGACCGCGTTCGGTCAGTACAACGTCAACACCTGGCGTCAGTTCGGCGCCACCAACCCGGCCGACGACCGTGTCTGGTTGATGTGCCGCAACATCGGCGGCATCTCGCTCAACTGGCCCCGCTTCTGCGACGAGGAACGCGACGCGATCATCCTCGAGATCATGGCGACCCCGAACCCCGACGATCAGGTCCCGCTGTGGCAGCAGCTCACCGAGAAGATCAACCAGGACTACCTGTACGTCTTCTTCAACCACACCCTCTGGGACAACGCGTTCGCCGAGAACGTGAAGGGCGTTTGCAACCGCACCGCCCCGGGCGACCCCGAGGTCACGCTGAAGTGCTCGTCGAACGGCGCCAACTGGTTCAGCTCCATCTGGATCGAGTGACCGGGTCCGTTCTGCAACGATGACGATTGCCGGTGCGGGTCCCATCACGGGCCCGCACCGGCCGATTGAGGTGAGATGAACTACTGGCTGCAACGCGCGGGTATGGCCGTTCTGCTGCTGCTGGCCGTCAGCATGCTGACGTTCGGCGCGATGAACGTCCTCGGCGACCCGTTGTTCAACATCCTCGGACCGGTGTCCGGGGCAAAGGATCTCCAGGGCACGGCACAGGCCGACGGGTATGCCCTGCGGACCCAGGGCGACATCCCGTCGGGCTCGTACACGATCGTCGAGGGGGTCGAGACGCTCGATCACGGCGAGGCCGTGCTCGTGGTCACCGGCGACACCCTGCCCAAGCGGGCCGACACGATCGCGGGTATGGACGCCGTCGACGAGACAGGCTCCACCATCACCATCGTCGGCGGTGTCGTACCGGGCCAGTTCGTCCAGAACGGCCCCGAGCCGAGCCAGTTGGCCGACGTCGAGGCGGCCGAGGAAGAGTTCTATCTCGATCAGCCGCTCCCGGTTCGGTACGTCTCGTGGCTCACCGACTTCGTCCAGGGCGACATGGGACCGCAGTTCTCCAAGACCGGTGAGCCGCCCGTCACCGACCTCATCAAGGAGCGACTCCCCCGCTCGTTCGCCCTCCTCGTGATGGCCCAGATCATGGCGACGATCATCGCCATCCCGTGGGCGCTCATCTCCGCGGCGAAGGCGAACAAGCCCGTCGACCGGGTGTCGACGATCACCACGTTCCTCATCATCGCCCTGCCGAACTTCGCACTCGGCGTCATCCTCAAATACGTGTTCGCGATCCAGCTCGGCTGGTTCCCGCAGACGTTCAACGCCGGCGACCCCTTCTACCAGCGCATGTACCAGCTGTTCCTGCCGGCGCTCACGATCGCACTCCCCGCCGCCGCCGTGTACCAGCGACTGCTGCGCACCGACCTGATCACCACGCTCCAGGAGGACTTCATCCTCATGGCTCGCGCCAAGGGCGTCAGCCGGCGCGACGTGCTGATGAAGCACGCCCTGCGGCCGTCGCTGTTCTCGTTCATCACCGTGTTCGGGATCAACACCGGCGCGCTCATCGGTGGAGCGCTGGTCGTGGAGAACATTTTCCGTGTTCCCGGCCTCGGCTCGGCGATCGTCGAGGCGGTGCTGGTCGAGGACTTCCCGGTCGTGTTGGCGATCGTCATGATCGTCGCCTTTGCGTTCGTGATGGTGAACATCATCATCGACGTGATCTACACCCTGATCGACCCGAGGGTCCGGACATGAGCGATCTCCCCGAATCCCCGGCGCTCGTCGCCGCCGACGTCATCCTCGAGGACGAACCCAGCGAGTCGATGAAGACCCGCCGCACCCTCGGTGTCGGCTTCTGGGTCTCGATCGCCTGGCTGGTCATCATCGTCCTGGCCGCGATCCTGGCGCCCTACCTCGGGCTCAAGGATCCCGATGCGAACTACATCGACCGCGATCTCGGTCGACCTCCGTACCCGCCCAGCGCCGACTTCTGGTTCGGCTCCGACAACGACGCGAAAGACGTGTTCTCTCGCACCATCTGGGGCGCACGGGTGTCGCTGGTCGTCGGTTTCGTGGCGATCGCCTGCGGCATGCTGATCGGCGGCACCCTCGGGTTGCTCGCCGGCTACCTCCGTGGCTGGTTCGACCGGGCGATCTCGTTCGTCTTCCTCGTCTTGCTGTCGTTCCCGGCGCTCGTGCTCGCGATCTTGATCACGGCGCTCCTCGACCGCAGCCTCCGCACGGTGGCCGGCACCCTGGGCTTCTTGTCGATCGCCCCCGTCGGCCGGCTCGCCCGAGCGACGACGATCCAGTACTCCGAGCGCGAGTTCGTCCTCGCCTCACGCACACTCGGCGCCAAGCACGGCCGGATCATGGTTCGTGAGTTGTTGCCCAACGTCCTCATCCCGATGGGTGCGTTGGGCCTGCTCGGCATGGCCGTCGCGATCGTGGCCGAAGGTGCGCTCGCGTTCCTCGGTCTCTCCGTCGAACAGGAACTCACGTGGGGCAAGCTGATCCAGCTCGGCTCCGGCAGCCGCGACCTGCAGGAGGCGCCATGGATCTCGATGGGGCCGATCCTCATCCTGTTCCTCACCGTGCTGGCGCTGAACTTCGCCGGCGACCGTGTTCGTGAGTACTTCGACGTCCGGGAGGTCTCGCTGTGAGTACCCATCTCCAGTCCGAGGGCCGGGTCCCCGATGGCACGCTCCTCGAGGTCGCCGATCTGAAGACCCACTTCCGAACCGAACGAGGCCTCGTGCGCGCCGTCGACGGCGTCACCTTCAGCCTGGCCCGCGGCAAGGCGCTCGGCGTCGTCGGTGAATCCGGCTCCGGCAAGACGGTCCTCAGCCGCACGATCATGGGCCTGCTGCCCTCGAACGCCGTCAACTCGGGTTCGGTCCGGTTTGCCGGCCAGGAGGTACTCGGCCTCGACTCGAAGCAGATGCGGCATCTGTGGGGTCGCGAGATGTCGATGGTCTTCCAGAACCCGATGGTGTCACTCAACCCGCTCATGAAGATCGGCAAGCAGATCGAGGAGCCGTTGCAGATCCACCTCGGACTCGACCGCCGAGCGGCCCGCGAGACGGCCGAGCGCCTGCTGCGAGACGTCCACATCCCCGAGGCCACGAAGCGCCTCGATCAATACCCGCACGAGCTGTCGGGCGGCATGCGCCAACGAGTCATGATCGCGATCGCCATGGCGTGCGGACCGACCCTGCTCTTCGCCGACGAGCCGACGACGGCACTCGACGTGACGGTGCAGGCGCAGATCCTCGAGCTGATCGGCGAGCAGCGACGCGAGCGCAACATGTCGGTGATCCTCGTGACCCACGACCTCGGCGTGGTGGCCGGCCACACCGACGAGATCGCTGTGATGTACGGCGGGCGTCTGGTCGAGAAGGCCCCGACCCGCGAGCTGTTCGCCAACATGCGGATGCCGTACACGAAGTCGCTGATGCGTTCCATCCCCAAGCTCGACGACCCGAGCCACACCCGGCTGGTCACGATCCCCGGCCGGCCACCCGATCTCGTCAACCCGCCGAAGGGGTGCCGCTTCGCGCCCCGCTGCGCCTACGCGCGCGACAAGTGCCTGCAGGAGGAGCCGCCGTTGGTCACCGCCGACACGTCCCCGGACCACGTCTACGCGTGCTGGTTCCCGGTGGGCTCGCCCGAGTTCCAGGAGCGTGACGCCGAGATCATGGCGGCGACCACGACCGGCGTCCAGCTCGGGGGTGGTCGCTGATGGCCGGCACCGGCACCGCACACCTCCGCGAGGGCGACGCCGTGCTGCGCGTCGAAGACCTCGTCGTCGAGTTCCCGATCGGTCGCAACCAGACGGTGAGCGCCGTCGCCGGCATCAGCTTCGACGTGATGCCCGGTGAGACGCTCGGCATCGTCGGTGAGTCCGGGTGCGGTAAGTCGACGACGGGTCGGGCGATCATGCAGATCAACGAACCCACGTCGGGTTCGGTCGTCTTCCAGGGCCGTGACCTCACGTCACTGTCGGCCGAGGAACTCCGATCGGCACGCACGAAGATCCAGATGATCTTCCAGGACCCGATCTCGAGCCTCAACCCGCGACGCAAGGTGCGCGACAGCGTCAAGGATCCGCTCGACATCTGGAACCGCGGCACGAAGCAGGAGCGACTCGATCTCGTCGATGCCACGCTCGAACAGGTCGGTATCGATCCGGCGCGCGCCGCCGAGAGCCGTCCGCACGAGTTCTCGGGCGGCCAGTGTCAGCGCATCTCGATCGCTCGGTCGCTCGTGCTCGACCCGACGATGATCATCTGCGACGAGCCCGTGTCGGCGCTCGACGTGAGTGTCCAGGCGCAGGTCCTGAACCTGCTCGAAGATCTGAAGGAGGAGTACGGCCTCACCCTGATCTTCATCGCTCACGACCTCGCCGTCGTCAAGAACATCTCCGACCGGGTCGCGGTGATGTACCTCGGCAAGTTGTGCGAGATCGCCGCCAGCGACGACTTGTACGCCCAGCCTGCGCACCCGTACACCAACGTGCTCGTCGAGTCGATCCCGATCCCCGATCCCGATATTGCCGTCGGTCAGGCTGCGGCGATCGGCGAACCGCCGTCGCCGGTGGCTCCCCCGTCCGGGTGCCGGTTCCATCCCCGGTGTCCGAACGCGACCGAGGTGTGTTCGACGGCCGAACCCGAGATCCGCGAGATCGCACCCGCGCACTACGTTGCGTGTCATCACCCGAACGTCACCCCCGTCACGATCGGCTCCTGAAGCCACCTGGCGAACCGTCGAGGCGCCGCGCTCGCTGCGCCGCACGCTCGGCGCCTACCAGATCGGCGGCGGCGACCCGACGACCCGACTCGAACCCGGCCGATTCCGCCGAGCGACCCTGACCCCCGACGGCCCCGGCACGCTCCAGTTGACGTGGCGCGCCGACCCGGCGCCGGTCGACGACGACGGGCTCGACGCCGGCGCGTGGGGGCCCGGCGCCGATTGGCTCCTCGCCCGGGTCGATGCGCTCACCGGTCGGCGGGACCAGGTGGTCGAGATCGAGGAGCCCGAGGAGTCCGACCGCCCGGTCGTCGCCGCGTTGGCCGCGTCGCGGACGATCCGCCTCGGTGCGTCCGGCACGCTGTACCACGAGCTGCTCCCGACGATCATCGGCCAGCGGATCACCGGCGGTGAAGCGCTGCGCCAATGGCACCGCCTGGTCCGAGAACTCGGTGAACCGGCGCCCGGCCCGCCCGAGGTGGCCGGCGAGCTGCGGTTGCCGCCCGCACCGGCGACGCTGTACCGGCGGCCGACCTGGTGGTTCCACCCGCTCGGGATCGAGGACAAGCGTGCCCGAGCCTTGACCGAGGTCGCCCGACATCCCCAGAAGCTGTTCGCCTGGGCCGACCTCTCCCCCGCCGACGCGGCCGCCAAGATGACGCTCATCCCCGGCGTCGGTCCGTGGACCGCCGGCACGGTGCGCGGCCTTGCGCTCGGCGACCCCGACGCCGTCGTCGTCGGCGACTACCACTACGCCAACGTCGTGGCGTGGGCGCTGGCCGGTGAAGCCCGTGCCGACGACGACCGGATGCTCGAGCTCCTCGCTCCGTACCGCGGCCAGCGAGGTCGGGTGATGTACGCCGTCGTACGAGCCACGGGCTCGGCGCCGAAGTTCGGGCCCCGTCAGCGAATCCTGCCCATGTCCAAGTGGTGAACGGTGCCGCTCGTTAGCATGCTGCCTTCGTGCGCACCGCTCTCGCTCCTGACGGCCCGTTCGGCCGGTTCGCCGAGCGTCTGCTCGTGCTCGAACTCCCCGACCTGCCCACCGATCGGCTCCGCACGACGGTCGCGTTCGTGTGTCGACGCGCCCAGCAGGTGCCCGGGCCGCTCCGCCTCGGCGTGACCACCCTCGCCGTCGGCACCGGGGTCGCCGAACGCTTCGTCGACCCTGACCGCATCGTCGGGTTCCTGCGTGTCACCGAGTTGCCGCTCGTCGGCGAGCTGGCCCGCATGGTGCGCTCGCTCGCGTTCGCGTTCGTGTGGGAGACCTGGCCCGACACCTCGCCCAGTGGGGCACCCGGAACGGTGACCGCCTGATGGGCACCCACTACGACTGCGACGTCCTCGTCATCGGCAGCGGTGCCGGCGGCGCCCCGACCGCCGCCGTGCTCGCCGAGTCCGGACTCGACGTGCTCGTCGTCGAGGAGGGGCCGTGGGTCGAACAGGGCGAGGTGGTCCCGTTCTCGCTCGACCAGATGGATCGCCAGTACCGCAGCGGCGGGCTCACCGTCGCGCTCGGGCGGCCGTCGATCGCCTACACCGAGGGTCGGTGTGCCGGCGGTGGCACCGAGGTGAACAGCGGCCTGTATCGGCGACCGTCGGAGCAGACCCTCGATCGATGGCGTCGCGGGTGGCGGATCGCCGACTTCGAGACCGACCGGTTCATGAGCCTCTGCGACGAGGTCGAGACCGCGCTGTCGGTCCAGACCGTGCCTGGCCGTCACACGCCGGCGAGCGAGCGACTCCGGTCGGGTGCCGCGGCACTCGGCTGGCAACATGACGAGATCCCGCGGTGGATGTCGTATCCCGACGACGGCGACGCCACCGAAGGGCAACGCCAGTCGATGACGCGGACCTACCTGCCTCGTGCGCGACGGGCGGGTGCCACGATCGTCACCGACACGCGAGTCGACCGGCTGATCATCGATCGCGGACATGCGTTCCGAGCGGAGCTCACCGATGCGAACGGGGAACCGGCGACGGTCGACTTCGGACACGTCATCGTGTGCGCCGGTGCGATCCACTCCCCTGCGTTGCTGCAACGGTCGGGCCTGCGCGGCCTCATCGGCCGACGCCTCGCCGTGCACCCGACCGTCAAGCTCGCCGCACGCTTCGACGAGGCCGTCAACGTGGGCGACGACGTCCCGGTCCACCAGGTGAAGGAGTTCGCGCCCGAGCTGTCGTTCGGCGGTTCGGCGAGCCATCCCGGTCTCGTCGCCCTGGCCCTCACCGACGCCTGGCCGACGATGCGTGACGCTGTCACCGCGTGGCCCGAGATCGCCGTGTACTACGCCGCGATCACCAGCGAGGGCCGAGGCCGTGTCCAGGCGCTCCCCGGGTTCCGTGACCCACTGGTCACCTACCGTCTCACGCGCCGCGACCGTGCGGTGCTCGGGCGAGGGCTGGCCCGGCTCACCCAGGTGATGCTCGCCGCCGGCGCACGCGAGGTCTACCCGTCGTTCCGCCACGCACCGATCGTGCGCGATCGCAGCGATCTCGCCACGCTCGCCAACCGTTTCAGCGCCGACGCTGCGAGCGTCATGACCGTCCATCTCTGCTCGACGGTGCCGATGGGCGACGACACCTCCGTCGCTGCGGCCGACAGCCACGGCAAGATCCACGGGACGAGCAACGTCTACGTCAACGACGCCTCGCTGCTGCCCGATGCGCCGGGCGTCAACCCGCAGGCGTCGGTCATGGCGGTGGCGCTCCGCAACGCACGACGCTTCGTCGAGGAGGTCGACGCGTGAGCCGGTCCATGCGATCCGTTCCCGACACCACCGTGGTCACGGGCGCCGGCGGTTGGCTGGGTACGGCCCTGGTCCACACCCTGCTCGACGAACGGTCAGGCACGATCGTCGGCCTGGTGACCGACGGCGACGAGGCGGCACGCCTCGGGGCACTCGACGAGCGGATCCGACCCGTGGTCGGCGACATCCGCGCCCCCGAGACGCTGGCACCGCTGTTCGATGCGGCGGACGGCACCACCGACGTGGTCCACACGGCGGGCGTCATCCACCCGACGACGTTCGACGACTTCGACGCCGTCAACCACGTCGGCACCCGCAACGTCCTCGACGCCGCCCGGCGTGCAGACGTCCGACGCTTCGTCCACGTGTCGTCGAACAGCCCGTTCGGCACCAACACCCACCCCACCGACCGGTTCCGCAACGACGAGCCGTATGCGCCGTACTACGGCTACGGCGAATCGAAGATGCGGGGCGAACTGGCGGTGTTCGATGCCGTCGACGCCGGTCTCGACGCCGTGATCGTCCGCCCGCCGTGGTTCTACGGTCCGCACCAGCCACCGCGCCAGACCACGTTCTTCCGGATGGTCCGGACCGGGCGTTTCCCGGTCTTCGGTGACGGGCGCCAGCGGCGCTCGATGTCGTACGTCGACAACCTGGCCCAGGGCATCGTGCTGGCCGAACTCGTCGAGACCGAACCCGGTCGGGCCTGGTGGATCGCCGACGAGCGACCGTACGAGGTGCGCGAGATCGTCGAGACGGTCGGCCGCGCGCTCGCCGACGAGGGCTTCGACGTCAGCCCGAACCGGTTCCGGGTACCCGACGTGGTCGGACGGCTGGCCGAACGCGCCGACGCGCTCATCCAGTCACGAGGTGGCTATCACCAGCAGATCCACGTGCTCGGCGAGATGAACAAGACCATCGCGTGCGACATCTCGGCGGCACAGCGCGACCTCGGCTACGCCCCGGAAGTCGACCTGTACGAGGGCATGCGTCGTAGTATCCGTTGGTGCATCGCGCAGGGCCTCGAACTGTGACCACACCGACTCTTCCGACCCGTTTTACGCGCCCCGAGCAGGGCCGCCCATGAGGTGTCTCGTCACCGGTGGCAGCGGCTACTTCGGCTCGCTCCTCGTCGAGCGCCTCGTCGCCGACGGCCACGACGTCCGGAATCTCGATCTGCTCGCGGCCGAGCACCCCGACGGGGTCGAGTACGTCGGTGGCGACGTCCGTGACCGTGCGGCGGTCGCCGACGCGGTCGGCGGGTGCGATGTGGTGTTCAACAACGTCGCCCAGGTGCCGCTCGCACAGGACGAGTACCTGCTTCGCAGCGTGAACGTCGACGGGACGCGGGTGCTGCTCGACGCCTGCCACGACGCCGGCGTCGGCAAGGTCGTGCACACGTCGTCGAGCGCCGTCTTCGGCGTCCCCGACACCAACCCGGTGTTGCCGACCACGGTGCCCAAGCCGCAGGAGGCATACGGCCACGCCAAGCTCGCTGCCGAATGGGCGTGCCTCGACGCCGCTCGCGACGGCCTCGACGTGTCGATCGTGCGTCCGCGCACCATCCTCGGCCACGGGCGCCTCGGCATCTTCGGGATCCTGTTCGACTGGATCGCCGACGGGGCCGACCCCGTCGTGCTCGGTGACGGCACGAACCGCTACCAGTTCGTCCACGCCGACGATCTCGCCGACGCCATCGTGCGCGCCGGTTCGAGCGATGGCCCGGCGATCTTCAACATCGGCACCGATCGGTTCGGCACCATGGCCGACGCACTGCGCCACGTGTGCGAACACGCCGGCACCGGCTCACGGGTTCGCAGCGTTCCCGCCGGCCCGACGTCGGCGCTGATGAAGGCGACGGCTCGACTCGGTCTCACCCCGTTCGCGCCGTACCACTGGCTGATGTACTCGAAGTCGATGTGGTTCGACGTCGACCACGCTCGTGACCAGCTCGACTGGGCGCCGCGCTGGTCGACCGACGACATGTTCGCCCAGTCGTACGACTGGTACGTCGCCAACCGGGCGTCGACCGAGAGCGCCGACGCCAGCCACCACCGCCGCACGACACCACAAGGCGCGCTCCGAGCGGCCAAGCGCATCACCGGACTGTTCCCGCTCGCCCCGATCTCCGCATGACGACCGAACCGACCACCGCCGAGACCACCGACGGCACCACGAGCGAGACCCTCGATCCGGCCGAGGCGTCCGATCAGGAGGGGGCCGCTCCACTGACCGGAACCGCCGCGCCGCTCCGTCCGACGGGCTGGCAGCGACTCGACCCCCGTCGGTACGGGTGGTGGGACATCTTCGTCTACGCCGTGCCGGTGTACATCGTTTCTCGTTTGTGCGTGTTGGCCGGCGCTGCCGTCGTTGCGGCCGAGATCCGCGTCGACACCAACATCGCCGACGACATCGGGCTGGAGACACCCGACCCGCACGGAGCCGCACGGGGCAACGCCATCCGACCGATCGTCGACGTGCTGACGTCGTGGGACGGCAAGTGGTACATGGAGATCGTCCGGAACGGCTACCCACGTGAGATCCCGCCGAACGTCACGTACCACGTCGACGAGGCGCGAGCGGCGTTCTTCCCGCTCTACCCGATGATCGCCCGGTGGTTCGACGTCGTGCTTCCGGGTGGCGATGTGGCTGCGGCGCTCGCGGTGAACATCGTGTTGGGCATCATCGCCATCACGCTCATCGGCGTGCTCGCCCGTCGGTTGTACGGGCCCGCCGTCGGCCGGATGTCGGTCATGCTCGCCGCGCTCTTCCCCGGCAGCTTCGTGCTGTCGTTCGCCTACAGCGAGGCACTGATGCTCGTGCTGGCGGCGGCGTGCCTGCTGATGCTCGTCGATCGCGAGTGGGTCGCCGCAGGCCTGTTCGCTGCCCTGGCGACCGCGACGCGTCCGAACTCGGTGGCCCTCATCGTGGCGTGCGCCGTCGCAGCGTTCCTCGCGATCAGGGAACGACGTGAGTACCGCTCGTTGATCGCCGTGGCGCTGGCGCCGCTCGGCTTCATCACGTTCCAGCTCTGGCTCGGCCAACACGCCGGAGAGATGGGTGCATGGTTCCGGGTGCAGCGTGAGGCGTGGGGCGAGGGTGCGAGCTTCGGTTGGACAGCAGTGAAGAACACGGTCGATGCGTTCACGAACCCGCTGACCTCGCCGACCGACACCATCACCGCCATCTGTTTCGCCGCCACGATCCTGCTCGTGTACCTCGCGTGGCGGGTCAGGCTCCACTGGGTGCCCTTCGCCTACTCGCTGGCCGTCGTCGCATTGATGCTCGCTCCGGCCACCGTCACCGCCCGACCGCGGTTCATGTACGCCGCCTTCCCGCTCCTCATCGCCGCCGCGAAGTGGTACGAGCCCCACCGCACCCGTGACGAGCTGATCTGGCCGCTGACGATCGGTGCGTGCGGTGCCGGTCTCGCGGCCCTCACCGGCCTGTACGGAGTCTTCGGCGCGATCCCGTGAGCGACGACGAGCACCGCGACGACCGGCCGGACGACGATCGCCCGGCTGATGAGCGTGTCGCGTGGTGGCGTCGCCCGTGGGTCGGGGCGACAGCATTGTTCGCCGTCCTGGCGTACGTTCCGGCGCTGATCGCAGCGCCCGGCCGGATGACGGCCGACAGCAAGCTGTACCTGTACCTCGACCCGGGCCGCCTGATGGCCGATGCGCTCGGTTCGTACGATCCGCGCCAGTTCGCCGGATGGGTCCCGCACCAGCACATCTCCTTCGTCTGGCCGTCGGGGCCGTGGTACTGGGTGTTCGAACGGGTCGGTGCTCCCGACTGGATCGCACACCGGCTGTGGCTCGGCACCCTGCTGCTCACCGCAGCGCTCGGGGTGCGGTGGTGTGCCCGCCAACTGGGCCTGTCGCCACTGCCGGCCCTCGTCGCCGGCGTGGTCTACGAGGTGGCGCCGTACATCCTCCCGTACGTCTCGCGGACCTCGGTCATGCTGCTGCCGTGGGCGGGGCTGGGCTGGATCGTCGGGCTGACGATCCGGGCGACGCGCCGACCGGGATGGCGTGACCCGGCGCTGATCGCGTTGGTCGTGCTCACCGTGGGTGCCGTCAACGCCACCGCCTTGGCGATGATCGTGCCGGCACCGGTGCTGTGGCTCGTCCACGCCGTCTGGGGCCGATGGTGCTCGTGGCGCGAAGCGCTCGTGGTCGGCGCCCGAACGGCGCTCCTGTCGATCGGTGTCTCGTTGTGGTGGATCGCTGCGCTCGCCGTGCAAGGCCGATACGGCGCCGACGTGCTGCCCTACTCCGAGTCGCTCGCCGACGTGTCGTTCACGGCCACCTCCGCCGAGGTGTGGCGAGGGCTGGGCTACTGGCTCTTCTACATCCGAGATCCGTACGGAGCGACCACGACCGCGTCCTTGCGCTACCTCGAGTCGTCACTGGCCATCGCCATCGGGTTCCTCCTCCCCGTCATCGCGCTCGGGGCGCTCGTGTGGGTCCGGTGGGCGCACCGCCGCTTTGCGATGCTGCTCGTCGCTGCCGGCGTCGTGCTCGCCGTCGGCGTGCACCCGATCGACGACCGGTCGCCGCTGATGCGCATCCTGACCGGCGACGGTGAGTCGGGTCTCGCACTGGCGCTGCGCAGCAGCACGCGCGCCCTCCCGGTGATGAACCTCGGGCTGGCACTGGCGCTCGGCTCGCTCGTGGCCGGTGTCGCCCACGTGCGCTGGCGTTCGTGGTGGGCCGATCGGTTCGTCGCGATCGGCATCGTGGCGCTGGTCCTGCTCAACGTTCCGGCGATCTGGTCCGGCGCCTTCGTCGACCCGGCGCTCGAGCGCGATCAGGACCCACCGGTGGCATGGGCCGACGCAGCGGAGACGCTCGACGCCACCGGCGACGGCCGGGTGCTGATGCTGCCCGGCACCGAGTTCGGCGCCTATCGCTGGGGCTACACCGTCGACCAGCCGCTCCCGGGGCTGACCGAACGGGCGCTCGTGACCCGTGACCTGCTGCCGCTCGGGTCGCCGGCCGCGATGGACCTCTGGTTCGCGTTCGACGACCGTGTCCAGGACGGTGTCGCCGAAGCCGAGAGTCTCGAGACCATCGCCCGGTTCTTCGCGGCCGACGTGATCTGGTTGACGAACGACATCGCCTTCGACCGGTTCGGTCTGGCCCGGCCGGAGACGGTTCGAGACCTGGTGCTCTCCTCCCCCGCCGTGATCGACGTCGAGGCCTTCGGCGAGCCGGTGGTCAACGTTCCCGAGTTCGCCATGACCGACCCGACCGAGCTGGCCGACGATTCGGTCGGCGGCGCCAACGCGCCGGTCGAACTGGTCTTCCTCGGGACGGACGCCGAACTCGCCCGCGCGTACGACCGGACGGTCCTCGTCGCCGGCAGCGGCGACGGCGTCGTCGACCTGGCGGCCGCCGGGCTGCTGCCCGACGGTGTCGGGGTGCGTTACGCAGCCGACGACGTCGGCTCCTGGCCCAGCGATGTCGGCGTGATCGTCACCGATTCGAACCGCGATCAGGCCCGCCACTGGCGGAGTTCCCAGGACACGCGGGGTTTCACCGAGACGGGCGGGCCCGAGCAGGACGTGCTCGACGAGGTCGCGTCCGATACACGGCTGCCCGTTTTCGACGACGTGGACGCCACCGAGCAGACGACGGCAGAGCAGCGGGGTCCGGTCGTCGCGACGGCGTCGGCGTACGGGGAGCCGTTCGTGTACACGCCGGAGCGGCGAGCCGCGATGGCCGTCGACGGCGACCCGGCCACGGCGTGGATCGTGGGCGATCACGGTGATCCGATCGGGGAACGCCTCCGGCTGACGTTCACCGAGGGCTCACCGACTGGCCGGCTCCGCCTCCTCCAGCCCGACGCTCCGGGCGATCGCCGCATCAGTCGGATCTCGATCACCGAGGGTGCGTCCGAACTCAAGCCGGGCACGCGTCGTGACGTCACCGTCGAGCACGCCGACGACGGCTGGTCGTCGCCGATCGAACTCGACGCCGACACCACCGTGGTCGAGATCGAGATCGTCGAGGTCGAGGGCGGCGAGCCGTTCACACCGAGCATCGTCGCCGGCGTCGGGATCGCGGAGATCGATCTCGGCCTCGAACCGACGCTCGAGGTCGTCGTGCCCCCGGCCGTCCCCGAATCGGTCGACCCGGAGATGCCGCTCGGTTGGGCGCTCACGCGGTGGCGAACCGACCCGCTCGACCCGTGGCGCTCCGACCCCGAGCCGACTTTGGTGCGGGAGATCACGACCGATGCGCTGCGTACCGTGACCGTGTCACCGACCGTCCGTCTCGACGCTCGTGCCACCGACGCCGAGCTCGCCGACCTCTTCGACTGGCCGGCAGTCGCATCGAGCCGGCTCATCGGCAGCATCGAGCACGCCGGTGTCGCCGCCCTCGACGGTGATCTCGCCACGACCTGGATGTCCGACTTCGACGAGGCCGTCGGTGCACGGCTGACGATCGGGAACGTCACCGAACCGGTCGAGCGCATCGTGCTCACCCAGCCGATCGACGACATCTCGGCCATCACCGAGGTCGAGATCACCGGTGGCGGCGTCACCGAACGGCTGTCGGTGATACCCGACGAGAACGGCACCGCCGTGCTCGACCTCGCGGCCGCAGTACCGCCCGGTCGACTCGCCATCGAGGTCACCGCCATCGATCCGGTCGTCACCCTCGACCGCCGGTACGGCGACCCGTTCGTCACCCCGGTCGCCGTGGGGGAGGTCCGATTCGACGGGGCGCCGTCGGTCGACCCGATCGAGGAGCTGGCGTGGACCGGCGAGTGTGTCGTCGTCGCCACGATCGACGACGAACCGGTCCGGGCGACACTCTCGATCGACGACCCGTCGGTCCTCGACGGGGCCCCGCTCTCGGCGACGCCGTGCACCGACACGATCGAACTCGACGTCGGCAACCACCTCGTCGTCGGAGCCGACGGCCCGTTGCAGCTCGATCGCCTCGTGCTCGACGACGGGGTCCGGTCGGCGGTCGAGCGCACCGGAACCGCACCGCGGGTGTCCGTGCTCGACGAGCACCGGTACGGCGGTTCGTACACCGTCACCGGCTGCCAGGACGGCTGCTGGTTCGTCTACGGCGCCGGCTACAACGAGGCGTGGGCCGCCGACATCGCCGGTGAGGACGCCGGCCAGCCCGACCTCGTCGACGGCGGCTTCAACGGCTGGTGGATCCAGCCGACCGATGGCGAGGTCACCGTTGAGGTGCGGTGGGCAGCACAGCGCACCCTGACGATCGCCGTCGTGCTCACCGTCGTGTCGATCCTGGCGTGCATCGTCCTCGTCGGGCTCGCTCACCTCCGGCGTCGCCGCGACCGGGCTCCGGCGCCGAAGGCGGTCGTGGCGGTTCGCCGCCGGGCCACCCCGCTCTCCCGTCCCGGTGCAATCGTCGGCGGTGCGGTGTGGATCATCTCGTCGTTCCTCCTGATCGGGCCCTGGGGTGCGCTGTGGGGCGCAGTGGGAGGCGCTGCGCTCCTGGTGACCGGCCGGCGCCTGTTGCCCGCTCTCACGGCCGTTGCGACCGTCGTCGGAGTCGGCGGGTACGTCGTGGTCGTCGAGCGATCGGAGATGTTCCGGGCCGACGGGGGCTGGCCCGACCGGTTCTCGTCGATGCACTCGTTCGGGATGTTCGCCGCGGCATGCGTCGTCACCGCCGCCGTTGTGGCCGACGACGCGTCCGCCGACCGGTCGGTGGGAAGCGGCACGGTGCCGCCCCCTGCCACGAACCCGTCCACCCCACCGGCGTCGGCGCTACCGTCCGAGCCGTGACCGCCGTCGACGAACGCTCACGATCGACCCGCGCCGCCTGGTGGGCGGTCGTGGCCAGCCCGCTCCTGTTCGCCGCCGTCGTCCTGTTGTGGCGCCCCTGGGCGCCGACGCTCGACATGGCCATGACCGAGTTGCGCGTCCGCGACGTCGGCGGGCGCAACACGCCCCTGGTCGGTCTCCCCGGCCGCATCGGCGACTTCCCCGATCAGGGCAACCACCCCGGGCCGTGGTCGTTCTACCTCATCGCCCCGTTCTACTGGCTGAGCGGCCGCAGGGCCTGGGGTCTCGAGTTCGGCAGTGCCGTGCTCAACATGGCGACGATCGGGCTGATCATGTGGCTGGGCCACCGCATCGACCGGCGGTGGGGTGCGATCGTCGCCGGCGCCGTTGCGGCGGTTGCCGTGCGCGGCTACGGGCTGTCGGTCCTCACGCATCCGTGGAATCCGTATTTTCCGGTACTGATCTGGCTCGTGGTGCTGTTCGCCACCTGGCTCGTCGTGCGGGGCGACCACGCCGTCCTGGTCGTCGTGGTGGTCGCGGCGACGATCGCCGCCCAGACCCACATCCCGTATCTCGTCAACGGCGTGCCGATGTGTGCGCTGGCGATCGGTGCGGCGCTCTGGCACCGTCACCGATCCGACGACGAGCACGAACGACGCTCGGTCCTCCGATCGCTCGGGATCGCCGTCGGGGTCGGGGCGATCTTCTGGCTCCCGCCGTTCGTCGACCAGATCGTCCGCGACCCGGGCAACATCCGGATGATCATCGAACACTTCCTCGGCGAACCCACCGACCGCCGCGTGGCCGCGTCCGAGGCGGTCCGCGTCTTCTTCCGCCATCTCGATGTCATCGCGCTCGGCCCCGACCTCCTCACCGAAGCCGACGCCTTCGTGTACCGGTCGGGGCTGCCCGGCGGCAACGGGATCGGTGGCGTGGTGATCTTCGCGCTGTGGGTCGGTGCCGCCGTGTGGGCCTTCCGCCGCCGGCACGCCTCGCTGATGGCACTGCACGTCGTGTTGGCCACGGCGCTCGTGATGCAGCTGCTGTCGATCAGCCGGATCTTCGGCAAGGTCTGGTACTACCTGACGCTGTGGGCGTGGGGCACCACGCTCCTCGTCGCCCTCTCGATCGTGTGGACGGCGTGCGTGGTGATCGCCGAGCATCGTGCCGATCTCCGGCTCCGCGAGCGCGTGCCCTACGTCGCCGGCGGTGTCGCCGTCGTCGTCACGGTGGCGTCGATCGTCGCATCGTTCGGGCTCGACGTGCCCGATCCGCAGCTCTCCGGACCGCTGCGCACGGTGATGCCCGACACCGTCGAGGCCATCGACGACGGCGTCGGTGCCGCCGTCGGCCCGGACGGAACGTATCTCGTGTTCTGGCAGGACGCCTTGTTCATCGGGTCGCAGGGCTACGGGCTCGTCAACGAACTCGAACGCCGCGGCTACGACGTCGGCGTGCACGACACCTGGCGGGTCCCGGTGACCCCACATCGGGTGCTCCCCTTCGGCGAGTACGACGCCGAGGTGCACCTCACGACCGGCATCTTCATCGACGAGTGGCGGGCACGCGACGGCTTCGTCGAGGTCGCCTACACCGACGACCGCAGCGACGACGAACGCGAGCGCTACGACGAGCTGCGTGCGTACGTGCTGGAGCGGCTCGTCGAGGAAGGCCGCGACGATCTGGTGCCCGTGGTCGACGAAAACCTGTTCGGCGCGTCGCTCGATCTCGATCTCCCCCAGGACATCGTCGACGCGATGAGCGAGATGATCGAGATCGGCCTGCCGATCGCGATCTTCATCGCCCCGAGCGGCAACAGCTTCTGACGTCGATGACGACGGCAGGATGCGGCGTCAGTGGCGATCGCGACCGAACAGGCGGTTCACGACCGCCCATCGGGTGACCCGCCACATCGACTCGGCGATGATCGTCGGCGACATCTTCGACGAGCCGAGCGTGCGATCGGTGAAGGTGATCGGCGTCTCCTCGATCCGGTAGCCCTGGTGATCGAGCCGACGGATCAGCTCGGTGAGGAAGGCGTAGCCCTCGGCCCGCGTCGTACCGGGGTCGATCGACGCGAGCACGTCGGAGCGATAGGCCCGGTAGCCGGCGGTGCAGTCGCGGACGTGGATCCCGAGCACGGCGCGGGTGTAGGCGTTGCCCCAACGGGACAGGACTCGGCGTCGCATCGGCCAGTTCGCCGTGCCGCCACCCTCGACGTACCGCGAGCCGATCACGACGTCGGCGCCCTGCTCGATCAGCTCGAGCATCGTCGGGATCACCGCCGGGTCGTGGCTGAGGTCGGCATCCATCGACACGATCACGTCGTAGTCCTCGGAGAGCACCGTCCGGAAGCCGGCTCGGTAGGCGGCTCCGAGACCGTCCTTGGCATCGCGGTGGAGCAACCGGATACCCGGATCGTCGGCTCCGAGCTCGCGCACGATGTCGCCGGTGCCGTCGGGACTGTTGTCGTCGACGACCAGGAGTTCGATGTCGGTGCTCACCGCTCGCAGGGCGCGCACGTACGGACGGATGGTCTCCGCTTCGTTGTAGGTGGGCAGCACGACGATCGAACGCACGAGCACGGCAATCTACTGGTCGTGGCCGCCCGAACGCAGGACTTCGGCGTGGAGGGCGGCGGTGAGCCCGAGTGCCGAACGCTCCCAGGTGAGCGATGCGCCCCACTCGCGAGCTCCTGCGGCGAGACGGTCGAGCCAAGGCCGATCGTGCAGCAGCTCCACCATCGTCGTGGCGAGTCGGTCGGGTGGGACGAGGACGCCCGAGCGGCCGTCGAGCACGCTGTTGCGATGACCGCGGATGTCGGTGGCCAGTGCAGGCGTGCCGCACCCGGCGCCTTCGGTGAGGCTGAGACCCCATCCTTCGGCGATCGATCCCGATGTGACGAGCCACGAGGAGCGATAGAGGTCGATCAGGTCGGCGTCGTCGACGCGGCCGGCGAGGCGGATGTAGCCACCGGCGCCCGCGGCGTCGATCCGCGCCTGCAGTTCGTCGGCGAGCGGGCCCCGTCCGACGATCGTCGCCGTGAGTCCGTCGACCTCGCGGCGTGCGGCGACGACGGCGTCGATCACCCGGTCGAACCGCTTCACCGGAGCGAGACGGCCGACGGCAACCACCGACGGCTGCGCGGTCTTGGTGCCACCGGGTGAGAAGCGGGGGTCGACGCCGTACGGGACCGCCAGCACCCGGTCTGGCCGGAATCCGAGTTCGAGCAGCTCGTCACGGCTGGTCTCGGCCCCGGTGACGGTGAGACCGCGCCGGTAGAACGGCGGCGCCAGTCGCGACTCCAGAAAGCGTCCGGCGGGGCCCAGCGGCCCGGGCAGCATCTGATCCCACATCGGACCGTGGACGTGGTGCAGCACCGTCACGCGAGGGCGCCGGCACCAGATCGGTGAGAACCACGGCACGCCGTTCCAGATCTCGACCAGCGCGTCGTACGGGCCCATGCGCCGGGTCAGCTCGGACGCCACCGTCCGGCCGAACACCGTGTAGCGACTCCCCCGTCGCACCACCCGGTAGCCGTTGCGCTCGGCTTCGGTCGGCAGCCCCTCGGCGTACGACGTGCGGTGCAGCACATCGAGGCCGAGATCGGCCCACCGCCGCATCACCTCGTCGGCGTGCACCTCTGACCCGCCGGCATCGGCGTCGTCGAGGTCGCGCCAGGCGAGCACGTGGACCCGCCGGATCCCGCGCTGTCGGAGGTCGTCGACGTACCACGCCAGATCGTGCTCGGGCACGGGGTTCAGGGCGTTCACGGGGTTCCTTCCTCGATCAGCTCGACGGCGACCGGCGGGTCGACGTCGACCCACACGACGGTGCTCGGGTCGTCGCGCCGTTCCTCGGCATCGGCACCGGCCCACAGCACGAGGGTGGTCGTCTCGGTGCCGTCGGCGACGCGGTCGGCACCGAAGCGGCGCTCCTGCATCTCGGAGATGAAGCGGTAGTCGACACCTCGGGCTCGCAGCACCACGGCGGTCGGGTACCCGTACGAGTGGCCGAAGTACATGTTGGTCTGGTCGATCACGACGGGACCGTCGAGTGGCACGTCGTCCAACTGTTCCATCAGCGATGCGACGCCGGCCTGGTCCATCTCGTAGCGGCCGACGTCGGGCACCTGGAGCGAGACCGGCACGTTCGCGAGAGTCAGCAGGCCGACGACGCCGACCACGCCGAACGATGCTCGGCGGTCGTCGAGCCACCGATCGACCGTGTCGAGCCGGCTGAGGGCCACGGTGGCGCCGATCAGCAGGAAGGTCGCCGTCGGCCACAGCCACCGATAGTTGAACGGGGTCAGCCCGAAGACCGTGATCGGGAGCTGTGACGCGTCGATGACGGCGGCGCCGACCGCCGCCGTCGCGACGGCGAACCCGGCCGCCGCAGCCGGACGGCGACGCAGGAAGGCGAACATGGCCAGTGCTGCGAGACCGATGGTGAGGAGGATCACGGCAGCGGCCGCCACGGTGCTGTCGAGTAGCTCGGGGTCGAAGTCGGCATAGCCGCGCCGGACGTACGAGCCGGGGTCGAACAACATGCCGCCCACGATCGATGCCGCCGTGCGCAGCCCGGGCTGCTCGCCGGTGCCCGGTGAGGCGAGCACGTCGGTGAAGTTCCCCCAGACGAAGAGCTGGTCGTACGCCGTCTGCCACCAGAGCACCACGGCGAGGACGGCCGACGTCGTCCACGGACGGATCCAACGCGAACGTTCGTCGGATCGCCACCACGCCGCGACCTGCCCCGCCACCGCGACGGCGCCGACCGACGCCACCAGGATCGGGTAGCTCAGGTGCGTCTGAGTGAGCAGGCTGGCCGTCGCCACCGCCGGCACCATCGCCCAGCGATCGCCCGCCGCTGCGGCCCACGCCGCCACCAGGAAACAGAGATACGTGAGCAGCAGGAACTGGTGCTGCCGGGGGGTGATGAGCATCTCACTCCCCATCGTCCACGTGAGCAGTCCGATCGGGACCATCGATACGAGCGTCGCCCGTCGCCCACCGATGCGGCCGAGCAGCCAGGCGGCGACGACCACGGCCGCGATGTTGATCAGTCCGACGGCGATCGCGGTGCCGCCCGACGGGGCGATCCGGGTGAAGGGCGCGAGCAGGTCGAGTTGGAGCGGACCGAGGTTGTTCACGCTCCGGTCGACGCCGACGGATCCGGACGACCAGGCGCCGAGCCACGGGTGATGTTCGGTCGCGACGTCCATCGAGCGCAGGGTGAAGTACGCGTCGTCGCCGATCGGGACCCAGTCGGACGCCGCCGCGCGGACTGCGTGCCAGCCGATCGGGAAACAGACCAGGAACGTCGCCAGCACGTCGAGTCGGCGGGCGAACGATCGCAGCGCCGACGGAGCGCGGGAGGCGGTGTCGGCGGTCGTCATGGCAGTCGGCAAGGGTAACCGTGGCGCGGCCCTCGCGGGTGGGTACCTTGGTCGATCGTGCCGTCCGCGCCCTCGTCTCGAACCTCCACGCCGTACGTGCTCGGTGGTGGCTTCCGCTGGGGGTTCGGTGGCGTCTCCTGGCTCGGACGGGCGGCGATCGCACTCCTGATCGTGGTCCTGATCGCACCGATCCGTGGCCTGTACAAGGCGACGGGGTCGTCGCTCGAAGAGGGCTTCATGCTCGTCTTCCCCAACCTGGTCCAGCAGGGGTGGGTGCCGAACCGCGACTTCCTCCATCTGTACGGTCCGACGTCGCTCGACTCGTTGGCGCTCTGGTACCGGGTGTTCGGCGACACGCTCGAGAGCGAGCGCACGTTCGGACTGCTGCAGAACCTCGCGATCGTCGCGGCGATCTACACCCTGGCGCGGGTGTCGGGCCATGTCGCGGCCGTCGGTGCCGCCCTGGTTGCGGCGATGTTCGTCATGACACCGATCGGGCTCACCGCCCTGGCGTGGCACGGCGGCGTGGCGCTGGCACTGTGGGCGACCGTGTACGGCGCACGCGCCCGGGCGACCGGGCAGCCCGCCGACTGGTGGCGTGCAGCGATCTTCGCCGGCCTCGCGCTCGGCTTCCGGCCCGACCTCGTCGTCGCCCTCGGGCTGACGCTGGCGTTCCTGCTGTGGCCACTGCGGCGTCACGCCTCGACCCTGTTGATCGCGTTCGCGGGACTCATGGTCGGTCTGCTCCCGATGTGGTGGCACCTCGGTCGGGCGGGCCTCCGGACGGCGTTCGAGGGCATGGTGCTCGAACCGGTCGTCGATCTGCGCCCGGGCCGCGAGCTGCCGGCGCCGCCGTCGTGGGACAAGATCGACGGCGCCCTGCAGGCGGTCGCCGAAGAACCGGCGCCCCGCTGGTGGCTGCCCGCCCCGCAGGCCAGCCATCAGCTCTACCTGTGGTTCTGGGCGGTCGTGATCGTGGCGATCGGCACGCTGGTCTTCGCTGCGTGGCGCTACCGGCGAGCGACCACCGAACAACCGCCCGAGACGGTCGAGGCGGACGGTGCAGCCGAGACGGACGGCGACCGGGACGGCGGCTCGTTCGTGCCGTTGGGCCGCACCGAACTGCTGCCGCTGCTCGCCGGGGCCGTGTTCGGCTTCGGGATCATCCCGCAGGCCCTCCAACGTCCCGACTCGGCACACCTGGCGTGGGTCGCGATGGTGTCGTGGCCGATCCTCACGGTCTTGCTCGTCGATCCGATCCGCCGCCTCGTGCCACTGTTGCGACCGTCGTGGGCGGGGGCCACCGCTGCCACCGCACTGATCGGGATCGTGATGATCGTGATCTGCCCCTTCTACACGTACCGGATGTACGCGCTGCACACCCGGGTGTCGATCGGCCAGATCCCACCGCCGTTCGAGATCCAGCGGGGCGACCATCGCTTCTGGGTCGGCGACGCCGCCGTGGCTCGTGCCGTGAACGACATGATCCCCGACCTCGAGGCGCTGATGGACGACGGCGACACCCTGATCGTCGGGCCGGGCGACCTCAGTCGGACCGTCTACGCCGACACGTACATCTACTGGCTGTTCCCCGAGCTCGAACCCGGCACCCGGTACATCGAGATGGACCCGGGACTCGCCGACCAGGCCGACTCGGGCCTCGCCGAGGAGATCGCCGCGGCCGACTTCGTCGTGCTCACGAACACCTGGAGCGGCTGGTACGAGCCGAACGCCTCGATCGAGCAGGGCTCGCAGGAACACAACCGCGCCGTCGCCGACCACCACTGCCTGGTGCAGAGCTACGAGACGAACCTCGTGCTGCTGTTCGCCGCGTGCGAGGGCGGCGGAGGACTCGACCCGGTCACCATCGCCGGCCGCGAGAACGCCATCGGCGGCGGCGGAGTCGAGTCGGCGATCCCCTGACCGGCATCCATCGCGGCCGAACGGGACGGCTGCGTGCAGGTTCTCGGTGGCGGTGGTCCGGGATCTCGGACGGGAGCCGCCGAGAACCGGGGTCGTGTCGTTCTCGGCGGCGGTCGCTCGGCTGCGTCAGCCGAGCGGCAGGCGCCGGAAGATGGGGCGTGGGACGTGCCGCAGAGTCATGAAGACGTAGCGGAGGATGCCCGGCGTCCAGACCGTGTGCTTGCCCTTGCGCATCGCCTCGGCGGTGAGTTCGCCGACGACACGAGGCGTCGTGGCGAACGGGGCCGACTTCATGCCTCGGGTCATCTTGCTGTGCACGAAACCGGGGCGGACGACCGTGACGCGGACACCGGTGCCCTGGAGAGCGTCGCCGAGCCCCTGTGCGAACGCGTCGATGCCGGCCTTCGACGAGCCGTACACGTAGTTCGAGGCGCGGGCCCGCTCCCCCGCCACGCTCGACAGCACCGTGATGTGCCCGTGCCCCTGGCGCCTCATCTGTGCCGCCGTGGCGAGGCAGGCCGTGACCGCGCCGGTGTAGTTCACGTGCACGACCTCGGCGGCGGCCTGCGGGTCGGCGTCGAAGTCGGCCTGATCGCCGAGCTGGCCGAACGCCACCACGACCACGTCGAGATCGCCGTGGTCGGCGGCGAGCCCGCGGACGAACGGATCGTGCGTGTCGGTCGCCGCCGCGTCGAAGTAGGTCGTGACCACGTTCAGCCCGTCGCGCGCGAACTCGTCGGGGTTGGCCTCGTCGGGTCGCCGACAGGCGAGCACGAGGGTTCGCGTGGCCGGGGTGACGAGCTGTTCGACGATCGCTCGTCCGATCTCGCTGGTGCCGCCGAGCAGCACGATGGTCTGGGCTTCGTGGAGGGCGTTCTGCATGGGTCCTCTTCGGGGTGGGGTCAGGTGAGGCCGAGTCGGCGACTCTGGTCGCTGGCCCAGACGCCGGCCGGGTCGACGCGCTCGCGGACCGCCTGCCACTCGGCGAGGCGCGGGTAGCCGCGACGGAACGTCTCGGCCGACATCGAGGCGTCCTTGGCGAGATAGTGGCGTCCGCCGACGGCGAGGACCATCCGGTCGAACTCGCCGAGCAGGGTGCCGATCCGTCGGTGTGCGACACCGATGTCGACCGCGAGCTGCCACCCCGACTGGGGGAAGCTCAGCGGTGCCGGATTGCCCGGCCCGAACCGCTTCAACACCGTCATGAAGATCGGCAGTTGTGCGGCGGCGAGCCGGTGGATGATCGACACCATCGTGTCGACGGCGTCGTCGGGCACGTGGAACTGGTACTGGACGAACCCTTCGGCTCCGTAGACCCGGTTCCAGTTGCCGACCAGGTCGAGCGGATGGAAATACGTCGGAATCGACTGGAGTTCGCCGGTGCGCTGACGCGGTGCCTTGCGGAACCACATCTCGTTGAACGCCTTGACGGTGAGCTTGTTGATCACGCCGTGGGGCGGCACGAGCGGGGGCATCACGGCGATCTGATCGGCTGCGTAGCCGAGCGGGTCGTTCGATGCCGCCGGATCGAGCTGGTCGGTCACGGCGTGTGCGCCGTTGGTCAGGACCCCGCGGCCGACGCGTCGTCCGGTCGCCAACAGGTCGAGCCACGCGACCGAGTACCGGAAGTCGGATTCGCTCGCCACCATCTCGGTCATCACGTCGTCGAGCGAGTCGAGCCGGTAGGTGTCGACCGAGATGCGGCTCGTCTCGATCGGCAGGAGCCGGAACGTGACCTCGAGCATGAGCCCGGTGAGGCCCATCCCACCGACGGTCGCCCAGAACAGCTCCGGGTCGTCGTCGGGGCCGACATCGACGACGGTCGTGTCGGCCAGCATCATCCGGATGTTGGTGACGTGGTTGCCGAACGATCCGTCGAGGTGGTGGTTCTTGCCGTGGATGTCGCTCGCGACGGCACCGCCGATCGTCACGTAGCGGGTGCCCGGTGTGACGGGGACGAAGAAGCCCCGGGGCACGATGACCCGCAGGACGTCGTCGAGGCTGACACCGGCGCCGACCGTGGCCGTGCAGGCCTGCTCGTCGACGACGATCGATCCGGGAGCCAGACGCAGGACGTGGCCGCCACCGTTCTGCGCCGGGTCACCGTACGACCGGCCGAGGCCGCGAGCGATGCCGCCGCGGGCGGGCAGGTCTTTGATCGCCGTCGCCGCCACCTCGTCGTCGATGTCGACGACCACCGCACCGGACGGGTTCGTCAGACCGAAGCCGGTCAGCTCGGCCCGATGCGATTCGAGTTGGTCGCGCGCACCCATCGATCGTGAGGTTACCGGTGTGCCGGACGCCGGTCGGCTCAATACGGCCACTCGCGGCCGCGCAGGATCTTGGCGCTGATCAGCACCTTCAGGATCACGTTCTTGGCGAACCAGGGCACCTGAGCGAGCTGTCGACCGGCGTTCTTCCACGACGACACGCCGGTGTCGGCGCGATAGATCGCGAGCGACCGTGAACGGCCGACGTAGCGCCAACGCTGCGACCAGAGCAGTTCGCGGCCGATGGCACCGGTGACGCCGATGCTCGAGAAGCTGTCGTGGATCAGCATCGTGCCGCCGGGCCGTACCTTGGCACCCCACTGCCGGATGTCGGCGAGGGCGGGGCCGTACCGGTGGGCTCCGTCGATGTAGAGCACGTCGATCTCGGCGACCTCGCCCAGCGCCTCGTCGGAGAACATGCGGAGGTGTCGGACCCGGTCGGCGACGCCGGCGCGTTGCAGGTTCGCGTTGAACCGTGCGTGGTCGCTCTCGGCGTCGTCGGCATAGCCCTCGATCTCCTGCGGGCCGCGGTCGTTGCCGGCGTGCGGATCGATCGCCGTCACGGTGGCGCCGTCGGGTGCGGCCGAGGCGAGGATGATGGTCGACCGGCCCTGGAACGAACCGATCTCGACGATCGTGCCGCCCTCCGGCGCCGACGCGGACGCGTCGTACAGCGCCCGGGCCTGACCGTCGGTCATCCAGCCGTCGACGTCGGCCACCGACGCCCATGCAGTCGAGAAATCGATCACGTGTACACCGCCAGTCCGAAGATGATCACCCACGACAGGCCGAGCAGCTGCAGGACGCGATCGTTCGAGAAGACTTCTTCCGGCGCGGCGCCGTGTCCCTGGTCGAGGACGAGTGCGTACCGCAGGAACGCCGCCAGCATCGGCACGACCGACAGCTCGTACAGCGGCAGGTCGGAGGCGGCGATCTCCTTGGTCTCGAACGCCCACACGCAGTAGCTCACCAGCGCCCCGCCACAGCTGACGGCGAGGACGAAGCTCAGGTACCGCTCGCTGTACTCACCCAGCGTCGAACGCACCGAGACTGCACCGTCGCCCAGCTCGCGGGCCTCGGCGTAACGCTTGCCGGTCACGATGAACAGCGAGCCGAAGGTGGTCACGAGGACGAACCAGCTCGACATCGGCACGTCGACGGCGTAGGCGCCGCCGGCGGCGCGGAGGACGAACCCGGAAGCGATCGCGATCAGGTCGAGCACGGCGATGTGCTTCCACACGGCGCTGTAGCTGAGCGTGACCGCCAGATAGGTGGCGACGACGAGCACCGCCTTCCAGCTGCCCGTGAGGGCCATCGCCCCGAGCGCCAGCACGGGCAGGATGACGCCCATCGTGCGGCCGAGCCCGAGCGAGACCTCACCCGCCGCGATCGGGCGGCGAGACTTGGTGGGGTGCGCTCGGTCGGCTTCGACGTCGAGCACGTCGTTCCAGAAGTACGTGCCACTCGCTGCGAGGCAGAACGACACGAACGCCAGCACCGTCTTGAGGAGCTGATCGGGTTCGTCGAGGACGCCCGCGGCGCCGGGGGCGGCGAACACGAGCACGTTCTTGGCCCATTGGCGCGGGCGGGCGCATCGAAGCAGGGGTGGCATGGCGGATCAGGGCGCCACGCTAGCCAGCGGTTCGGTCACCCAGACGGGATGGTCGGCCCACTCGAGCAGCTCGCGGTCACCGGCGGAGTCGCCATAGGCCCACAACGTGACGTCGTCGCGGCGGAGGCCGCGCCCGGCCATCCACTCGTCGAGGCGGCGGACCTTCTCCGGGCCGCGGCAGTTCGGGCCGTCGAGCCGGCCGGTGCATCGGTCGTCGGTGACCTCGAGGCGGGTTGCGACGACCCCGTCGACGCCGAGCCGGTCGCCGACCACGTGGACGTACTGCTCGTACGACGCCGACACGATCACGACGAGGTGGCCTCGTTCCCGGTGCCAGGCGAGTCGGGCGGCCGTGTCGTCACGGAGCAGGCCGTCGGCGATCGAGACCCCGTAGTCGTCGGCCAGCCGCTCGACGTCGGCGATCGGTCGTCCGCTGAACACGACCTCGGTCGCCACGGAGCGCAGCAGGTGCCGGTCGCGGCGAGCGAGCGCCTGGAAGGTGCGCACGCCGCGCATGGCGACACCCGCCCCGATCCGACGCCGTGACGCCATCAGACGGAGGAACGGCACGACGGTGTCGCGCCGGGTCAGCGTCTCGTCGAAGTCGAACGCGGCGATCGTCGTCGGCGAGCTCACGTCGTGACGGCCGACAGCATCTGCCAGAAACCGGGCCAGCTCTTCGACACGACGTCGGGCTCGGCCACCTCGACGTCGCCGATGCGGCTCCCGAGGACGCCGAAGGCCATCGCCAGTCGGTGATCGTGGTGGGTGTCGACGCGTCCGCCGTGCCAGCCCTCGGCGGACGGGCGGATCTCGAGTCCGTCGTCGGTTTCGTCGATGTCGACGCCGAGACGCCGCAGCTCGTTGGTGAGATCGCCGAGCCGGTCGCTCTCCTTGGCACGGATGAACCCCACGCCTCGGATCCGGGTCGGCGACGACGCACACGCCGCCACGATCGCGACGGTCGGAACGAGATCGGAGATATCGCTCATGTCGACGTCGATCCCGCGGAGGACGCCCCCGGATTCGACGGTGACGGCCGACGTCGTGCGGGTGACGGCGCACCCCATCGACGCCAACAGATCGGCGAACCTGGCGTCTCCCTGCAGCGCCCCCAGGCCGAGGCCCTCGACCGTCACCCGTCCGCCGCAGACCGCGGCGAGTGCGAGCGGATAGCTGGCCGACGAGGCGTCGGGTTCGATCGTCACCTCGCCCGCCCGGTAGCTGCCGTGGGGCACGGCGATCCGGTCGTGCGTCCGCTCGATGCCGTCGACACCGAACCACCCCATCACGTCGGCCGTGAGGTCGACGTAGGGCACGGAGACGAGCGGCGAGGTGAGCTCGATCACGAGTCCGTTGTCGATCGCCGGCCCGATCATCATCAACGCCGAGACGAACTGGCTCGACACGTCGCCACGGAGCGACACGCCGGTGCCGTTCGGTGGCCCGGTGATCGTGAGTGGGAGATGTCCCGGCTGTTCGCCGAATTCGATGCCCACGCCGAGCTGGGTGAGCGCGTCGAGCAGTGGTCCGAACGGTCGGCCACGCAGCGGCGGATCGCCGTCGATCGTGATCGGGGTGGATCCGAGGGCGACCAGCGCCGTGAGGAACCGTGATGTGGTGCCGGCGAGCCCGGCGTGCAGCGTGGCCGACGGCCAGTTCCCGCCGTGCCCGTCGATCACGGCACGTTCGCCGTCGTGGGTGACCGCGACGCCGAGCGCCTCGACCGCGGCGAGGAGCGCCGTCGTGTCGTCGCCGTCGGGGAGGTTCGACAGGGTGCTGGTGCCGTCGGCGAGCGCTGCACAGACCAGTGCACGGTTCGCGATCGACTTGGAGCCGGGTACGGCGACCACGGCGTCGATTCGTCCGGACGGTGCGACGCGCATCGTGGTGCTCATGTCAGCGCCGTGATCGACGGCTTGAAGCCGCGGGCGATGAGGCCGCCCTTGAAGACGTCGCTCGACGCGGCGTCGATCAGCACCACGGCGACGCCGCGGTTGCCCTCGGCGAGGTGCACGACCTCGAAGTTGGCGATGTTGACGCCGAGATCGGCGGCGAGGGTGAACACCTCGGCCGCCGCGCCGGCACGGTCGGGGATGCGGATCCGGACCTCGACGAGTTCCTCGGGGTGCACCACTCGTCCCGGCAGGTTGGTGCGCGCCTCACGGGCGCCGGTGAGGGCGGCCAACAGGGCGTCTCGGTCGTCGGCGGCGACCGTCTCGCGCATCGACGCCAGCCCGGTGATCAGCTCGTCGAGGGCGGCGATGATCGCCGTCCGGTTCTCGGCGCAGATGTCGAGCCAGATGTCGGGACGGCCGGACGCGATGCGGGTCATGTCACGGAAGCCGCCCGCCGCCAGGCGCAGCAGGGGTGCGTGTTCCTCGGCACGATCGACGGCGAGGCGCATCAGCGTGGCCGCCGTGAGATGGGGGACGTGGCTGACGACGGCGACGACCTGGTCGTGTCGATCGGGCGACAGGGCGACCACCTCGGCGCCGAGCTCGCGGAGCACGCCGGTGATCTTGGCGAGGGTGACGTCGTCGGTGGTCGGAACCGGTGTCACGACCCAGACCGCACCGTTGAACATCTCCGGGTCGGCGCCGTCGAGCCCGTCGAGTTCGCTGCCGGCCATCGGGTGGCTGCCGACGAAGCGGGGGTCGTCGCACTGCTCGCTGACCATCGACTTCACGGAGCCCACGTCGGTCACGACGCCCTTGGTCTCGCGCAGCGCTCGCCCGACCTGGTCGGCGACCGCGAGCACGGGGACCGCGACGAAGGTGATGTCGGCGTCGGGCGCCAGGCCACCGGCGTCGATCACGCCGAGTTCGACGGCTCGCGTTTCGGTGCCGGGGCGGGTGTCGTCGCCGTGGACCCGCCATCCGCGCTGGCGGAGCCCGATCGCGATCGATCCACCGATCAGGCCGAGGCCGATCACGTTCGCAGTTCGCTGGGTCACGGGCGCCGATCGTACCGACGTCGCCGCGTCGGGCCCCATTGCGTTGCCGTCACGAGGTGGCGACCGCTTCGGCGAGCGCCCGGCGTTCGCCCGTCGACAGCTCGCGCCAGTCGCCCGGCCGCAGCGAGCGGTCGGTGATGGGGCCGATGCGTGTCCGGACGAGCCGCAGGACCGGGTGGCCGATCGCGTCGCACATCCGCCGGACCTGCCGGTTGCGGCCCTCGTGGATCGTGAGCCGGAGTACGCCCGGTGACGGTTGCGATGCTGCGGCGGGCGCCGTCAGCCCGTCGTCGAGCTCGACACCGTCGCGCAGACGACGCAGGCCGCCCTGACTGACCCGACCCTTGACGTGGACGAGGTACTCCTTCTCGACGCCGTGGCTCGGGTGCGTGATGCGATGCGCCAGGTCGCCGTCGTTGGTGAGCAGCAGCAGCCCTTCGGTGTCGACGTCGAGTCGGCCCACCGGGAAAACCCGGGGTTCGCTCGGCACGAGATCGACGACGGTTCGGCGGCCGTGGGTGTCCTTGGCGGTCGTGACGACACCCGTCGGCTTGTTGAGCAGGTAGTACACCAGCCCCGGCTTGACACCGACCGGTGCGCCGTCGACCTCGATGCGGTCCTGCTCCGGATCGACGCGTCGGCCGAGCTGGGCCACGTCACCGTTCACGGTGACCCGACCTTCGGCGATCAGTTCCTCACACGTGCGTCGACTGCCCCACCCGGTGGAGGCGAGCACCTTCTGGAGCCGCTCCCCCGTCGGCAGCTGCTTGCGCTGTTCGGCCCACTGCTCCCACAGTGGCGCCTCCGGCTCGTCGGGATCAGACGGCGTCGTCATCGTCGGGCGGCGCACCCGCGCCGGGGTCCGGGGCCTGGGAGTCGATCGACTCGACGTGCTCGACGTGATCGTCCTGGTCGCCGTGGTCGTCCTGCTCGACGTGGTCGTCCTGCTCGCCGTGGTCGGGAGCTGCGTCGGGCGTGTCGTCGGTGACCGGTGCCGCGTCGAGATCGGGCAGGTCGACCGGGGCGACCCGGAGACCGTGTTCGAGCGCTTCGACGACGTCGGCGTCGGGGATGAATTCGGCGATCGGTGGCAGGTCGTCGAGGGTGTCGAGGCCGAGCTTCTCGAGGAACATCGGCGTCGTGCCGAACAGCACCGCCTGGCCCGGACCGTCGTCGCGGCCGATCTCGTCGATGTAGCCGCGCGCCTGGAGTGTCCGGATCACGCCGTCGGGGTCGACACCGCGGATCGACGCGACCTGTGCCCGCGAGATCGGCTGCTTGTAGGCGATGATCGCCAGTGTCTCGAGCGCTGCACCCGACAGGCGCGCCTTCTGGTCGTGCAGCACGAACCGTTCGACGTACGGCGTCTGGTCGGGGTGCGTCTGGTACCGGAAGCCGCCGGCGACGCGACGCAACTCGAAGCCGCGTCCCTGCTCGACGTACTCGGCGGCGAGCTCCTCGCACCACTGCTCGACGAGCGCGATCGGCTGCTCGAGCAGTTGGGCCAGCAGATCGGTCGGGACCGGATCATGGCTGACGATGATGACGGCCTCGATGGCGCGCTTGAACGATGCGATCTGTTCCTCGACGGGCACGAGTTCGTCGGACATGCGGACAGTTCTACCTGCTGGAAAGCCGTGCCGTCAGCGGCAGGTCGGATCAGCCGTCGTAGGCGTCGATCAGGATCGCTTCGGCGGAGGCGTCGGCCGGTGCCGACCAGATCACCTCGATGTCGCCGAACCGATCGGGCTGGTCGACCTCGACGTACCCCTGCTTGAAGAGTTCGAGCACGGCGAGGAACCGGACGATCACCTCGATCCGGTCGGCGAGATCGGCGGTGAGGCGACGGAACGAGATCCGGCCCGCCCGCGGCAGTTCGTCGATCAGCTCGGCGACGGCGTCGGCCACCGTGACCTTGATCGGGTTGACGTGGAACAGGTCGACGATCGGCTCGGGGCGCGGCGTGAGCGCCCGGATCGCAGCGCTCTGGAAGCGGCGCAGGCTGGTTCCCTCGAGCAGGTCGGGCATGAGGCCGGCGAACCGCTCGTCGGGACCGACGGTGCGCGGGAACGACAGATCGGCTTCGTCGGCGAGGCCGCTGAAGACCTGGGCGACGTCTTTGAAGGTCTTGCACTCGATGAGGCGGGCGAGCAGCAGGTCGCGCTCTTCCCACAGGGCGAGTTCCTCGTCGAGGTCGACGTCGCCGGAACCCGGGAGGAGGCGGCGCGTCTTGAGCTCGACCAGGGTGGCGGCGATGAGCAGGAACTCGGTGGCCACGTTCAGGTCGAGTGCCTGCATCTGCTCGATCTCGTGCAGGTAGGCGTCGACGATGCGCGACAAGTTGACCTCGTACAGGTCGACCTGTTCTTTCAGGATCAGCTGGAGCAGCAGATCGAACGGGCCGTCGTAGACGGGGGTGGTCACGTCGATCGACATGGGCGCCAGCTTACACCGTCGAAATCACATCGCTGTAACGCCCACGGCGCCCGTCGGCGTCACTCCGGGTTCTGACGTGCCCGGTGGGCGGCCGTGTGGGTTCGGCTCGCGCAGCGGGGGTCGGTGCAGAACCGTCGGGAGTGGTTCTTCGTCGTGTCGTGGAACACCCGATTGCAGTCGTCGGCAGCGCATCGCCCGAACCGGTCGGTGCCGTGATCACACACCGCCTGCGCCAACGCCATGAGCAGATCGACCGCCACCTGATGAGCGAACGGTGTGCTCGGCCCGGTCCAGTGGATGTGGAGCGCGAAGCCGTCGTGCGCACTGAGCGATGGCGCAATGGCGGCCGCCTCGAGCTGAGCGTTGAGGGCGTCGACGGCGCTCGACAGGTCGATGTCGGGCAGGGACCGCACCAACCGCCCGACCGAGACGAGCCGATCGGCGAAGGCGCCGAGTTCGGCGTCGGTCGCGCCACGCGCCCGCAAGAACTCGAACTCGACGAGGACGGCACGCAGCCGCTCGAGTTCGGACAGCACCTCGTGGTCGGGCAGCGGTTCGCCCGCCGAGATGTTCGCCAGCTCGACGGCGGCATCGACCGTGAGCCTGATCTCGTCGTCGATCGAGTTGGCCCGCACGTGCATGACGACATCGTACCGACTCCCCGCGGAGACGTTCGTCACAGTGCGTAAGGGTCTATATCGTTTATGCTCCACACAATGTCCACCCAGCTCCTCACCGTCGTCGTCATCGCCGCCAACGCCGTCGGCGCCACCATGGCGATCCCGCAGGCCCGCAAAGTGCTGCGAAGCCGCCGGGTCGACGGGGTTTCCCCGGTCTGGGCTGCCGTGTCGGCAGCAGTCAACGCTGCATGGGTCCCGTACGGAGTCGCGATCGGCGATCTGGGGATCCTGCCGGTGAGCATCGTCTCGGTGATGGCGTATCTGACGATTGCCGTTGGCATCTGCCGCTACGGCGACACCCCGGTCGTCGACGTCGTGGCCCGCATGGTGGTGAGCGCGGTCGGCATCCTGATCCTCCCCGCCGCCGTGCTCGTGTCGCAGGGCTGGGTCGCAGCGGGCGTCGCGCTCGGTCTGCTGTACGGCGTGCAGCTGACGCCGGCCGTCGTGGCCGTCTACCGCACCGCCGACGTGAGCGGCGTGTCGGTGGCGACCTGGGTGATCGCCTTCACCGAAGCGGCGCTCTGGGGTGTGTACGGCTTCGGGCGTGCCGACGCCGGCCTGTTGAGCCTGGCGGCCAGCGGCATGTTCATGGCGTCGCTCGTGCTCGCCCGGCTGATGGTGCGGCGTCCGCGCCGCGACCGCTCGACCGACGTCATGCCGGCCGGGCTCGGCCTCTCCCCCGCCTAGACCATCCGGGAAACCGCATCGGCCACCTGGCGCTGCGGCAGATAGCCTCGCTCGCCGTGACTCGCGTGCTCTCCTGTATCCAACCGACCGGCGTCGTCCACCTGGGCAACTACCTGGGGGCGCTGCGCAACTGGGTACGCGACCAGCACGACAAGGACGTGTTCCACGGCATCGTCGACCTCCACGCCCTGACGATCGCCGAGGAGCCCGGCGTCGTCGGAGACGCGACCCTCGAACTGGCGGCGATCCTGTTCGCCATCGGCCTCGATCCCGACGCCGCGACCGTGTTCGTCCAGAGCCACGTCCCGGAGCACTCCCAGCTCGCGTGGGTGATGGAGTGCACCGTGTCGTTCGGCGAGCTCTCGCGCATGACGCAGTTCAAGGACAAGTCGACCAAGCGCGAAGGCAAGTTCATCTCGGCCGGGCTGTTCACGTATCCCGCGCTCCAGGCTGCCGACATCCTGCTCTACGACACGAACGAGGTGCCCGTCGGCGACGACCAGCGCCAACACATCGAGATCACCCGCGACATCGCCATGCGCTTCAACCATCGCTTCGGTGACACGTTCGTGATCCCCGACGCCGTGGTGCCCGCCGCCGGCGCTCGGGTGATGGACCTGCAGGACCCGACGTCGAAGATGTCGAAGTCGGCCAGCACCGATGCCGGCTGCGTCATGATGCTCGACGACCCGAAGTCGATCATGAAGAAGTTCAAGCGCGCCGTCACCGACTCCGACAGCGAGGTCCGCTACGACGTGGCCGAGAAGCCCGGAGTCTCGAGCCTGCTCGACATCCTGGCCGCGGCGACCGGCCGCACGCCGCAGCAGGCTGCCGAGGGCTACACCCAGTACGGCCCGCTCAAGGTCGACACCGGCGAGGCGGTCGTCGCACTGCTCGAGCCGATCCAGGAACGCTACCGCGAGCTGATCGCCGACAAGGGCGAACTCGCCCGACTCCTTTCGATCGGCTCCGAGAAGGCCCGGACGGTGTCGTCGGCCACGCTGAACCGCGTGTACGACAACATCGGTCTCGTGCGGCCGTAAGCCACGACCCGTGACCGAGACGAGCGACGCGGACGAGTCGCGTAAGGCGCTCAACCGCCGCATCGTCTCGCTCGCCATCCCGGCGCTCGGGTCGCTCGCGGTCGAACCGGTCTACGTCCTCGTCGACACCGCCATCGTCGGCCGCCTCGGGACCGAACAGCTCGCCGGCCTGGCCATCGCCGCAACGGTCCTGTCGTTCGTGTTCGCCGGGGCCAACTTCCTGACGTACGGCACCACCGAACGGGTCGCACGGCGGCTCGGCGCCGGTGACACCACGGGCGCCGGCAACGTCGGCGTGCAGGCGCTCTGGTTGGGCGTGCTGTGCGGTGTCCCGCTCGCCGTCGTGCTCGCCGTGTTCGCCGAACCGGTCGCCCGCCTCCTCGGCGCCGGCGACGACGTGCTCGAGCACGCCACCACGTACCTCTCGTGGAGCGCGATCGGGGTGCCGTTCTTCCTCGTCACCCTGGCGGCGCAAGGCGTCTTTCGCGGCGAGTCCGACTACATCACGCCGCTCTGGATCCTGCTCGGAGCGAACGTCGCGAACCTCGTGATCGAGCTGGTGCTCGTGTTCGGACTCGACATGGGCGTCGCCGGATCGGCCCTGTCGACCGTGATCGCCCAGGTGAGCGCCGCGCTGGTGTTCCTCTGGATCCTGCGCCCGCGGATGAGGGCGGCGGCGGTGCGCCGCCCCAGCCGGAGCGGCATGGCGCCGCTGATGTCGGCCGGCAAGCACCTCCTGCTGCGCGTCGGTTCGATGCTGGCGGTATTCGCGGGAGCGACGACGATCGCTGCGCGGATCGACGACGAGACCCTCGCCGCGCACCAGATCGTGAACAGCATGTTCATCTTCCTGGCGCTCGTCCTCGATGCGTTCGCGGTGCCGGCCCACACCCTCGTCGCCGAGGAAGAGGGACGTGGCGACCTGGCCGGAGCTCGTTTCGTGGCCCGACGCTCGGTGACGCTGTCGATGATCGTCGGGGTCGGCCTCGGCGTCCTGATCGCCGCACTGTCGCCGCTGATCCCTCGAGTGTTCAGCGACGATGCCGACGTGACGAGCACGGCGACCGTCGGCCTGCTGTGGCTGGCGGTGATGATGATCCCGGGCGCCGTTGCGTTCGCCCACGACGGGATCCTCATCGGAGCCGGCGACTACCGGTTCCTCGGCCTCGCAGCACTCGGCTACCTGGTCGCGGTCACGCCCATCGCCGTGTTCACCCTGCTGACACCGTCACTCGGGATCAGCGGCATCTGGGGCGGCCTCCTGGTCTGGATGATCCTGCGAGCCGTCGTCAACGACCGCCGCACCCGACACGTCCTCGCCTCCCCCGCCTGAGTCAGGCGTGGTCGCAGGCGTGGAGGGTCTCGAAGGCCGGGCCACGTTCGGCGATCAGGTCGACGGTGGCGGCGTCGCTGCCGGCGGCCTCGGCGAGTTCTGAGCCGATCCGCTCGTGGTCCTGGTAGCAACGGAACCGCTCGGTGCGGCCGCCGACGATCGACGCCGCCACGCGACCCCACGTGCCGAGTCCGCACTGGATCTTGCCGACATCGTGCAGCAACGCCCCGGCGATCTCGGCGCGTGTCGCCTCCGGCCGGGCGGCGACGAACCGGCGCGCCACGGTGGCCGAGTGTCGGCGATCCTGGTTCGACATGCGGTGCCAGAGCTGCTGCTCGCCCGGGAGCAGCTGGGTCAGCGCCCACGCCTCCTCATCCGGCTCGGGCGGTTTCGACGACAACGACCCGAAGAACCGCATCGCCAGGTGGTGCGGGTGGGTGAGGAGATGGATTGGCTTGCTCATGCCGAGCTCCGAGCCGTCGCCCGAGGGTGGGCCGACCGGTACACGTCCCACAAGCGCTCCTGGCTGACCCGGGTGTACACCTGGGTCGTGGAGATCGAGGCGTGTCCGAGCATCTCCTGCACGATACGCAGATCGGCGCCGTGGTCGAGCAGGTGCGTCGCACACGAGTGCCGCAACACGTGGGGCGACAGTTCGGCGGTGATCCCGGCCCGCTGGCCGTACTTCTTGATGATCAGCCACACGCCCTGTCGGCTCAGTCGCCCGCCGCGTTGGTTGAGGAAGACGGCCTCGGCGTCTCCGCGCCGCTTCCACTGCGCCGGCACCAGCGCGGCGCGGCCGGAGGGCGAGAACCAGTCGTCGAGCGCTCGTCCCGCAGCACGGCCGAACGGGACGAGCCGTTCCTTGCTGCCCTTGCCGTAGAGGCGAACCATTCGATGATCGAAGTCGACGTCTCCGACCGACAAGCCGACCATCTCCGCGACTCGTGCACCGGTCGCGTACATCAGCTCGAGCAACGCACGATCACGCCGTGCCAACGGGTCGTTCCCGAGCACGGCGTCGAGCAGGCTCGTCACCTCGGCCTCGGTGAGTGGTTTCGGGATACCCGACGGCGTCCGCACCCCGTCGAGGCGGCCGGTCGGGTCGTCGGGACGGTACCGCTCGGTCACCATGAAGCGATGGAACGATCGGATGGCGGCCAACCGGCGAGCGGTCGTCGACGCCGCCGCTCCGGAGTCGCGCTGGGCAGCGACCCAGTCGACGAGGTCGTCGTGCGCGACGGCGTTCACGTCGGTGCCCCGATCGCGTAGCCATGCCTCGTACTGGGTCAGGTCCCGCCGGTACGCGGCGACGGTGTTCCGGGCGCGTCCACGTTCGGCCGACAGCCACACGAGGAACTCCTCGGCCTCGAGCGACAGGTCGAGCGGCGCGTCGTCGAGGGGCACGTCAGCCCTGTGCGGTGAGACGGCGGTGCGCCGTCAGCAGGCCGCACACGCTCTTGGCGTCGGCGATCTCGCCCCGGTCGATCATCGCGAGCGCGTCGTCGAGTGGCACGTGGAGCAGCTCCATCGACTCCTCTTCGGGCCCGTGGCGGTCGTGGGCGACCGGTTCGCAGCCGGTCGCCATGTAGATCGCACACACCGAGTCGGTCATGCCCGGCGAGGGATACATGTCGATCAGGTGGACCATCTCGGTGGCGCGCAGGCCGGCTTCCTCGATGAGTTCGCGGCGTCCGGTCTCCTCGGCGGGCTCGCCCTCGACGTCGCGCATCCCGGCGGGGATCTCGATGATCGCCCGCTCGTACGGCGGGCGGTACTGACGCACGAGCACCACCGACGGCTGACCTTCCGGGTCGAAGATGATCGGCACGACCCCGACCGCGCCCGGGGACCGGACGATGTCGCGTTCGAACGTCGAGCCGTCGGGTGCCTCGAACTCGGCGACGACGACGTGCCAGACGTACCCCTGGTGGACTGGCCGGTCGCCGACGTGCCGAAAGCCGTGGTCGCTCATGGGTTCATGGTGGCAGACGCCGTTACGGCGTCGCTGTCAATCGACGGTCACTCGGCGGTCGTGTCGGCGGTCGACGACGGTTCGCTGACCTCGTCGAGCATGCGGCGCAGCCCGGGCGGCGTGGCGTCGCGCCGAGCGAGCGCCGCCGAGATCAGCCCGCTGAAGAGCGGGTGGGCCCGGTCGGGACGGCTCTTGAACTCGGGGTGACCCTGGGTCGCGACCCAGAAGGGGTGATCGGACAGCTCGACGAACTCGACGAGTCGGCGATCGGGCGACAAGCCACTGCAGCGCAGGCCCGACCGCTCGAACCGCGGCTTCCAGTTGGCGTTGAGCTCCCACCGGTGACGGTGGCGTTCGCTGACGACGGGTTCGCCGTAGAGGGCGTGGACCTTGCTGTCGGGTTCGAGGATCGCGTAGAAGGCGCCGAGGCGCTGGGTGCCGCCCTTGTCGCTGACGTCGCGCTGGTCGTGCATCAGGTCGATCACGGCGTACTGGGTGGTCGGGTCCATCTCGGTCGAGTTGGCGTCGACCAGGCCCATCACGTTGCGGGCGAAATCGATCGTCATCGCCTGCAAGCCGAGGCAGATGCCGAGGCACGGGATGTCGTGTTCACGGGCGAAGCCGGCCGCCGCGATCTTGCCCTCGAAGCCGCGCGAGCCGAACCCACCGGGGATGATGATGCCGTCGAGGTCGGCGAGCCGACCGGAGGCGAGCAGGCCCTCGACGTCTTCGGCCTGGATCCAGTCGATCTCGACCTTGGCCTCGTGATGGAAGCCGGCGTGCTTGAGCGCCTCGACGACCGACAGGTACGCGTCGGGCAGCTCGATGTACTTGCCGATCAGGCCGATCTTGACGGGTGCGGTCGATTCCTCGACGCGGGTGACGAGGCGCTGCCACGACGACAGATCGATGTCGCTCGTCTCCATCCGGAGCACTTCGAGCGCCACCGTGTCGAGACCCTCGTCGTGCAGGATCAGGGGCAGCTCGTAGATGTTGCGGGCGTCGGCGGCGTTGATCACCGCGTTGTCGGGGACGTCGCAGAGGTTCGAGATCTTGTCCTTGAGCCCGACCTCGACCGGCGCTTCGCTGCGGCACACGATGATGTCGGGCTGGATGCCGCGGCTGCGCAGCTCGGTCACCGAGTGCTGCGTCGGCTTCGTCTTCTGTTCGGCGGACGGGCCGATGAACGGCACCAGCGTCACGTGGATGTAGCAGACGTTGTCGCGCCCGGCGTCCTTGCGGTACTGGCGGATCGCCTCCAGGAACGGGAGGATCTCGATGTCGCCGACGGTGCCGCCGACCTCGGTGATGACGACGTCGGTGTCGTCGGTCGCCACCTGGTGGATGCGCCGCTTGATCTCGTCGGTGATGTGCGGGATCACCTGGACCGTCTTGCCGAGGTAGTCGCCACGCCGCTCGGCGGCCAGGACCGACTGGTAGATCGAGCCGGTCGTCGCGTTCGACGCCCGGGTGAGGTTCTCGTCGATGAAGCGCTCGTAGTGGCCGAGGTCGAGATCGGTCTCGCCGCCGTCGTCGGTGACGAACACCTCACCGTGCTCGTACGGGTTCATCGTGCCGGGGTCGACGTTGATGTACGGGTCGAGCTTCTGCATCACGACCTTCAACCCACGCGCCTTCAACAGGCGGCCGAGGGAGCTCGCGGTCAGACCCTTGCCGAGTGAGCTGGCAACCCCTCCGGTCACGAAAATGTGCTTCGGCATGTGGGGAAACCTCCGTCAGACTGGCTCGCATCGAACGATCGCACGACGGGAGATCACCATATCTCGCCGAACGGCACCGAGGCGCGGATCAGCGTCGGGTTCGCGTTGATTTTCCGTCACGGCCGGCCGCGACCTCGCCGATCAGCTCCCCCGCCGCCTGGCGCGCCGCATCGGTCACCTCGCCGCTGAGCATGCGGGCGATCTCGTCGACACGGGCAGCGTCGGTGATCGGGGTGACGTCGGTGTACGTCGACTCGTCGCGGACCGACTTGCGCACCACGAACTGGTGGGCGGCTCGCCCTGCGACCTGCGCGAGGTGGGTCACGACGAGGACCTGGTGCCGTTGCGACAGGTCGGCCAGCGCCCGCCCCACGGCGTTCGCAGCGCTGCCGCCGATGCCGGCATCGACCTCGTCGAACACGAGCGTGCCGACCGAGTCGTCGTCGCCTGCACCGGTGAGCACGAGTCGGAGGGCCAGCATCGTTCGGGCCAGCTCACCGCCCGACGCGACACGTTGCAGCGGGAGCAACGGTGAGCCCGGGTTCGCCGAGAACAGGAACCGCACACCGTCTCCGGCCAGGTCGGCGTCGTCGTCGCTGTCGTCGCCGACCTCGACCGCCACGGCGGCGTCGGGTAGCGCGAGCGAGCGAAGACGTTCCTCGACCGCCGTCGCCAACCCCGGCGCTGCGGCTCGGCGGGCGGCACGGACGGCTCGGGCGGCCTCGTCGGCGTCGGTTCGGGCCAACGCGAGCAAGCCGTCGAGTTCGGCCGCACGGCGGTCGTAGTCGAGCAGCTCGCGCAGCCGGTCGTCGGCCTCGGCGTGGAACGCCATGACGTCGGCGAGCGACTCGCCGTACTTGCGACGGAGATCGACGAGGAGCTGCCGTCGCTCTCGGATCTCGGCGAGGCGTTCGGGATCTTCGTCGATGCCCTCGGTGAGCCCGCGGAGTTCGGCAGCGACGTCGTCGAGTTCGGCCATGGCGGCGTCGAGCCGCGTGGCGATCGCTGCGAACGGTGCCCGGTCGTCGAGGAGGCGGCGGGCCGCCGACAGGAGGGCGTCGACGCCGCCCTCGTCGCCGCGGAGCGCCTCGATCGCTCCGGCGCCGGCCGCCCGGTGCCCCTGTGCGTCGGCGAGGGTTGATTCCTCGGCTGCGAGCGTGTCGTCCTCGTCGGGGTCGACGATCGCCGCCTGGTCGAGCTCGTCGACCTGGTAGCGGAGCAGATCGATTTCGCGGGCCCGAGCGCGTTCGTCGCCGCCGAGGGTCGCCAGTTCGGCCTCGAGTTCGGTGACCCGGGCGCGTGCGGCGCGGAGTGGGCCGAGATCGACACCGCCGTACCGATCGAGCGCCGCACGTTGGTGTGCGATCGACATGAGGCTCTGGTGGGCGTGCTGGCCGTGCAGGTCGACCAGGTTGCGGGCCCGATCGGCGAGCGACGCCGCCGTGGCCGGGCGCCCGTCGACGTAGGCCCGTGACCGGCCGTCGGCCGGGACGACCCGCGTGAGCACGACCTCGCCGGCGTCGTCGCCGAGGTCGAACCGGCCGTCGACTCGTGCCTCGGCGGCACCGTGGCGCACGATCGACGCGTCGGCACGGCCACCGACGAGCAGGTCGATCGCCTCCACGAGCATGGTCTTGCCGGCACCGGTCTCGCCGGTGAGCGCGGACATGCCGGGACCGAACCGGAGCTCGGCCCGCTCGATCACGCCGAGATTCTCGATGTGCAGTTCGACGAGCACACCACCGTTCTACCCGATGGGTGTCACGATCGAACGGATGTTCCCGCAGAAATCCGGGATATGGTCGGCCTCGACCGGCCCGTCAGCGGTCGTGTTCAGCGGCGTCGTCAGCAGACGTGCTCAGCGGTCGTGAAGGCCGAACTTCGCCTTCAACACCTGGTGGTAGTGGTGTTCACCGAACCGCACGAAGCAGGCGGTCGCCGTCGACGGACGGCAGGTGACCCTCGCTCCGCCCGACAGCGAACACGTCGCGCGACCGTCGATCGCCACCGAGGCCGAGTGTCCGTCGATCACCTCGATGTCGACGGTCTCGGAGGGGTCGAGCACGAGACTCCGGTCGAAGAGCATGTGCGGCGCCACCGGTGTGACGAGGATCGCCCGATGCTTCGGCGACACCACCGGGCCACGCGCCGACAGCGAGTACGCCGTCGATCCGGTCGGCGTGCTGACGATCAATCCGTCGGTCGCGTAGGACGTGAACGGCTCGCCGTCGATCCGGACGAGCAGGTGGACCGTGCGGCCGGAGTCCTGTTTCTCGACGACGCCCTCGTTGAGCGCTCGCCAGGTGCCGACCGATCGTCCGTCGGGGTCGATCGCCTCGACCTCGAGCATCATCCGCTCGTCGAGCGTCCAGCCGCCCGCGTCGGCGCCGAGCGCGAATCGATCGAGCGCGTCCCGGACCCCGTCAACTTCGACCTCGGTGAGGTAGCCGAGCCGGCCGAGGTTCACCCCGAGCAGCGGCACGGAGGCGCCGTCGAGGAGGTGCACGCTGTGGAGCATCGTGCCGTCACCACCGAGGCTCAGCACCAGGTCGGCCTCGGCCGCAGGGCGGTCGCTCGTGACCGACGCGAGATCGTCGGTGGACGCATCGCCTGCCGGGACCCATCCTTCGTCGCCCCGCGCCCGGAGCCACTCGATCGTGTCGATCGCCAGCTCGTGGGCGTCGTCTCGGGCCTGGTGGGGAACCACGACGACCCGGATCATGGTGTCGGCTCCGGAGCGAGTGCGTGGACGAGGAACTCGCGGTTGCCGTCGGCACCGGTGATCGGCGAATCGGTCCACGCGGCGATCCGGCACCCGTGGTCGGCGAACGCAGTCGTGACCTCGTCACGGACCCGCTGGTGCACCTCGGGGTCGGTGATGACGCCACGGCCGCGGCTCACCTCGGCCTTGCCGGCCTCGAACTGTGGTTTCACGAGCAGCACCATCGAGGCCCCAGGCTGGCACACCGAGGCCAGCGGGCCGATGACGAGCCGGAGCGAGATGAACGACAGGTCGCCCACGACGAGATCGACCGGGCCGCCGATCGTGTCGAGATCGAGATACCGGACGTTGGTGCGTTCGAGGTTCGTGACCCGCTCATCGGCGCGGAGCTTCTCGTGGAGCTGTCCGTGTCCGACGTCGACGGCCACGACGTGACGGGCGCCACGCTGGAGCAGGACGTCGGTGAATCCGCCGGTCGACGCCCCGGCGTCGAGTGCTCGCACGCCGTCGACATCGAGGTCGAACGCGTCGAGCGCATGATCGAGCTTGAGCGCACCGCGCCCGACGAACCGGGCCGGTGGCCCGTCGACGTGGAGCTGATCGGCCGGAGCGACCTGTCGTGTCGCCTTCTCGGCCACGGCACCGTTGACGAGGACGCGCTTGGCGTCGATGAGTTCCTGGGCTGCCGCCCGGCTCGGCGCGAGTTCGCGGCGCACGAGTTCGGCGTCGAGACGCCGTCGCGGCGCCATCGGGTCAGCGCTTGCGCGTGTCGACCTTGCGGACGCCCGAGGAACCGACGGCAGCGCTCTTCTTCGCCGCCGCCTTCTTCTTGGCGGGCGCCTTCTTGGCGGGCGCCTTCTTGGCGGCGGCCTTCTTCTTGGCAGGCGCCTTCTTCTTGGCGGCAGCCTTCTTCTTCGCAGGCGCCTTCTTCTTGGCGGCAGCCTTCTTCTTCGCCGGCGCCTTCTTCTTGGCGGCAGCCTTCTTCTTCGCCGGCGCCTTCTTCTTGGCGGCGGCCTTCTTCTTCGCCGGGGCCTTCTTGGCGGGCTCCTGGCCGAGCGCCGAACGCACCTGATCGGCGAGGTGCTCGACCTCGCTCTCGAGCTCGTCGAACCGCTTGCCCCAGGCCTCGGTCTGCTTGCTGATCTCGGCCTGGACCTGCTCGGCGACCGCCTCGGCAGTTTCACGGCCTCGATCGACGAGCGTCTGCACGAGTTTCTCGGCGTCCTGCCGGCGCACCTCGCCCGACTTCACGAGGCTCTGGACGAACTCCTCCACCTGCTTCCGCGAGGTGTCGGTGAACTGCACACCCGCGTCGATGAACTTCTGGACCTGGGATTTCGGCATGTTCCCATGCTATCCACGCCCGAACGACGGCCCCGACGACGTGCGGTCAGTGGTCGAGCAGGCGCCGCGCCACGGCCGCGAGGTCTGCCTCGTCGAGCGCGATCGGCACCTCGGCGTCGGGCAGTGCCCCGACGGCGGTCACGCCCGATCGGACCAGTGCGAACGGGCACCCGATCGCACCGGCGAATGCGCCGTCGGTACTCCCCCGGTCGCCGACGACGAGCGCCCGCTCGGGCCGGAAATCGGGCCCGCACCGCTCGGCGACCAGTGCCGCCATCGGCGAGTGCGGCTTGCCGGCGATCGTCGGGGCGGTCTCGGTCACCGCGCTGACCGCAGCGACGAGCGCACCGGCGCCGGGTGTCGGGCCGTCCGGGGTCGGGAAGCTGACGTCGTCGTTCGTCGCCACGAAGCGTGCGCCACCGCGAATGGCTGCGTTCGCTGCCTGGAGCCCGTCGAAGTCGAAGTGCCGGTGCAGGCCGACGATCACGACGTCGAACCTGCCGCTCGGTCGATCCCCGACGTTGACCGGGTCGGCGCCCGACGCGGCCACGGCCTCCATCACCCCGTCGCCTCCGCACACGAGGACGCGCTGTCCGGACGACACGAGCGACGAAGCGGCTTGCGCACTCGTCACCACATCGCCCTCCGCCGGAATCCCGATCGCCGCCAGCGCGTCCTCCTGGTCGGCGATCGGCGACATCGAGTTGTTGGTGACGAACAGCACCCGTCTCCCAGCGGCGCGTAGGCGCTCGACGGCCTCGGCCGAACCGGGGATCGCCCGACGCGCCAGCCACACCACACCGTCCAGATCACACAGCACGAATCGCACGTCGTCCACGATGATCCTTTGTACCAGGGGGCGGGAGCTGCCACGCTGTGCGGGTGGCACGCTTCCTTCCGTTCCCGGCCATCCACTACGCGCCGAACGTCGTCCTCGACGACGTGATCGCGCCGCCGTACGACGTGTTGTCCGACGCCGACGTCGACGAGCTCGCCGCCCGCAGCCCCCACAACATCGTGCACGTCGACGTGCCGCGTGAGCGCGATGGCGACGGCCGCTACGACGCGGCCGGTGACGTGTTGCGCCGATGGCTGGCCGAGGGCGTGCTGGTGCGTGACGACGAGCCGAGCTTCGTGGTGTACCGGATGACCTTCCGTGACGCGGCCGGACGGGATCGTTCGATCGTGGGCGTGCTCGGTGGCGTCGAGGTGGAGCCCTACGGCGAGGGCGGTGTGCTGCCGCACGAGCGGATCACGCCGAAGGCGTCGACCGACCGGCTCGATCTCACCAGGGCCACCGAGGCGAACATGTCGCCGGTGTGGGGCCTGTCGCTCGCCGACGGTCTGACCGACCTGCTCACCGAGCCGGGCGAGCTGCTCGGCGAACTCCACGTCGACGGCGTCACCCATCGGATCGAGCGGGTGACCGACGCCGACCGGGTCGCCGCGATCAGTGCATCGGTCGGGTCCGACGACGTCCTGATCGCCGACGGCCACCACCGGTACGGCGTCGCGCAGCGCTACCGGGACGAGGTGCGTGAGGCGACCGGCCGCACCGACACGCCCGCCGAGGAAACGCTGATCTTCATCAGCGAGCTGATCGAGGAACAACTCAGCGTCGAGGCGATCCATCGCGTGTACCGCGGCATCGGACGTGACGAACTGGTCGCCGCGCTCGAGGTCGGGTTCGAGGTCACACCCGCCGGGCCGGTGACCCCGGCAACGCTGGCCGAGATGGACGAACGAGGTTGCCTGTGCCTGCTCGACCGCGACGGCTGGGGACACTGGCTGACCCCGAAGCCGGGCGCGTTCGACGACGTGCGGGCGCTCGACGGTGTGTGGCTCGAGCACTTGCTCGACGACACCGGCGCGGACGTGACCTACCAGCACGGCGTCGACGAGTTGCACACCCTGCTCGCCGGCGACACGACGGTCACCGCTGCGGTGCTGATCCGGCCCGTCAGCGTCGCCGAGATCGAGCGCACCGCCCGCGAGGGCGTCGTGATGCCGCCGAAGTCGACCTTCTTCACTCCCAAACTCCGCACCGGCCTGGTCGTCCGCCCCCTCACCTGAGCCCTTGGCCACCCGACCGGTGAGGTCGCGCTAGCCGGCGAGTTCGGCGGCGGCTCGCTGCAGGGCTCGGTCGACGGTGCGCTTGTTCGAGGCTCGGACCAGCTTGGTCGCCACCAGCTCGGTCCGGCTCTGGGTGACGCCGCCGGCTCGGAAGAACCGCCGAACGATGCGCCCGACGGCGACGACCTGATCGCCCGCACGCACCGTCACCGGTGCGTCGACGACCACGATCGGCACCGAGTGGGTGTCGTCGTCGAGCCTCGTGGTGACCTCGACGTTGGTCACGATCGAGCCCGACGGCAGCTCGCGCTGCTTCGGCTCGCTGGTCACGGTGCCGCACACGGCGGCCACGTTGAGATCGTTCATGTTGCCCTCTCCTCGGGTTCGAAGTGAGGGGGAAGCCGGTGTGTGACACCCTACGGCGAGGGTGTCACATCGTGGTCCGGCCCGCCGTCAGGCGAGGGTGCCGACGTTGTTCAGCTCGGCGAACGCCTGCTTGAGGCGCTCGACAAAGGCTTCCTCGCCCGCACGCAGCCAGACCCGCGGGTCGTACTGCTTCTTGTTGGGCTTGTCGTCGCCCTCGGGGTTGCCGATCTGGCCCTGCAGGTAATCGTGCTTGTCGGCTTCGTAGCCGCGCACGCCGTCCCAGAACGCCCACTGCAGGTCGGTGTCGATGTTCATCTTCACCACGCCGTAGCTGATCGCCTCGGCGATCTCGGCGGGCGAGGAGCCCGATCCGCCGTGGAAGACGAAGTCGACCGGCATCGGGCCGGTGTCGAACTTCTGCTGGATGTACTCCTGGCTGTCGCGCAGGATCGTCGGCGTGAGCTTGACGTTGCCCGGCTTGTACACCCCGTGGACGTTGCCGAACGCCGCCGCCACCGTGAACTTGTCGCTGACCTTCATCAGCTCCTCGTACACGTAGGCGACCTCTTCGGGCTTGGTGTACAGGTCGCTCTCGTCGGCGTCGGAGTTGTCGACGCCGTCTTCCTCGCCGCCGGTGATGCCGAGTTCGATCTCGAGCGTCATGTCCATCGCCGACATGCGCTCGAGGTAGCGCTTGGAGATCTCGACGTTCTCCTCGAGGGGTTCCTCCGACAGATCGAGCATGTGCGAGGAGAACAGCGGCTTGCCGGTCGCCTTGTAGTGCTCCTCACCGGCGTCGAGCAGGCCGTCGACCCACGGCAGCAGCTTCTTGGCGCAGTGGTCGGTGTGCAGGATGACCCGAGCGCCGTAGTGCTCGGCGAGCCGGTTGACGTGGTCGGCGCCGGCGAGCGAGCCGAGCACCGAGGCGCGGTGCGACTCGACCGGGATGCCCTTGCCGGCGACGAACGCGCCGCCCGAGTTCGAGAACTGGATGATGACCGGCGAGTTGAGCTCGGCGGCGGCCTGCATGACGCCGTTCATCGAGTTGCTGCCGATGCAGTTGGCTGCGGGCAGCGCGAAGCCCTTCGCCTTGGCAAGGGCGAAGACCTCTTGCACCTCGGATCCGGTGATGACACCGGGGGCGAAATCGTTGCGTGGCTCGCTCATGATCACTTCCTCGTGGATCGTGGAAATGGCCGGTCGATCCGGCCGGGGGTTCGTGTTCGATCGTAGCCAGATCGGTACCGTTGCTGCCGATGACCAGTGATCCGAGCAGCGACCTGCCCGTCGACCAGCCGGGATCGCTCCCGGCGCGTGACGACTACTACATGGCCCTCGCCTTCACCGCTGCCCGTCGGGCCAACTGTCGGGGCCGGCGGGTCGGCGCCGTCCTGGTGAAGGAAGATCGCGTGATCGCGACCGGGTACAACGGGACGCCGGAAGGGCTGCCCAACTGTCTCGACGGCGGATGCGTGCGTTGTGCCGACCGCGACCAGTTCGAGCCGGGCACGCACTACGACCTGTGCATCTGTGTCCACGCGGAGGCGAATGCGCTCCTGACGGCCGGACGGTACGGGGCGTCGACCGACGCGACTACGGTGTACACGACCGACCAGCCGTGCTTCGCGTGCAGCAAGCAGCTGATCCAGGCCGGCGTGGAGAAGGTGTACTACGCCCGCACGTGGCGCCCCGATCCTCGAGTCGTCGACGACTACCGCAAGCTGCAGGCCCGCCTCGGCGCCGAGCACGTCCCCACCGAGTACGAGATCGTCGACGTCGCCGGCTGATCAGGCGGTTCGGCCGGCTGCCGATGCGCCGCGGACGACTTCGGCGACGGGTGGGCGTTCGTCCAGGTTGAGCGCCACCTCGACCCCGTCGGATCGCCGGAACGTGGTGGCGACCTGGTGGCCGGCGCCGACCCGACCGAGCACGGTCGCCATGACCTCGGCCGCCTGAACCGACAGCGAGGTGAGCGACTGATGACGGTGTCGGCGCACGCCCACGTCGACCTGAGCGATGGCGTCGGGTCCGCACGTGTTCGCGATGTCGATGAGGAGCGCCATCTCGACGCCCCAGCCGGTCACGAACGGGAGCGTCTCGACGACGGTGCGACGGACGGCGTACTCCCCCGCCAGCGGCTGCCGGAGGTCGGTGAGCGCCGGGAGGTACAGCGACATGAGGGGGCGGGCGACCAGCTCGGTGGTGCGGCCGCCGCCGCCTTCGTCGTCGGGGCGCTCGGATGCGGCCTTCACGAGGGCGATGTCGTCGTGGGCGACGAGCGGTTCGACCAGACCGGCGACCCATGACGGTTCGAAGGTCGTCAGATCGCCGTCGAGCCACACGACCAGGTCGCCGTGGCTCGCGAGCAGGCTCGCCCACAGCACGTTGCCCTTGCCGCGTCCGATGCCGTAGCTCTCGTGGACGTCTTCGATGTGCACCACGTCGGCGCCCGCTTCACGCGCGAGGCGCGCCGTGTCGTCGACACTCCGGTCGTCGATCACGACGAGTTCGTCGACCAGACCGTCGTCGCCCATCAGCGACGCGCGGATCGTCGTCACGAGGTCGCCGATCGTCTCGGCTTCGTTCTTGCAGGGGATGCAGACCGAGACGGTGAGCGGCGCGCCGCTCGGACCGGGGGCGGCGAGCTTGGCCCGCCTGATCGCCTCGACGGACGACGCCCGGAAGGTCTGAACGCCGTTCATCGGACCCATTCTGCCGGGTTGTGGTCGCAGTAGCGTCGGTGGGCATGTTCCTGTACGGCGTCGTCAACGCCAGCCCCGACTCGCTCAACGAAGACTCGATCGCCACCGACGCGGCCACAGCGGTCGGCCGGGCCCGTGCGCTGCTCGCCGACGGCGCCGACGGCATCGACCTGGGCGGTCAGGGCAGCACCGACAACGCGACCGTCGTGCCGTGGCAGGCGGAATGGGACCGTCTCGCCGAGATCGTGCCGGCGATCGCGTCGCTCGGGGTGCAGCTGAGCATCGACACGTGGCGTCCCGAGGTCGCCCGTCGAGCTCTCGATGCCGGCGCCACAGTGATCAACGCTGCCGACGGCATGCAGAGCGACGAGATGTGGGAGGTCGCGGCCGACTTCGACGTGCCCATCGTGGTGCCGTTCCTGTCGGGTCCGAACCCGCGCGAGATGGAGCACGTCCGTGCCGATCCCGTCGCCACGATGCTCGACTTCTTCGAGGCGCGACTGCGCGACGCCGACCGGTTCGGCGCACGCAGACGCTGCATTCTCGACCCCGGCACGGGCTTCGCACCGTCGGAGTGGCCGTGGGAGCAGCGCTTCATCTACCAGCGCGAGGTGTACACGCGGCTCGACGAGCTGCGCACGTTCGGGTTGCCGATCTACATCGCGATGCCGTGGAAGGAGACCGCTCAGCACGACGAGCTGCTCGACATCGTCGTGCGGCAGCAGCCGGAGTTCGGGCGCGTGCACTATCCCGCGAAGGTGCGCCGGTTCGAGGCGGCCGCCGCCGACCTCAGCGGCGGAGCTGGCCACGGGGAGTGACCTCGTCGGGCGGCAACGTGTCTCGCCACCCGTCCGGACAACGCTCTGGTGCGACCTCTTCGAGCGGCGTGAGCACGAACCGACGCTCGAAGATGCGCGGGTGCGGCACGAGGAGCTCGGGCGACGAGATCGTCACGTCGTCGTAGAACAGCACGTCGAGATCGAGCGTGCGAGGCCCCCAGTGCACGACGCGCTGGCGGGCGGCGTTGGCCTCGATTCGTTGACAGCGGCGGAGCAGTGCGAACGGATCGAGTGCCGTCTCGATCTTGACGACCATGTTCAGGTAGGCACCCTGCTCGGGGCCACCCACCGGGGCCGTCTCGAACACCTGCGACTGCGCCACGACCCGGTCGAGTGAGTCGACGGCCAGACGCAGGAATCCTTCGCGGTCGCCGAGGTTGGACCCGAGGGCGATGATCGCCTCGTGCGGCCGCAGCATCGGGATGTCGACATCGGAACGGCGTCGGTGCAGGGTGACCGCCGTGCTCTCGAGTGCCGTCGGCACCGGCGGGCGGAGTTTGGTCACGGTGACGTCGACCGCCTCGACGCGGTCGAACCGCAGTGTGTTGCGGGCGATCTCGTCGGCGAGTCGCTCGAGGAGCACGAACTTGTTGTCGGCCGCCATGGCGGCGATTTCGTCGGCGACGAGGCCGTAGTTGACGGTGTCGTCGAGCTCGTCGGAAATGCCGGCCTCGGTGAGGTCGACGTGGAGGTCGAGATCGACCCGAATCGGTTGCGCCTGCTCTTGTTCGTGGGGCAGTGCGCCGATGACGGTGAGCACGCGCAGGTCCCGGATGTGGATCAGATCCATCGGTGGCCTCTCTGGTGGGTTGTGCAGTTCAAGGATACGAGACCGTCGGATATTCCCGGGTATCGGCTCCCGTAGGCTCTCTACGGTGCGAACGACCGAAACGGATGCGAACGTCGATCTCGTGCTGGTCCGACACGGCCAGAGCGAGTGGAACGCCGTTCGTCGCTGGCAAGGCACGGCCGACCCGCCACTCACCGAACTCGGCCGCGACCAGGCGAAGGCGCAGGCCGAATGGCTCGCCGAACTCGGCGACGAATGGGCGGGCGTCTGGGCGAGTCCACTCGAACGCGCCGCGCACACCGCCGCAATCATCGCCGACCATCTCGGCCTGCCGGCACCGCTCCACGACGTCCGTCTCGAGGAGGCGTACGCCGGTGAGTGGGAGGGCATGACGCCGACCGAGATCGAACGCGAATGGCCCGGCTACCTGACCCGGAACGACCGACCGCCGTCGTTCGAACCCGATCCGGTGGTGCGCGAACGCGCCTGGTCGGCGCTCGTCGAGATCGCCGACGCCGCCGTCGGACGCGGCTCGGCGCTGGTGGTCACGCATTCGGGCCTGATGCGACGGGTCTCCGAACTCCACGGGTACGGCGAGGTCGCCGTTCCGAACCTCGGCGGCTACCGCCTCGCGACCGAGCTAGACGGCGACGGCTGGCGCGTGACCGATCTGAAGGTCTTCGAACCGCTGATCGCGTCACCGGCGCGGCCGCACCGCACCCACGTCGACTGAACGAGAGCTGCGTGGTGATCAGCCGGTCAGGTCGATCACGTCACCGGGGTCGCCGAGTCCGGCACCGTTCTGCTCGTTGAGGTTGTCGCTGATGTTGTCGATGCGGTCGCCGATCCAGTCGAACATGCTCTTCTGGGCGAACACCTGGAACGCGAACCAGGCCGCCGCGAACAACACGATCAGGATGCCGATCCGCCGGAACCACTTGGTCGCCTTGATCGTGTACTCGCTGATCAGCGGCTGGAAGCTGTTCGCAGCCGAACGCGCTTGGGCGCCGAACATCTGGGCGGCCCGTTCGGCCTCGGCACGGGCCGCCATGCGAACCTGTTCGACCACGGCCTGGGTGTCGACGTTCGGGTTGCCGAGACCGGGATCGTCGGGCACCCAGCGATGGCTGCCCGACGAATGGCCGCTCTTCACCTCGGCTTCGATCGTCTCGACGAAGTTCTCGATCGGACGCATGCGGTAGCGGTCGGACCAGTCGGTCCCCTCCCACCAGCGCAGGCGCGAGCCGCCCTCGGGGTCGGGGTACCACCCGGCCTGAGGTGCGTCTTCGATCCGCATCGGTCAGGCCTCGGGTGGGAGATCGACCCGTTCGACCGGGTCGGGGATCGGAAGTCCGTCCTTCGGGCGGACGGCGTCGGTGGAGTCGTCGGGGCGGATCGCCTCGGTGATCGCGCTCACCGTGCCGAGCAGTCCCGAGAACTCGGTCGGGATGACCAACTTCGTGGCCCGGCCGTCGCCGATCCGCTCCAACGCGGCGAGGTACTCGACGGTGAGGACGTTCTTGTCGGCGTTGGCTTCCTTGATGCCGATCAGGCGGGCCTTCGCAGCGTCGCCTTCGCCCTCGCCGACGAACTGCAGGCGCAGCTTCTCGGCCTTGGCGCGGAGCTCGATCGCCTGCGCGTCGCCCTGTGCGTCGAGGATCGCCGATTCCTTGCGGCCCTCAGCCGCGAGCACCGCCGACTGCTTCTCGCCGTCGGCACGGGCGATCGCCGCCTCACGGTAGCCCTGGGCCTCGGTGACGGTGGCTCGACGGTCGCGCTCGGCACGCATCTGGGCGTGCATCGCCGACACGACTTCGGGCGGCGGATCGATGCGCTGGATCTCGACTCGGACGACCCGCACACCCCACTTGTCGGTGGCGTCGTCGAGCACTTCGCGGAGCTGGGTGTTGATCGTGTCGCGAGAGGTGAGCGCACGGTCGAGTTCGAGGTCGCCGATCAGGTTGCGGAGGTTGGTCTGGGCGAGCTTCGTGATAGCCGTGAAGAAGTCGGCCACGTTGTAGACGAGCCGCTGTGGGTCGGTCGCCTCGTAGTAGACGACGGCGTCGACGCTGACGACGACGTTGTCGGCGGTGATCACTTCCTGCGGCGGCACGTCGACGACCTGCTCACGCATGTCGATCAGCTGCATCGTCTCGATGAAGGGGACGATCAGCTGCAGACCCGGTGTCTTGGTGTCTTTGTACTTGCCGAGGCGTTCGACCAGACCCCGCTGGTACGGACGCACGATCTTCACCGCCGAGGCGACTGCTGCGAGCAGGATGATCGCCAGTGCGATGATGAGGATGACGACGACGGTCATGGGTGGCTCCTTACTGAGTGGTACCCGCCGACCCGCCGGCGGGCTCGATCACGACTCGGGTCCCGCGCACCGAGACGATGCGCACTTGTTCGCCTTCGGCGTAGGGGCGGTTGGCGTCGACGACGCCCCACACCTCGCCTTCGACGGTGACCCGACCGCGACGATCGGTGTCCATCGGATCGACGGGCGTCGTGACGATGCCTGCCAGTCCGACGAGTCGTTCTGCGCCCACGCCCGGTGTCATGGCGTGGGTCTTCATGAAGCGTTGCGCCCACTTGTAGAGGCCGGCGAACACGAGTGCGCCGCCGAACACGAAGACGGCCCACTGGATCTCGATCGAGACGTCGTAGAAGGCCAGGATCGCGGCGACGAAGGCGGAGACGGCCCAGGGCAGGATGATGAACGATCCGCCGACGACGACGAGCTCCACCAGTGCGAACAACACGGCGGTGCCGAGCCAGATCCAGGGCCACACGTCGAGGTCGATCCCCAAGTCGAGAACCCCGAGCAACATGGCTCCACCATAGGAGCGCTGCGTGACGAATTGGCGACATATTCGTGACATCGGCCCAGGTCGGCACGACCCGATCGGTCCGCGGCCACGGCGTTCGGGTTTGGGAGGATGAGCCGGTGAAGGCCTCGGAGATCAGTCTCGGTATTGCGCTCGTCGCAGTACTCGTGGCGCTCGTCGCTGCCGTGGCACTGGCCCGGCAACGGCCTCGGGCCGTGAGGGCGGCGCAGTCGCGTCATCCGGCTGCGACACCGCCGGTGTCGCTGTCGCTGGTTCGTGAGGGACGCGACGCCCACTGGCGGGTGGAGGTTCGGTCGAGCGCCCCTCGGACGTCGGTCGACATCCTCAGCTATCGGGCCGCCGGCTCGGGCGGGGTCTGGGAGAACGAGCCGATCATCGAGCCGATCGTGCTCCAGCCGGGCGGTTGGGCGGTCCTCCCGAGCGTCGTGGTCGGCCGAGCGCCGACCTACGACGTCGTGATGGGCTGGACCGAACACCGACCCGACGGCGACCACACGGGCTCGGGCACCTTCACCGTCCACGAATCAGGACCCGTCGTCGCCGCTTCCGCGGGTCGACACGGTGGTTGGATCGTCACGGCGGTCGCGATCGGCCTGCTGTTGCTCGTCGCCGGCGCGGTCGTGGTGTCCGAACTACTCGACGGATCCGACGGCGAGATCGCCACCACTCCCCCGCCCACATCACCGCCGACGTCGCCCAGCACCGAGGCGACCACGCCGACGAGCGTGCCCGCCAGCATCGCGGCGACCACGGTCGCGACGACGGCTGCGACGGCACCGCCCGCCACGACCACGGCGCCGACCACCGTGGCACCGACCACGGTGGCACCGGCGACCACGATGTCCACGACCTCGACGACAGCGTCGGTGCCGACCGGCCCGACGGTGGTCGCCGTCGGGCGGATCGAGGACTGCCGGTTCGGGAGCGACTGTCTGGTCGTCGGCTTCCTCATCGACGGCTTCGACGTCGCCCCGACCGAGTACGTGTGCGAGTTCGCCGACGGCGATCGCATCACGTTCGGGTTCGTCGGAGGCGGCGCCGGAACCGCCTGCAGCGCTCGCAGCGCCGATCCGTCGATCACGATCGAGGTCGCCGGGGCGCGTTCCAACACGGTCACGCCCGACGACCTCGGACCGATCGACCCGGCCGGTTAGACCGTCACGAGTTCGGCGTCCCGGTCGGACGGCACGTCCTCGAACTCCTGCTCGGGCAAACCGGCGACGCCTTCCATGTCGACCGCCGGCAGGCGTCGGTCGAGCCAGTCGGGCAGCCACCAGTTGGCATCGCCCATCAGCGTCATCGTGGCCGGCACGAGGATGCAACGCACGATCGTGGCGTCGACCAGGATCGCCGTCGCCAGACCGAGGCCGAACATCTTGGTGACCGGGTCGTCGCCGAGGACGAATCCACCGAAGACCGAGATCATGATCAGGGCGGCCGACGTGATGACACGCGCGGTGGAGGCGAGACCGGCGATCACCGATGCGTCGTTGTCGCCGGTGGCGACGTACTCCTCCCGCACTCTCGACAGGAGGAAAACCTCGTAGTCCATCGACAGGCCGAACAGGACGGCGAACATGAACATCGGGATGAACGACACGATCGGCACGGTGGTCTCGAGCCCGATCAGCTCCTTGCCCCACCCCCACTGGAACACCATCACCAGCACGCCGTACGCGGCGCCGATGCTCAGCAGGTTCAGGACCGCCGCCTTCAACGGGACGAGGATCGACCGGAAGACGATCGTGAGGAGGAGGAACGACAGCACGATCACAGCGGCGATGAACCAGGGCAGCCGGTCGCTCACCCGCATGGCGACGTCACCGAAGTTGGCCGTCTGGCCGCCGACGTGGGCGGTGGCCGTCGTGCCGTCGACGGCGTCGGGCAGCACCTCGGCGCGGAGGCGCTCCACGGTCTCGAACGTCGCGTCGTCCTGCGGCGCCGAGGTCGGGAAGGCGATCACGGTGCCGACGGCCGGACCGATCTCCGGAGGGGCGACCGCGGCGATCCCGGGGTCGGTGGCGACGGCCGCGGCGACGTCGTCGACGACGGTGACGTCGCCACCGTGATCGACGGCGACGACCAGCGGACCGTTGATGCCGGCACCGAAGCCGTCGGCGACGAGGTCGTAGGCGCGTCGCTGCGTCGTCGATTCGGGTTGGGTGCCCTCGTCGGGGAAGCCGAGTTGGAGGGCGAGCACCGGGGCGGTCATGGCCAACAGCGCGACGGTGGTCACGATTGCGTACGGCCACGCATGTCGGGTGACGTGGTTGCCCCACCGTCGCCAACCCGGGCCGACGTCGCCGGCCGCGTGGCCACGTCGGTGAATGCCGAACCGGTTGATCGAATGCCCACTGAGGCCGAGGAACGCCGGCAGGATCGTGATCGACGCGATCACCATGATCGCGACGATGACCGAGGTGGCGATGCCGGCGGCCGTCATGAAGGGAACGCCGGCGACGCCGAGCCCGAGGATCGCGATCACGACGGTGCCGCCCGCGAACACGACCGCTTGGCCGGCCGTGGCCACGGCACGTCCGGCTGCGTCGGGCACGGTCGAACCCTCCGCCAGGAACTCGCGGTGTCGGGTGACGAGGAAGAGTGCGTAGTCGATGCCGACGCCGAGACCGATCATCGTGCCGAGCTGCGGCGCCCAGCTCGGGATCATCACGACGTGGCTGATCAAGGGCATCGCGGCGACGCCGAGCACGAGGCCGAAGATCGCCATGCCGATCGGCAGACCCATCGCGATCACCGACCCGAAGGCGACCAGCAGGATGACGATCGCCGCCGCGATCCCGATCATCTCGGCGGCGCTGCCGCCGGCTTCCTCGTAGGCGAAGAACAGGTCGCCGCCGGCTTCGACTTCCATCGGCAGTTCGGCTCGGGTCTCCGACACGACGTCCTTCAGCTCGTCGAGGTCGTCCATCGCCAGCTGGTCGAGCACCGGGTACTGGATCGTCAGCATGGCGATGCCGCCATCGGGCGAGATGGTCTCTTCGACGCCGATGGCGCTGTCGAGCCCGTCGAGCCGCGACCGGAGCTGGTCGAGTGCCGAGCGGGCGTCGGGGGTCGAGAAGTCGTCACCTGACGTGGGCGTGGCGACGACACGCGCCGTCAGTCCGGCTCGGTCGGAGGAGGCGGATTCGAGCAGTTCGGTCGCGCGCTGCGAGTCGACGCCGGGCACGTCGAAGCTGTCCTCCATCTCTCGTCCGACACCGATCGAGGCGACGACGATGACGATCGCGGCGGCCGCCCAGACGGCGATCACGAGCCAGGGGCGCTCGGCGCTACGGCGACCGAGGCGATACAGGAACGAAGACACGGTGGGTCCTTTCGGGTGGAGACGCGCTCGTCGATCGAGCCATCCGATCGTGCGCCTCGACGCCCGTGCGGGCATCGGTTGATCGGTCGCAATCCGACCGTCCGTCCGGGTGGATCCGTCTCGTCCTTTCGGCCGATTCGGCGTTCGCTGCGGTTCCCTACGATGTCCGGGTGCAACTTCCGCCGGCGCTGCGCGCCTATCTGGCCGAGCCGGCCGTGCCCGACCCGCCTCGTCGGGTCTGGCGCGATTGGGTGCTCGTCGGTGCGGCGTCGATCTCCGCCGTCCTCGAGGCGACGTTGCGGACCGACGAGGAGTGGCAGTCGTTCCCCGTCGCCTGGCGTTGGGCCGAGCTCGCCGTCTTCTTCCTCGCCGTCCCGATCGCACTCCTCGTGCGACGCACCCACCCCCTCTTCGCCGTGCTGTGGGGGTTCATCACGACGCTGCTCTTCGCCGCCGTCGCATCACAGGTCGCCGATGCGTACGGCGGGTTGGTCACGACGGCAGTCGTCCTGATCACGGTCTATTCGCTGTACCGCTGGGGTTCGGGCCGCGACGGTGTCGTCGGCATGGTGGTCGTCCTCCTGGCCGGCGTCGTCGGGAACCTGTCCGATCCGAGCTCGACGATCGGCGAATGGATCGGCGGCTACGTCGTCCTGAGCCTGCCGGTCACCCTGGGCCTGGTGGCCCGCTACCGCGGCTCGGCGCAGGCGCGTGCGGTGGAGGCGGCCAAGGCACACGAGCGAGAAGAGCTGGCGCGGGAGCTGCACGACACGGTCGCTCACCACGTGTCGGCGATCGCGGTGCAGGCGCAGGCCGGTCGGGCGCTGGCGTCGTCCGATCCCGAACGGGCACTGGCCGTGTTGGGCGTGATCGAGGAGGCGGCGTCGCGTACGCTCGCCGAAATGCGGGCGATGGTCGGCACGCTCCGGCGAGGTGCGGTCGATCTGGCGCCGCAACAGGGCGTTGCCGACCTGCAGACGCTCGCTCGCGACAGCCACAGCGGCGTGCCGATCGAGGTCTGCGTCGCTCCGGGCCTCGACGGCCTCGGCCCGGCGGTCGACGCGGCGTTGTTCCGCATCGCTCAGGAGTCGATCACCAACGCCGTCCGGCACGCCAAGCACGCCACCAAGGTCGTGGTGCGGGTCGACCCCGAGGGTGACGGCGTCCGCCTCACCGTGCAGGACGACGGTGATCTCCCGCTCGGCCGCCGTGGCGAGGGCTTCGGGTTGCTCGGGATGGCCGAACGCGCCGAGCTGCTCGGTGGTGAGTTCGTCGCCGGCCCGGGTGGACGACGAGGCTGGCGGGTCGAGGCCGTCCTGCCGAGGAGTACGAGATGACGCTACGGGTCCTGATCGCCGACGATCAGGTACTGGTGCGGACCGGGCTGGCGATGATCCTCGATGCTCAGGACGGCATCGAGGTCGTCGACCAGGTGGCCGACGGTCGCAGCGCCGTCGAGCAGGCGCGCCGGCTCCGGCCCGACGTCTGCCTGTTCGACATCCGGATGCCCGAGCTCAACGGGATCGAGGCGACCCGGCTCCTCGCCGGACCGGGCGTCGACGAGCCGATGGCGGTCGTCGTCATCACCACGTTCGATCTCGACGAGTACGTGCACGGCGCACTGAAGGCGGGAGCGAAGGGGTTCCTGCTCAAGGACGCCGGGCCCGAGCTGCTGGTGCAGGCGATCCACGCTGCGGCCCAAGGTGACGCCCTGATCGCCCCGAGCGTGACCGCCCGCCTGTTGTCGGCCTTCGCCGACTCGGCGGCGAACGAGGTGCGCCAGCCGATCGAGCCGTTGACCGAACGCGAGGAAGAGGTGCTGCGGACGGTCGCCCGAGGGCGCACGAACGCCGAGATCGCGGCAGAGCTCTACATCAGCCTGAGCACGGTCAAGACCCATCTGGCGAGCCTGATGACCAAGCTCGGCGCACGGAACCGGGTCGAGATCGCGATGTGGGCGTACGAGTCGGGCCGGATGAACTGACGGCCTAGTGTCCGCGTCGTGGCCGACGACGTGACCTTCTACGACGACATCGAGGCGTACTGCTCGCAGCTGAGCTACGGGGCCGGTGACACGGTCGAGCTCTGCGTGTCGACTCGTGCCGAGCGGTTCGACGTCGTGGTCGAGCGATGGGGCGCCGAACGCGTCGAGGTGTGGCGTGCCACCGATCTGACCGGTCGTTTCCACGAGGTGCCCGACGATGCCGATGCAGCCGGCTGCGGTTGGCCCACCGAGGTGGAGGTGCCGGTCGAGTCGAGCTGGCGGAGCGGGTTTTACCTCGTGACGCTGACGGCGCACGGCGCGCCCGAGGGGCGGGACACGGCCCACGCCGGGTTCGTGGTCCGCGCTGCCCGACCGGGTGATCGGCCGCTGCTGGTGCTCGCCACGAACACGTGGAACGCGTACAACACGTGGGGCGGGTGCTCGCTCTACACGGGCGGCAAGGAGGTCTCGTTCCGGCGGCCGTTCGCACGCGGCATGTTGTGCCGTCCCGAGACCGAGCGAGACGACCGCAAGGCCAGGCCGGTTCGGTGGGACGAGGAGCCCGACCCCGACGGCACCATCTTCCAGGCGTACCGGAACGAGCGTGGCTACCCGCCGGCGATCGGGTCGTCGGGCTGGTTCATCTACGAGCGGCGGTTCGTCGAGTGGGCCGAGGCGGCCGGTTTCGAGTTCGACTACGCCGTGTCGAGCGATCTCGAGTCGGGTGTGCTCGACGGGTACCGCTCGATGGTCTCGATCGGTCACGACGAGTACTGGTCGGCGCCTCAACGCGAGGCCCTCGAGAGCCTTGTCCGTCGCGGCGGCCGATGCGCCAGCTGTTCGGGGAACACGATGTTCTGGCAGGTCCGGATCGAGGGCGACGGTGTGATGGTCTGCCACAAGTACACCGCCCACGAGACCGACCCGGTGATGCAGGGCGGCGACCCGACGACGATGACGGGCATGTGGGCCGATCCGGTCGTCGGACGTCCGGAAGCAGCGGTGCTGGGCGGTGGTTCGGCCTGGGGGCTGTACCACCGGTTCGGCCAGGCGACGGCCCGCGGCATCGGTGGGTTCGTCGTGTACCGGGACGATCACTGGCTGCTCGAGGGAACCGGGCTGCGCTACGGCGACGTGCTGGGCGCTCGTGACGGCGTCGTCGGCTACGAGACCCTGGGGTGTCGCATCCAATTCGACGAGTACCAACTCCCCGTCCGCTCCGGCGGCGACGGCACCCCGGTCGACATGGAGATCGTCGCGTTCTGTCCCTCGTCGAACCTGCGGTTCGGGGAGTATCCGGCCTCGATCTCGGCGCTGAGCGACCAGGGAGACCTCGACTTCATCGCGGAGCGATTGTTCGGACGGATCGACGACGACTCCATCCGGCGCATTCGTCACGGGAACGCCGTGATGGTCACCGCGAAGCCGTTCGGTCCGGACGGCGGCCAGGTCACCACGATCGGGACGACCGATTGGGCATTCGGCCTTGCGACCGACCCCGCCGTCGACCGAGTGACCCGTAATCTGTTGGCGTGGGTGCACCCCGACGCACCCGCCGACTAGCTCGTCCCTCGCGGCGGGGAAAGGCATCCATGACGCAACGCACCCACCGCCGCTCCCTCGGTCTCGCTGCGGTCATCTCCCTGGCGGGTCTCGCCGTTGCTGCGCCGACTCCAGCCGGCGCCTCCGACGACACCGGCACCGTGCTCGAGTTCGACGACGTGGCGATGCCGGCCGACGTGGCGCCTGCGGTCGCCGTCTCGGTCGAGCGGGCGGTGCGGTGGCGGTCGGTCGAGATCGACGCGACGGCGCTGCGAACCGAACTGCAGTCGGGCACCGTCGAGATCGAGTTGTTCGACGATGCCGAGTTCGTGTTCGACGAGGGCACGACGAGCGCCAGTGCGGGCGACGGGTACGTGTGGTCGTCGGTCGACGGGTTGGACTCCGCCGTGCTCACCGTCGACGGTGACACGGTCCGCGGATCGGCGATGCTCGACGGCCGGACGTACTCGGTCACGCCGGTCGGCGACGCGCATCTAATCGTCGAGGAAGGCGCCGTCGATGCCGACGTGGGCGAGCCGATCCCGGTGCCCGACGACCTGTCCGACCTCCCGACCGCAGAGGCGGTCGCCGCCGCACGTCAGGTGGTGAGCGACGTCGCAGATCCGGCGGCCCGTACGGCGGTGGAGGACAACGACGGGAACCGCATCGTCCGAGTGCTGACCGTCTACACGAACGGTGCGCTGTCCGACTACGGCAACGACGAGCAGAACGCGGAGTCGACGATCCAGTCCGTCATCGACGACGCGAACGTCGTGCTCGCCAACTCCGAGATCACGCTCCGGCTGGAGTCGGCGGGCATCGAGCACGTCGACTACGACGACGAGGTACGGATCGAGGACGACCTCGATGCGCTGACCTTCGCCACCACCGACGCTCTGTTCGACGTCCACCTCGAACGCGAGGTACAGGAGGCCGACATCGTGATGATGGTCCGCGGTGTGGCCGGCAACACGTGTGGGCTGGCCTGGCTCCTCGAGCAGCCGTCGTCGGCGCTCGACGACGAGTTCGCGATGGGCGTGATCGACACCGTGTGCGCGCCGGCCAAGCAGCGGGGGTACATCCACGAGGTCGGCCACATCCTGGGCGCCGGCCACGGCGACCAGCCGGGTGACGGCGTGTTCTCGTACAGCGCCGGCTACAACAGCGGCACCTACCGGACGGTCATGGCGTACGCGAACGGATGCGGGTGCGATCGGATCCCGTTCTTCTCGGCGCCGCGCACGGTGACCGACGACGACGTCGGCACGGTGCCGATCGGCACGGCGTCGCAGGACAACAGCCGCACCCTGAACGAGACCGCGAGCGTGGTCGCCAACTTCCGTCCGTTCCCACTCATGCCGACGCTGCCGGGCCGCTTGCTCGACACGAGGCCGGGCGAGGACACCTTCGACGAGTACCAGGACGACGGTCGGCGGACCGCTCGCTCGGTCACCTCGCTCCCGGTCGCCGGGCGCGGTGAGGTGCCGGCCGACGCCGACGCCGTGATGCTGAACGTGGCCGCCGTGCTTCCCGACGGGCCGGGCCACCTGACGGTGTGGCCCTGTGACGCCGACCAGCCGACGGCGTCGAACCTGAACTACGTGGCGGCGCAGGTCGTCCCGAACTCGGTGCTCGCCAAGCTCGACGACCAGGGCGAGGTGTGCATCTACACCGAGGCGGCGAGCCATCTGGTGGTCGACGTGACGGGCTACGTGCCCGACGGCGGGACGCTCGAACCGTTGGTGCCGGCCCGCTACCTGGAGACGCGCTCGGGCGGTTCGGACGAGACGTTCGACGGTGAGTTCGAAGGAGGCGGGCCACGTGCCGCCGGCTCGGTGCTGCCCCTCCAGATCACCGGTCGAGGCGGGGTCGACGACGATGCCGACGCCGTCATGTTGAACGTGACGGCGGTGCAGCCCCAAGGCGCCGGGCACGTGACGGTCTACCCGTGCGATGCGACCCGACCGACCGCATCGAGCCTCAACTACACACCGGGAACGACCGTCGCCAACGCCGTGTTGTCCAAGCTCGATTCGTCGGGCCGCGTGTGTCTCTACACCCATGCCACGACCCATCTCGTCGTCGACGTGACCGGTGCGGTCGCAGCGGACAGCCGGATCCTCACGCTGACGCCGGCTCGGTTGCTCGAGACGCGCGAGGGGCCCGGGTTCACCACCGTCGACGGGTTGACGCAGGGGACGGGCATTTTCGGACCCGACGCGCAGGACACGTTGCCCGTCGTGGTGCAGACCTCGCTCGGGTACGCCGGTCGGGGCGGGGTGACGCCGGGGGCGATCGCCGCCATCGTGAACGTCACGGTCGTGAACCCCGACCGCTTCGGCCACATCACCATCTGGCCGTGCACCGACGACATCCCGACCGCCTCGAACCTCAACTATGCACCCGGCCAGGTCGTCGCGAACATGGCCATCGCCGAGTTCGCCTTCTCCCCCACCTTCGACGGCCCGTGCGTCTACACGGTGGGCGCCACCCATCTCGTCATCGACGTCGTCGGCTACTTCTGACGGTCGAAACGGGTACGTGGCCGATGGCCGGCGGATCTGGTCAGACGGTCGCGTAGGCCGAGTCGAGGAGCTGCTGGTATTGCTCGATCTCGAAGGTCTGCACGGCGGCCTGGTTCTCGGCGAGGCGAACCACCTTCTCGCTCGACGCCAGCCTCGCAGCCGCGGTGGCCATGGCCACGCCGCCCTCGTGGTGGGCCGACATCAGTTCGAGCCAGTAGCGGCCCTGCGCCAGCCCGTCGAGTTGCGACAGCTCGGCCAGCTCGGCTTCCGACGCCAGACCGTGCATCTCGGCGAGGGGCATCCCGCCGCCGATGTGCATCCAAGCCATCACGGTGTCCGGTGGCGCCGTCGATTGGCCCCAGTCGGTCAACCAGGCGCGCATCATCCCGAGCTCGATCGACTGGTTCTGGAGGACCTCCGCCGCAGCCGCGGTGACCGGCGTCCCCACGTCACGTCCGAGCACCCGTTGACAGAGCACGAGCGCCTGGCCGTGATGGGCACTCATGTCCGTCAGGAAGCCGATGTCGACGTCGGTCGGCTCAGCGGCCGAGTCGTCCGTTCCGCAGGCGCCGACGGTTCCGCCAACGAGGGCGGTACCGACGACGCCGACGGACAGGCCGAGAAAGCGCCGCCGACCTCGAACGACGACGTCGGCGGCCACCGTCACGCCCTGCCTCGGATGTCGACCTCGCCGACGAAGCAACCGAGGACGTACGGGAACGAGTCGGTCGTGTAGTAGGCGTAGTTGCCGTCGGCGTCGGTGAGCCCGTTGCACTCGTCGAGGTCACCCGAACCCTCCACGTAGGTGTGGGCGGCCCAGGTGTCGCTCGCGAACAACGACTCGTCGGTGAGCTGCCACGACGAGGCGTACTGGTCGTTGCCGGTGTAGATCGGGTAGCCGTCGAACGCGTAGCCGAGCAGCTGCGGCCCCGAGGCGATCTCGTCGGGCGTGAAGTCGCAGTCGTTGGTGTCGCTGGTGCCGACGAGGTGGAGGTGGAATCCGGTCGGTCCGTTGTGGCTGCCGCAGTCCATGAGGATCCCGTCGATCGATCCGACGTCGCCGCCCGTCCCCTCGGTCGGGCCGTAGATCGGGATGCCCGCGAGTGTGACGCCGAGCGCACCCAGGAGCGGGACGTCGGTCGTCTCGTCGGCCACGGTCGGTTCAGCGGGGATCTCGTAGGTGAGGTCCTGCGCCGCGGGCGGCCCCGGGCTGGTCTCGACGTAGGTGTAGTCGGGGATGCCGTTCGAGGTGACGACGACCGTGTCACCGTCGCACACCGCCGACGATTCCGGGTCGGGGAGGTCGGCGTTGGCCGAACCGTCGGTGGTGAACAAGGCAGCGATCTCGGTACATCCGGAGACGACGTCGACGCTCTGCGCCGAATCGTCGGTTGCGGTCGTGTCGTCGGTCGTCTCGCTCTCGGTCGTGTCGGTGCCGGCCGGGGTGTCGTCGGCGTCGGTCTCGGGGTCGGTCTCCGTCTCGAGGTCGTCGGTCGAGACGGACTCGGTCGTGTCGTCAGCGGCGTCGTCACTCGAACAGGCGGCGAGGAGGAGTGACGCCGCCAGTGCGGCGCCGAGGGCGACTCGCCGGCGAGGTGTCATCAGCGTGGTCATCTGGTGGGTCCTTTCCGACGCAGACGGTCTGCGTCGTCGGGGCCACCATGCGGCACCTCCCTGTGAATCGGCTGCGAGCCCGCTGGGAAGTCCTCGGTACTCGGGCGGGTGAGTCAGGTGCGCATCGTCAGGTACGCCTCGAGGGCGTCGCGGCGGGCCTCGAAGGTGGCGTCGGAGTGGAGCCAGCAGCGCACCTCGTCGAAGCCCTTGGCCGCGAGCATGTCGATCGTCTCGATCGAGCGTTGACGGGCACCGGCTGCGTCGAGCGGATCGATCACGACGTCGGCGGTGCGAACCATCGTGTCGGGATCGCGGCCGTGTTCGCTGCACGCCCGCTCCAGTCGGTGGAGGAGGTGGTCGACGTGCTCGCTCTCGGGGTCGGTGGGCACCCACCCGTTCCAGCCGTCACCGAGTCGGGCGGCGACCTCCATCGCCTTCGGGCCGGCGGCGGCGACGATGATCGCCGGGGCCGGGTCGGGCCGGAGGGCCAGTTCGGCGCGATCGGTGGTCCAGTGGGTGCCCTCGAGATGTGCGGTGCCGCTCCGGAGGAGTTCGGCGACGACCTGGACGCACTCGGCCAAGCCGCTCGCACGTCGGGTTCCGTCGACGCCGACCTGGTCGTAGTCGAAGCTGTTGCCCGCACCGATCGTGGGTGTGTAGCGGCCACCGGCGATGTCGGCGAGCGCCGCGATCTGGTGGGCGAGCATGGCCGGCGGTCGGTACGGCGCATTGATGACCGAGTGGCCGATCCCGATCGTCGACGTCGATGCCGCCACGGCGGCCGCCGTCGTCATCGCCTCGCGAACGCCGACTCCCTCGTCGGGGAGCGAGTAGTCGCCGTCGCCGCCCGCCCGATAGGCCAGGTGGTCGGGCAGCACGACGACGTCGAGACCGCCCGACTCGGCGAGCTGAACGAGCGCCTCGACGTTCGGCCACGCCACCTCCTCCGGCGCCGACTCCCCCACGTGCAGATCGATGGCCACCCCGTACCGCATGGACCGATCGTGCCACACCCGGCGGATGGCATGATGCCCACATGTCGGAGTTCCCGCGTGAGTTCGTCAGGTCGCTGCCCAAGGCGGAGCTGCATGTCCACCTCGAAGGGACGGTCGATGCGCCGACACTGCTCGCCCTGGCCGAACGCCACGGTGTGGAGCCGCCGGCGTCCGACGAGGACGGTGTCCGCGAGTGGTTCACCTTCGACGGCTTCCCGATGTTCCTCGAGCGCTACTTCACGATCGTCGGGTTGCTCCGTGATCCGGACGACTTCGCGCTCGCCGCCGAGCGCTATCTCCAGACCGCTCACGAGCAAGGTGTGGTGCACGTCGAGTTCCACGTGTCGGCGACCGGGCACGTGCTCGAGAACGGCAAGGCGTGGGCACCGATCCACGACGGCATCGTCGACGGCTGCCGTCGCGCTGCAGCACAGACGGGGCAGACGTGGGGGTTGATCCCCGACATCTCACCGCACCTTCCGGCGGCCGACTGTGCGCGGGCGATGGACCAGGTGTTCTCGCACGATCTCTCGGGTGTCGTCGCGATCGGGATGGGCGGCCCTGCCGACTCGTGGTGGACCGACGACTTCACGCCGATCTACGAGCGCGCCCGCTCGCTCGGGCTGCCGGGCGTTGCCCACGCCGGCGAGCACGGCGGCGCCGACGAGGTCCGGTTCGCGATCGAACAGTTCGGGGCTGTTCGCATCCAGCACGGGATCGGTGCGATGCAGGACCCCGAGGTGGTCGATCTGCTCGTCGAGCGTGGGATCGCGTGCGACGTGTGCCCCGGTTCGAACCTGGCGTTGCACGCCGTCGAGTCGGCGGAAGCCCACCCGCTCGCCCGGATGCTCGATGCGGGGGTGACCGTCACACTCGCGACGGACGACCCGCCGATGTTCCACACCAGCCTGCTCGACGAGTACGAGCGGGCGTGGCAGTGGTGCGAACTCGACGAAGACGGCCTCCGCCGCCTCGCCGACAACTCCCTGGCCGCGCGCCTGTGATGGCGGCCGCCGTCAGGTGATGTCGACGCCGGTCAACTCGACCGACATCGCCCAGAGTCGTTCGGCCGACGACGGATCGGTCGCGTGGGCGTCGACGCCGAGGAACCGAGCGAACGGGCCTTCCGGATCGGTGCGGTTGGCGACGTCGCAATCCTCGCAGTAGACGCCGCCCATGCCATCGAGCGACGGTGTCGTCGCGGCCCAGACCGAGGTGGCCGCCCCCTGCTCGGGCGACTTGAAGAGCGGGTTGACGTTGCCGTTCTCGTCGATCCAGCCTCGTTCCTGCATCTCCTCGCGAGGCAGGTGACGCTGCAGTTCGGTCATGATGCCGCCCGGGTGAACCGAGAACGCCCGCACGCCGTGCGGTTCGCCGAGCACGTCGAGGTGGAGCGCGAACAGGGCGTTCGCCGTCTTCGCTTGGCCGTAGGCGATCCACTTGTCGTAGTCGCCTCGCTCGAACATGGGGTCGTCCCAGCGGATGTCGGACGCCTTGTGCCCGGTCGAGCTCAACGAGATCACCCGTGCGCCTCCATCGATCAGGAGCGGCCAGAGCCCGACTGTCATCGTGAAGTGGCCGAGGTGGTTCGTGCCGAACTGTGCTTCCCAACCCGGTCCGATGCGGGTCTCCGGGCAGGCCATGATCGCAGCGTTGTTGATGAGGATGTCGCTCGGCCGACCGGCGCCGACGGTGGCCTCGACGAAACGGGCGACGCTCGCCTGATCGGCAAGGTCGAGTTCGGCGACCGAAACGTCGCCGGCGGTGTCGCCGAGCTCGGCGAGGACCGACCGGGCGTGATCCGGACGACGGGCGGGCACCAACACGTCGGCGCCGCACGCAGCCAGCGCTCGCGTCGTCTCGAGGCCGAGCCCCGAGTAGCCGCCGGTGACGACGGCGTACGACCCGGTCAGGTCAATGCCGTCCAGGACATCGGTTGCGGTCGAGTCGAAGCCGAAACCGGAGGAGATGGGTGCCTGAGCGGTCATGGCGGCACCGTAGCCCACCCGACTCACCGCTCAGCCGGTGAGCAGTCCGTCGATCGTTGCGAGGGCCCGCCGACACACGAGCGCGTACGGTGCGACGAGCGGCGGCACGCCGAAACCGACGACGCACCGGTCGTCGGTGACCGGGCGGACCCGGTGGTCGGTCGCCGGTATGCCGGCCACCTTCCACCCCCACTCCTCACCGTCCTCGAACGACGTGATCTCGAACGGCACCCGGACACCGACCGCCGTCCGCACCCACCCCGTCGCCCCAAGCCCGAAGGCGTCGCCGTCGAGCCCCGCATCGGAGACCGACGGCCCCCATGCCGGCCACCGCTCGACGTCGACGAGGAGAGCCCACGCCTCCCCCGCCGGCGCGGCGATCTCACGCTCGACCCACCAGGGCTTCACGACCACCGCTCCATACCCCGACCCTACGCCCCAGAGAGCCCCAACGGGGTCGGGTGTCGTAGGGAACGGCGAGGCGCAGCCGAGCCGTTTCCGAAGATCACCCGACCCCGATCCGGCAAGCAACACGACCACCCATCACCCCAACCAATCAACCACCAAACATCCATAGACAACACCAATCACCAGCATCTTGCCACACCGATAGAACACCAGTACGATCTACACATGGGCCCGGTCGACGTCCCCGAAGACGCTTCGTTCGACGACCGCTGCGCCCTGTTCGACGAACCAATCGCCCGAGCAGCCGGCGCCCTCAACGCCGCCCACGCCCACCTCGTCGAACTCACCGAACAACTCATCGACACCGACACCTGGCAACAAGGCGACTGCCGCACCCCCGAAGCATTCCTCCGCTGGAAAGTCGGCCTCTCCCCACACCGCGCCGAAGAAATCGTCGCCGCCGCCCGCGAACGCTCCCACCGCCCCGCCACCTACGAGTTGTTCGACGAGGCCCGCATCTCGCTCGACCAACTCACCGCATCACTGCGCGGACCCCGCTGGGCCGACACCAAGATCGCCGACTTCATCCCCCTCGCCCCGGTCACCAAGATCCGGGTCGCGATGCGCCCCAACAACTTCGAACCCGACCCCGACGAACCCACACCCGCACCGAAGCCCGCCGACGACCGGCTCTCCTACGGCCCCACCGACGACGGCCGCTGGCGCATCTCGGGCAACCTCCCCCTCGAAGACGGCCTCCGCATCGAACAAGCCATCAACGAACGACGCGACGCTTTGTTCAACGACGGCAACGAGAACGTCACGACACCGCAGGCGTTCGTCGACTGCTTCGACCGATCCCTCGCTGCCGTCGAGTCCGACTCACGCCGCGACCACTACCGCACCTGGCTCCACCTCGACGTCACCGACGGCCACACCACCACCACCGACGGCTGGCAGATCCCGATGGCGATGCGAGACCGCATCCTCTGCGACGGCATCATCCAACCCGTCTGGCACCAAGACGGCATCCCGTTCTCCGTCGGACGCAACCAACGCATCGTCCCCGAACGCACCCGCCGCATCATCGAACTCCGCGACCGCGGCTGCCGCACACCCGGCTGCACCAACCAACACGTCGAGATCCACCACATCGTCCACTGGCTCGACGGCGGAACCACCGACACCGCCAACCTGATCAGCCTCTGCAAATACCACCACCGGCTACACCACCAAGGCGAACTCGAGATCACCGGCAACGCCGACCTCTTCGACCACGTCGAATTCACGTTCACGAAGACCGGGCAACGATGTACCGGGGTCGCCCAGCCGACCCCACCCACCGAACAACCCGACCAAACACCCCGATACGAACCACCCCTGCTCGGACGCTTCGACTGGAACTACATCGGCCTCGGCTGGGTCCACCCCAACGCACAGAAACTCAGGCTCGAACAACTCCGAGCCCACCTCGACCGCTCAGACCCCCGAGCAGCCTGATCGAACAAGCCGTTCCTTGGCTGCGGAATCGGTGGGACCGAACCACGCGATCTGGTGCGAGCCGCTGACGCCTGCAATCCGTCGTCAGGTGCCTTGAGTCAGCGAGTAGATCCGACTTCGAATTTGCCACCACACTTCTCGTTTGGTCTGCCTGTCGATTCGTGCTCGCGCAGTCAGGAACCGCACGACCCCGAACACGGTCCACGCAACAGACAACATCACGTAGCGGACCACCAGGAGTAGGGACCTCTTCACTTCGTCCGACCGTAGCGTTCGAGGTTCGATGTGGTGGGGGGACTTGAACCCCCACGCTGGGGAACCGGCGGACATGGTCGGCACACGGCAGGAACGTCCGGTCGGTCGGGGTCCTCTCGAGCGGGCATGATGGGGCGGACGCGCTGACCGGGAGGAACTTGATGCTGGCGTACGACTATCCATTGCTCGGGATCTTCTGGACGCTGCTGATCCTCGGCTTCGTGATTGCGATCGGGTTCGTCGTGATCTACGTGCTGATCGACAATCTTCGTCGTCCGCAACGCGGTGTGGTGAAGGCGGCGTGGACACTCGGGATCATCGCCTTCCCGCTGCTGGGCGCACTCGTCTACATCGTCACCCGGCCGGAGATGGAACAGCCGGGACCGCCACTGCGACCGGCGTACTGACGGCACGATGGCGGTCTACCCTCTGGCCCGTGATCGAACACATCGAGGATCTGCCCGACGGTTGCATCGGGATGCGAGCGGTCGGCGACTTCACGATCGACGACTTCACGACCGTGATCGAGCCCGATGTCGACGCGATCGTCGAGCGTCACGACAAGCTGCGCCTGGTGCTCGAACTCGGTGAACGCTTCACCGGGTTCGGCGAAGGCGCCTGGGGAGAGCTGACGGGCGGCATTCGCCACATCCACTTCCACCGAGGTGCCGTGGTGACCGACGACGGCACGATCTCCCACGCCGTCAACCTCCTGAAGTGGACGCTGCACGGACACGTCCGCACGTTCCACACCCACGAGTTCGCCAAAGCGGTCAGCTGGATCGCCGGCTGACCTGCCTGGGGGTCGGATACGTTTCGTCGGTCCCGACGAAACGTATCCGACCCCATGGATCAGTCGATCTTGGGGAGGACCTTGAGGTTGAGGTCGGCGAGCTGCTTGGGGTCGACCTCGACGGGGGCGTTGGTCATCGGGTCGGTGCCGTTCTGGGTCTTCGGGAAGGCGATGACCTCACGGATGTTCTCCTCGCCCGCCAGGATCGCCACGAGGCGGTCGAGACCGAACGCGAAGCCGCCGTGCGGCGGGGCGCCGTACTCGAACGGGTTCAGGAAGAAGCCGAACTTGCGAGCCGCTTCCTCGTCGGTGATGCCGAGCGCCGTGAACACCTTCTTCTGCAGCTCGGGCTCATGGATTCGGATCGAACCCGAACCGAGCTCCCAGCCGTTGAGCACCAGGTCGTAGGCAATCGAGCGGACCGCCATCGGGTCGGTCTCGAACTTGTCGATGTCGTCGGGGTGCGGCATCGTGAACGGGTGGTGGCCCGGCTTCGGGCGGCCCGACTCCTTGTCGACGCCGACGAACAGCGGGAACTCGACGATCCACACGTAGCGGTAGGGGCCCTGGTGGACGGGCGGGCGACCGAGGTCGTTCCGGAGCGTGCCGAGCACCTCGCAGGTCGTCATCCAGTCGTCGGCGACGATCAGGATCAGGTCGCCGGTCTGCGCCTCCATTGCGGCCTTGACTGCGGCGACCTCGTCGTCGGAGAGGAACTTGGCGACCGGGCTGTCGAAGCCCTCGTCGGTGCACTTCAGCCAGACGAGGCCCTTGGCGCCGGCGCTCTTGGCCTTGTCGGTCAGCTTGTCGAGCTGGTTGCGGCCGTAGTCGTCGGCGGCGCCGTCCACCTTGAGGCCCTTGATCGCCTCTGCACCGGCGAACGCCTTGAACTCCGTGGCCGAGAACACGTCGGTGAGCTCGGTCAGCTCCATGCCGAACCGGAGGTCGGGCTTGTCGATACCGAACCGCTCCATGGCCTCGCGCCACGTCATCCGCTCGATCGGGCCCGGGCGCTCCCCCGTCACCGCCTCGGCGGCATCGAGCACTGCTTCGCTGACGGCGTCGAGCACGTCGTCCTGACCGACGAAGCTCATCTCCATGTCGAGCTGCATGAACTCGTACTGACGGTCGGCACGGAGGTCTTCGTCGCGCAGGCAGCGGGCGATCTGGTAGTAGCGGTCGACGCCACCCACCATCAGGAGCTGCTTGAACAGCTGGGGCGACTGCGGCAGGGCGTAGAACGCACCGTGTTCCTTGCGCGACGGCACGAGGAACTCACGGGCGCCTTCGGGCGTCGACGGCACGAGCATCGGCGTCTCGACCTCGACGAACTCCTGGCGCTCCATCGCCTTGCGCACGGCCGCGTTGACCGACGAACGGATCCGCAGGTTGCGCTGCATGCGCTCGCGTCGGAGGTCGAGGTAGCGGTACTGGAGTCGGATGTTCTCGTCGACGCCGTCGGCGCGGGCGTCGACCGGGAACGGCGGCGGCGTCGCCTTGCGGAGCACCTCGACCTCGCAGTCGCCGACCTCGATGTCGCCGGTCGGCAGGCTGTCGTTGACGGTGCCCTCGGGGCGGGCACGCACCACACCGGTGATCCGCACCACGTACTCCGAGCGGACGTCGACGTCGTCGTTGATGACGCACTGGGTGATGCCCGTGTGGTCGCGGAGGTCGACGAACGCGAGGTGTTCGCCGTGCTCACGGCGGCGGCCGACCCAGCCGGTCAGGGAGACGGTCTGTCCGATGTCGTCGGAGCGGAGCTCACCGCACTGGTGGGTCCGCATCGAGGTGCTGCTCATTGGTTGCTTCCTTGGAGGCGTGTGTGGAGATCGGTGATCAGTGAATCGCGGGCGATGGTGACTTGCTCACCGTCGCCTCGCAGTGGCCGGACGGCGACGGTGCCGTTGTCGACCTCGTCGGTGCCCACGATGACGGCGTAGGCGGCGCCGGAGCGGTTCGCTGCCTTCATCTGGGCTTTCATGCTGCGGTTCTCGTAGGCGCGGTCGGCGCGCAGGCCGGCCTGACGGAGCGCTGCGGTGATGGCGAGCGCCTGCGCTCCCCCGGTCGTGTCGACGACGAACGCGTCGACGGCCGGATCGGGAGCGTCGAACACGCCCTCGTCGTCGCACGCCAGGAGGGTGCGATCGACGCCGAGCGCGAACCCGACGCCGGGCGTCGCGGGCCCGCCGAGATCTTCGACGAGGCCGTCGTAGCGGCCGCCGCCGCCCAGTGCGTTCTGCGCCGAGTCGAGGGTGCCGCCTTGGAACTCGAAGGTCGTGCGGCGGTAGTAGTCGAGTCCGCGGACGAGCTTCATGTCGACGGTGAAGGCGATGTCGAGTTCGCGCAGGCCCGATTGGACCGTGGCGAAGTGCTCTGCGGCCGCATCGGACCAGAACTGGTCGATCGTCGGCGCAGCGGCGACGATCGGCTGATCTTCTCGTCGCTTCGAATCGAGCACGCGCAACGGGTTCTTGTCGAGGGTGCGTCGGCTCTGCTCGCTGAGGTCGTCGCCGGCCGCGTCGAAGTGCTGCCGGAGCGCCTCGACGTAGCGGGCACGATCGTCGGGCTCGCCGAGGCTGTTGAGCAGGAGCGTGACCTGCTGCAGGCCGAGCCGGCGGTAGAACTCCCAGCCGAGCGCGATGACCTCGACGTCGAGGTACGGGTCGTCGACGCCGAGCACCTCGACGCCGACCTGATCGAACTGGCGGTAGCGGCCGCGCTGCGGCTTCTCGTAGCGGAAGTTCGGCCCCGAGTACCAGGCCTTCCAAGGTGTGACCGGACGGTGCTGGGCAAAGGCCCGACAGACACTGGCCGTCTGCTCGGGGCGCAGTGCCACATGGCGCTCCCCCTTGTCGACGAAGTCGTACATCTCCTTGGTGACCACGTCGGTCGCGTCGCCCAGCCGGGTGAAGACCCCGAGGTCTTCCATCATCGGCGGGATGATCAAGCCGTAGCCGGCCGACTCGACCACCTCGGCGAACACCTGGGTGAACGCGCGCCAGCGGGCCGACTCCGGAGCGAGGATGTCACGCATCCCGGGGCTGGTCTGGAACGAAGGCACGGCCGTCGAGGCTATCGCCCGAAGCCCCTGGTCACCGTGGGAGTTCGGCCCCGTCAGGCGTCGCGGCCGCCGCCCGGCAGGAGGCGGTGCACGTCGTAGACGCTGTCGATGCGTCGGATCGTGTTCAGCACGCTGCCGACCTGGGCAGGGTTCGACATCTCGAGCTGGAAGCGCATCTTGGCGACGCGGTCGTCGCCGGTGAGGGTCTCGCAGCCGAGGATGTTCACGCCCATGTCGCCGAGCGTGTTGGCGACGTCGCGGAGCAGGCTCGTGCGGTCGAGGGCAACCACCTCGACACCGGCGGCGTAGGTGCCGCCACGGGCGCCTTCGCGGTCCCACTCGACGTCGATCAGGCGCATCGCCTGTTCGTCGGACAGCGAGGTGGCGTTGGCACAGTCGGCCCGGTGCACGCTCACACCACGGCCGCGGGTGACGAACCCGATGATCTCGTCGCCGGGGATCGGGGTGCAACAGTTCGCCAGACGGACCATGACGTCGTCGAGCCCCTCGACGTGGACACCGACCTGCCCCTCCCGAGATGACCCACGCCTCGGCTCGTGCACGGTGGCCGGCAACTGCTCCTGGTCGGGGGCGCTGTCGCCCTTGAGGATCTTGCCGATCCGCTGCGCGGCACCCCGGGCCGACACATGGCCTTCGCCGATGGCGGCGAGGAACGTGTCGACGTCGGTGTAGCTGTGCTCGACGATGACCTCTGCGAACGCCTCGTGGTTCCAGATCTTCTGGACCGGCAAGCCCTCACGGCGCAACTCGTCGGTGAGCTGGTCGCGGCCGTGCTCGATCATGTCGTCGCGACGCTCGCGACTGAACCACTGCCGGATCTTGTTCTGCGCCTTGTGCGAGACGGCGAACTGGAGCCAATCCTGCGACGGGCCGGCCGACTCGACCTTCGAGGTGAAGATCTCGCACGTGTCGCCGCTGGCGAGCTGATGATCGAGCGGCACGAGCCGCCCGTTGACCTTGCTGCCGATGCACGAGTGCCCGACCTCGGTGTGCACGTAGTACGCGAAGTCGACCGGCGTCGACCCGACCGGCAAGGTGATGACCTTGCCCTTCGGCGTGAAGATGTACACCTCCTCCTGGTCGAGGTCGGTCTTCAGGTTGGCCATGAACTGTGCCGGGTCGCTGACCTCGGCCTGCCAGTCGATGAGGCGGTTCAGCCAGTCGATGTCGGAGGTGTCACCCTCGTTCTTGTAGGCCCAGTGCGCCGCGACGCCCCACTCGGCCCGCTGGTGCATGTCGCGGGTGCGGATCTGCACCTCGAGCGGGCGTCCCTGTGGACCGATCACGGTCGTGTGGAGGCTCTGGTACAGGTTGAACTTCGGGACGGCGATGTAGTCCTTGAAGCGGCCCGGCACCGGGCGCCAACGCCCGTGGATCGAGCCGAGCGCCGCGTAGCAGTCGCGGATCGAGTCGACGATCACCCGGACGGCGACGATGTCGAAGATCTCGTTGAACTCGCGGTTCTTGACGACCATCTTCTCGTAGATGCTCCACAGGTGCTTGCCGCGACCGGTGATCTCGCCTTCGATCCCGAGCTCGTCGAGACGCTTCTGGATGTCGGCGATCGCTTGGGCGAGATAGGTGTCGCGCTCGGGGCTGCGGGTGGCGACGAGGTGGTCGAGTTCGGCGTAGCGCTTCGGGTGCAGTGCCGCGAACGACAGGTCTTCGAGTTGCTGCTTGATCTCCTGGATGCCGAGCCGGTGCGCCAGCGGCGCATAGATGTCGATCGTCTCCTGGGCGATGCGCTGCTGCTTCTCGGGGGCCATGCCGCCGAGGGTTCGCATGTTGTGCAGCCGGTCGGCCAGCTTGATGACGAGCACACGCAGGTCTTTCGCCATCGCCACGAGCATCTTGCGCATCGTGGCCGCCTGCTGGGCCTCACGCGAGTCGAACTGGATCCGTTCGAGCTTCGTGACACCGTCGACGATCCAGGCGACCTCCTCGCCGAACTGTTCGCGGACGTCCTGGAGTGTGATCTCGGTGTCCTCGACCGCGTCGTGCAACAACGCGGCCGCCAGCGACACCTCGTCGAGTCCGATATCGGCGACGATCTTGGCGACGGCGAGCGGATGGTTGATGTAGCTCTCGCCGCTGGAGCGGGTCTGGTTGCGGTGCGCTTCGGCGGCGGTGTGATACGCCCGGTTGATCGTCTCGATGCGCGCCTTGGGGTGGTACGAGCGGTAGCTCCGCAGGAGCGGGACCAGCTCCGAGGCCGCGGCCGTCTCGTGATGTCGCCGCCAGGGAAGGACGCGATCGACGGTGGCCATGACTCAGTATCGCGTGAGACTCTCCACACGGTGGTTCGCGAGCTTCGCTCGGCCCCCGAGTGCTTCGAGTTCGATCATGACCCCGATGCCGACGACCCGCCCGCCGAGCGCCTCGACCAGCTTGGCCGTTGCCTCGGCGGTGCCCCCGGTGGCGAGGACGTCGTCGACGATCAGGATCGGTTCGTCGGGATGGATGGCGTCGCGGTGGATCTCGAGCTTGTCGCTGCCGTACTCGAGTTCGTACTCCTCCCGGGCGACCGCCCACGGCAGCTTGCCGGCCTTGCGGACCGGGACGAAGCCGGCCCGCAACCGGTAGGCGACCGGCGCGGCGAGGATGAACCCCCGCGACTCGATGCCGACCACGCGGCTGACCTCGACGTCGTGGAATCCGGTGACCAGATCGTCGACCGCACGCCCGAACGCTGCGGCGTCACCCAGCAGCGGGGTGATGTCGCGGAACGTCACCCCCGGCTGGGGGTAGTCGGCGATCGGACGGATGTGGTCGCGAACCCAGGTCGCGTCGAGTGCCATGTCCTGAGGTTACCGGCGGCGCCAACCTCCGATAACGACGGTGCTACCTGCGCTTCTTCTTGCGCGGCCGCGGCTGGTGCTTCAGCGCCGACTGCGCCTCCTTGGCGGTCGGCGAATCCGGCGTCGTGCCGACACTCGCCGGCTCGGCGGCATCGGCCGACTCGTCGGTGACGTCGTCGCCACGGGCGGTCGCCGCCGCAGCGCGGGTCCGGCGGCTGCCGATGTCGCCCCGCACGACCATGTCGCGCAGCGCCTCGCCGACGGCGGGCGGCACGTTGCGGCCCTCCCACGCCGAGCTGTTCGCCTTGAGCAGGCCGAGCAACGGCACGGCGATGAAGATCGACGAGTAGGCACCGACGGCCATACCGATGAGGAGTGCGAGGGCGAACTCGGAGAGGGTCGCCTGCCCGAACACGCCGGCACCGATGATCAGCAGCGACAGCACCGGCACGATCGACGAGATGCTCGTGTTGAGTGAGCGCATCAGCACCTGGTTCATCGACACGTTCAAAACGTCGGCGTACGGCGGCTTCTGTGCGGCGAACCGAGCCTCGTTCTCGCGCACACGGTCGAACACGACGACCGTGTCGTAGAGCGAGTAGCCGAGGATCGTCAGGAAGGCGATCACCGTGGGCGGCGTGACGATGAACTGGAACAGGGAGTAGATGCCGACGGCGACGACTACGTCGTGGAGCATGGCCACGATCGCGGCGACCGCCATCCGCCACTCGAAGCGGAACGACAGATAGATCGCGACGAGGATCACGAAGATCACGAGGGCGCGGACGGCGCTCTCGGTCACCTCGGCGCCCCACGACGCACTCACGAGACTGACGTTGACCTCGTCGACGTCGACCCCGGCGGCGTCGGCGAACTGCTGGCGCAGCTCGGCGCCGACCTCGGCCGGCTGATCGCCGACCTGCACCTTGACGAACTCGGTCGAGTCGGAGCTGCGCTCCTGGAGGCGTGCGCCTTCGGTGCTCAGACCGTTGTCGGCCAGGACGTCCTCCGCGTCGTCGATCGTGAAGCCGTTGGTGGCCGGCACGTCCCACGACACACCGCCGGCGAAGTCGATACCGAGGTTGAGGCCTTGGATCGACAGCGAGGCGATGGAGATGACGATCAGGAGCAGTGAGGCGCCGAAGCCCCATTTGCGACGACCGATGAAGTCGATCGCCGTCTGACCGTTGACCGCCCGACCGAGTGCGGTCGGCGAGATGGCGACGGGATTGGGTGCTGTATCGCTCATGCCGGCACCCCCACCGGAGCGGTGACGCCCGTGGCGGCGCGTCCGTTGTTCGCGAACCGTGACCGCGAGAAGAGCAGCACGGCGGGTCGGATGAAGAACCAGCACACGATCAGGTCGCAGATCGTCGTGATGCCGACGTACAGGGCGAAGCCCTTGACCGAGCCGACGCTGAGCCAGAACAGGATCAGCGCCGACATCAGACCGATGAAGTTGGCGGCGAGGATCGTCTTCCACGTCGCATCGAAGCTGCGTGGTGCGGCGTTGGCGAGCGAGCGGCCCTGACGGGTCTCGTCGCGGAGCCGCTCGAACAGCACGATGTAGGTGTCGACCGTGATACCGATCGACACGATCACGCCGGTGGCACCGGCGAGCGTGAACGCGTAGTTCGTGGCCTGCGACACGTACGTCGCCAGCAGGTACACCGTCGCCGCCCACACGACGAGACCGGCGACGATCACGACGGCGAGTCGGCGGTAGTAGACGGTCATGTAGACGAGGGTGAGGGCCACACCGATGAGTCCGGAGATGATCGCTGCGTTGAGGGCGTCCTGACCGGCGGTCGGCGAGACGGTCTCGACACGCTCCTGCACCATCTGGATCGGGAAGGCGCCACGGTTCAGCACGTCGGCCAGCGACCGGGCCTCGTCCTCGGTGAACGAACCGGAGATCTGCACCGATCCGGGGAAGTTCGGCGTCTGCACGACCGGGGCCGACTGGATGACGTCGTCGAGCACGATCGCGAGCTGTGTCGTGGGGCACGCGGCGGTGCCGTTGTAGCACTGCGTCGCCAAAGCGTTCCACTGGTTCTGGCCCGTGTTGCTCAGGTCGACGGCCACGACCCAACGACCCTGGACGAGATCGACGCCGGCGCTCTTGCGCACGAACACCTCACCGGTGGCGTCGGACGGGCCGACGATGCAGGTGCCGCCGTCGAGGGTCGGCAGCGCACTCTGGCCGGCCGCCTCGTCGGGGGTGCCGCCGGCGCAGGTCAGCACCGGACGCAGCGACACGATGCCCGATACCGAGACCGCCTCGAGCGCCTCGGCCTGATCGCGCACGCCCGGCAGGTCGACGATCACGTTCGCGCCTTCGACACGGACGTCGGGTTCGGCGATGCCGGTCGACTCCAGCTGGTCGCGGACCAGGTCGCGGACGAACGACAGGTCTTCACCGGTCGCATCCTCGGTGTCGGGCGCCAGGATGACGCTGACGCCGCCTTCGAGGTCGAGGCCGAGCGCCGGGTGTTCGTCGCGTGCGATGTTCACGACGAGCAGCGCTCCCACGACACCGACGAAGATCAGCATCGACGCCCAGAGGCGTTTGGGGTTCACGACTCGTCCGAGTCGTCCGACTTCGCGTCGGCCTTCGCCTCGGCGTCGGCCACCTTGGCGGCAGCAGCCTCGTCCTCGGCATTGGTGTCGACCTTGCGCGACACGGCGGCACGGGCGATCCGGACCTGGACGTCGTCGTCGACTTCGAGCCAGAACCGGTCGGGGCCGTCCTCACCGGTGATGAAGCCGTAGATGCCGGCCGTCGTGATGACCTCGTCACCGACGCCGACCGAGGACTGCAGCTCGGCGGCCTCCTTCATGCGCTTCCGCTGCGGGCGGATCAGCAGGAAGTACATGATCAGACCGATCACGAGGAACGGGATCAGGCTGACGAGGATGTTCGGCGAGCTCTCTTCGGAACTCGCGAGGAGGAAGGCAAGATGCATAGCGGCGAGCAATGCTAACGCCCGACCGGCCCGAAGTGCCGGACGGCGGCGGTCGCGTCGTCGGCGTCAGCCCCAGACGGCGAGCACGTCACGGCGCAGATCCTGGAACGTGCCGTCGATGATCGCCGCCCGCATCTGCTCGAGGAGGCGCAGCGTCCAGGCCACGTTGTGCAGGCTGACCAGGCGCGATGCGGTCGGCTCACCGACCTTGAAGAGGTGACGGATGTACCCGCGCGAGTGACGCGCACAGACCGAGCACGTGCACGACACGTCGATCGGCTCGTCGCTGAGGGCGAACTCCTGGCGCTTCAGATTGACCCGACCCTCGCTCGTGAGTGCGGTGCCGTGGCGCCCGAGGCGGGTCTGCATCACACAGTCGAACTGGTCGACGCCGAGGTTGACGGCCTCCACGATGGACGCGGGATCACCGACCCCCATCAGGTAGCGAGGACGATTCGTGGGCAGGTGCTCGATGGCGGCCGCCAGCGCCGGGATCATCTCGTCGCGGGTCTCCCCGACCGACAAGCCGCCGATGCCGTAGCCGTCGAACTCGAGCGCAGCGGTCCGTTCGGCCGATTCGGCGCGCATCACCTCGCTGACACCGCCCTGCACGATGCCGAACAGTGCCTGGTCGGGGCGGGTGTGATGATCACGGGCCCGCTTCGCCCAGGCGTTCGTGCGCTCGAGTGCCAGGCGGATCACCTCGGGCGGACTCGGCAGCGGCGGGCACACGTCGAGCACCATCTGGATGTCGGCGCCGAGCAGCTGCTGGGTCTCGACCGCCTTCTCCGGCGTGAAGCGGTGCTTCGTGCCGTCGTAGGTCGACGCGAACGTGACCCCCTCGTCGTCGACGTCGGGTTCGAGCGAGAACACCTGGAAACCGCCCGAGTCGGTGAGCGTGAGGCCACTCCACCCGGCGAACTTCGCCAGCCCACCGAAGTGGGCGACGGTGTCGGCGCCGGGCCGCATCATCAGGTGATACGTGTTGCCCAGCACGATCTGCGCACCCAGCGCGTCGTAGTCATCGGCGCTCAGGTACTTGATCGCACCACGCGTACCGACCGGCATGAACAGCGGCGTCGTGTAGCTGCCGTTCGCCGTCGTGGCGGTGCCGGCACGGGCCGTCCCGTCGCTCGCCGTGGTCTCGAACTCGACAACATGCACGTCGAACGATCCTACGGTCGGTTGATGTCAGACATGAACCGACCCGACCGGGGACTGCAATGACCGTCCACCTGGTCGGTTCATGTCTGACATCAACCGACGTATCAGGCGTGGCGGTCGAGCAGCATGGCGTCGCCGAAGCTGAGGAACCGGTAGTCGTGCTCGAGCGCCTCGTCGTAGAGCGAGCGCCAGCGGTCGCCGACGAAGGCGTGGATCATCATCAACAGCGTCGTCTTCGGCAGGTGGAAGTTGGTCATCAACACGTCGACGAGCTGCCAGTCGTAGTCGCCGTGGATGAAGATGTCGGTGCGGCCTTCGAGTTCGCCCCGGGTCGCCGCCGATTCCAGCGCCCGCACGCTGGTGGTCCCCACACACACCACGCGTCCGCCGGCTGCCCGTGTGGCCAGGCACCGGTCCATCGTCTGCGGCGGCACCCGGTACCGCTCGGTGTGCATCCGGTGCTCGGTGGGGTCGTCCTCCATCACTGGACGGAAGGTGTCGAGCCCGACGACGAGCTCGACCTTCGCCGTCTCGACGCCGCGTTCTGCCAACCGGTCGAGCAACTCGGACGTGAAGTGGAGTCCGGCCGTCGGCGCCGCTGCGGAACCGGGCTCGCGGGCGTACACCGTCTGGTAGCGGTCGGGGTCGCCGAGCCGTTCGGTGATGTACGGCGGGAGCGGCATCTCGCCGTGGTCGGCCAGCACGTCGAGCGAGTCGATCGATCCGAGCACCGTGACCGTGAACGTGTCGCCGGCTTCGGTTCGCTCCCCCATCTCGACGACCGGTGTCCCGTCGGGGGCGAGCAGCTGCTCCCCCGGCTTCAACTTGCGAGCGGGACGCACCATTGCCTCCCACACCCGGCGTTCGCCGTCGAGCGGTTCGAGCATCAGGACCTCGGCCTTGCCGCCGGTCGCCCGTTGCACCGAGAGGCGCGCCGGGATGACCTTCGTCTCGTTCACGACGAGCAGGTCGCCCGGTCGCAGGATCTCCGGGAGATCGCGGACCCGTCGGTGGTCGGGTGCGTCGCTCCCCCGGTCGACCAGGAGCCGTGCAGCGTCGCGCGGCTCGATCGGCGTCTGGGCGATGCGCTCGTCGGGGAGGTCATAGTCGAAGTCGCTCAGCAACATGGCCGGACCAGGCTACGGCTGCCACGTTTCGGACGGGGCTCGCTGTGGGAAGATCGAGCCATGGCTTCCCGTTCCGTTCCCGTTCCCTGCGACGACGCCGGCTCGATGCCGCTGCATGTCTGGGTCCCCGAGGGCGGCTCGGGTCCGGGCATCCTCCTGATCCAGGAGATCTTCGGTGTCGGCCCGTACATCCGGTCGGTCGCCCAGCGCCTCGTCGACGCCGGTTACGTCGTCGGCGCCCCCGAGGTCTTCTGGCGGTTCGCGCCGGGTTGGGAGGCGTCCCACGACCAGGCCGGCCTCGAGGCGTCGGTCGCCAAGGCCGGCGAACTGAACCCGGCCACGGCCGCCACCGACTGCGCCCGAGCGTTCGCCGCGTTGGAAGAACTCGACGAGGTGGTCGGCACGCCCGGCGTCATGGGGTTCTGCCTCGGCGGCACGCTCGCCTGGTCGGTCGCCGCCGGCGCTCAGCCGGCCGTGTGCGTCAGCTACTACGGCTCGGGCGTGCCCCAGATGCTCGACCAGGTCGACAACGTGTCGTGCCCGACCCTGTTCCACTTCGGCAACGCCGACGCCTACACCCCGAACGAGGGCGTCGACGCCCTGAACGCCGCCATCGACGGGCGGGACAACTTCGTGCTCAACGTCGAGAACGCCGGCCACGCCTTCGACAACCACGAGTCGGAGATGTTCTACGACGAATCGGCCGCCAACGCCGCCTGGGCCAAGACGATGGCGTTCCTCGGCACCCACCTCCCCGCCTGACACGGATGGGGTCAGACCCCATCCGTGGAATCTTTCGGGGGGTCGGCGGGTATTCATGTGCATGACGCTCACGCTGTCCGACGGCCCGCTCACCTCGTCCGGCCCTGCCGACGTCAACTACGCGATCGATGGTCCTCGCCACCGCATCCTGTTCGGCACCTTCCCCCGCCGCGTCCGAGCCGTGTTCGACGGCAAGGTCGTCGTCGACACCCGGCGGGGTCGCCTCCTGCACGAGTCGAACCTGCTCCCGGCGCTCTACGTACCGATCGACGATGTCGACACCTCGCTGCTTCGGCGCACCGATCACACCACCCACTGCCCGTTCAAGGGTGACGCCTCGTACTGGTCGATCGTCACCGACGACCGCACAGCGGAGAACGCCGTGTGGGGATACGAGGAGCCGATGGAGGGCGCCGAGTGGCTCGCCGGTCACGTCGCCTTCTACTGGGACCGCCTCGACGCCTGGTTCGACGAGGACGAGCAGGTGCACGGGCACCTCCGCGACCCGTACCACCGTGTCGACGTCCGCCGTTCGAGCGCCCACGTCGTGGTGCGCCGCGGCGACCAGGTGCTCGCCGAGAGTCGTCGACCGATGATCGTGTCCGAGACCGGTCTTCCCAACCGTTGGTATCTGCCGATGGCCGACGTCAGCGCACCGCTCGCCTCGTCGACCACGACCACCCATTGTCCCTACAAGGGCGACTCGACGTACTACGGCCTCCCCGATCAGCCCGACGTCGCATGGGGCTATCACGAGCCGCACGACGACACGACCCGCATCGCCGGTCACGTCTGCTTCCTCGCCGACGGCATCACCACCGACGTCGACGGCCGGCCCGCCTGAGGTCGAGACCTCAGCCGTCGAAGAGGCCGGGTTGGCCGGGGCGGGGCGTGGGTTGGGCCAGGCCGAGGTGGTGGTAGGCCGCCGGCATCGCGACTCGGCCGCGTGGAGTGCGGGCGATCATGCCCTGCTGGATCAGGAACGGCTCGTAGACGTCCTCGACGGTGTCGGGCTGCTCGCCGACACTGATCGCCACCGTCGACAGGCCGACCGGCCCACCGTTGAACTGCTCACACATCGCCGACAGGATCGCCCGGTCGACCTTGTCGAGCCCGAGGTCGTCGACGCCGAACAGCCGCAGCCCTTCGCGGGCGATCTCGGCGGTGATCGAACCGTCGTGTCGCACCTCGGCGAAGTCGCGCACCCGGCGCAGCAGACGGTTCGCGATACGGGGCGTGCCGCGCGAGCGACGAGCGATCTCCCATGCGCCCTCGTCGTCGACGATCACGTCGAGGATGCCCGACGCACGGGTGACGATCGCCTGCAGCTCCTCGTCGTCGTAGTAGTCGAGTCGGGCGACGAGCCCGAACCGGTCGCGGAGCGGCCCGGTGATCATGCCCGTCCGGGTGGTGGCACCGACCAGGGTGAACGGCGGCATGGTGAGCCGGATGCTCGACGCCGCCGGGCCCTTGCCGACGACGATGTCGAGCTGGAAATCCTCCATCGCCGGATAGAGGATCTCTTCGACGGCTCGCGACAGGCGGTGGATCTCGTCGACGAAGAGGACGTCGCCCTCCTCGAGCTTGGTCAGGATCGCAGCGAGGTCGCCGGCACGCTCGAGCGCCGGCCCGGACGTCACGTGCAGATGCGACTGCATCTCGGTCGCGACGATGCCGGCCAGCGTCGTCTTGCCGAGGCCCGGAGGGCCGGCGAACAGCAGGTGGTCGACGGCCTGGCCGCGCTTGCGAGCCGCCTCGAGCACGATCGAGAGGTGCTCCTTCAGCTCGCGCTGGCCGACGAACTCGTCGAGCGCTCGCGGGCGGAGCCCGGCCTCGACCGACTCCTCGACCTCCGAACTCACGCCCGGGTCGGTGAACTCGTCACGCACGTCGTGCCCCCAACGCCTTGAGGGCGTCACGCAGGAGGTCGGCGGCATCGTCGGCGGGTGGCAGTTCGCGCAACGTGTCACGGATCTCGTTCTCGCCATAGCCCAGCCCGGCCAAGGCTTCGCGTACGTCGGCGACGGCGCTGCTGCCGCCGTCACCCGAGCCGCCGACGCCGTCGAGCACCGGGACGCTGAGCTTCGACTTCAGTTCGACGAGCAGCCGTTCGGCGGTCTTCTTGCCGACGCCCGGCACGAGTGTGAAGGCTGCGACGTCCTGGTCGGCCACGATGTCGACCAACGCCGTCGGCGGGTGGGTCGCGATGATGGCCATCCCGAGCGCCGGCCCGACGTTGTGCACCCCGATCAGGGTCTGGAACGTCGTGCGCTCGTCGCGCGTCAGGAAGCCGTACAGCTGCTGGTCGGCCTCACGGATGTGGTGGTGGATGTGCAGGAACGCCTGCGTGGACGGTTCGAGCTCGGCCAGGGCTCGTTGTGAGACGTGGACCACGTATCCGACGCCGCCGACCTCGATCAGGACCGAACCGTCGAGGTCGCGTTCGAGCACCTCGCCGCGCAGCGATCCGATCATCGGCCGACCCCTGCGGCGGCGACACGGCGGTGCAGCGGGGCGACGGCCAGGTGACACAGCGCGAGCGCTGCGGCGTCGGCGGCGTCGGCGGGCTTGGGCGGCTTGCTGAGCTTGAGGCGGGCCTGCACCATCTTGGCGACCTGTTCCTTTCCGGCGGCGCCGTACCCGGCGACCGCGTCCTTGACCTCGTTGGGGGTGTACTGCACGACGCCGCACCCGAACGCCGCTGCCTCACAGAGAGCGAGGCCGCTCGCCTGACCGACGCTCATGGCGGTTCGGACGTTGACCTGGAAGAAGACCCGTTCGACCGCGACGACGTCGGGTCGGAACTCGTGGAGCAGCTCGACGAGTTCGGCGCGCAGGGCGGCGAGACGGTACGGCAACTCGTCGGAGGCCGGCGTGCGGATGACCCCGAGCGAGATCGCCGTCGCCGCGCCGGGACCCTTGCCGTCGACCACGGCGTAACCGCACCGGGTCAGCCCCGGGTCGATCCCGAGGACGCGGATGGGTGCGAGCTGGCGACCGTTGGCGAACACAGGTTCGACTGTAGCAAGCAGCCGCGATGCAGCGGCGGCTTTCGCGTCAGCGGTGACCCGGTTCGGCGTCCCACTCGCTCCTGAGGCGAGCGAGTTCGTCGTCACTCCAGCCCGATTCGGCCGGCCCACGGCGCTCGGCGTCGTCGGGCACGTGCGTGTCGTGCGTGCGGGCGGGTTCGATCTCGATCCGCATGCCGGGCGAGAGTAGACACGCTCTGTGACAGGACGGTGACAGAACGACGCCGGTTCGACCACAGGATCATGACGATTCCCGAGACGCCGGCGGGGCGCCGAGCCACCAGCTCAGTGCGGCAGGTCGGTCACCCGTCCCCCGCTGCGCCAGTACTGATTGCCGCCGCCGATCGGCTCACGATCGAGAAAGCCTTCGTCGACCAAGTGGCGACGCAACGTCGACCAGTCGGCGAAGAACGGGAAGAGGATCTCGTTCACCTCGAGCTCGGTATATCGCCTGCCGAGGTCGAACTCGAGCGCCAACCGCTGCAACACGACGAGCTGCTTGGCTCGCTGTGACGGGAACTCCACGAGCGTCCGACCGGAGAAAAATCGCTCGAGCACCACCCGCTCGTCGTCGGTCATCCCGAACCCGATCGCCGGGTCCATCGGCACCTCGACCTCGGCCTGCTGCTGTGCGGCTTCGCGCAGCGCGTCGAGATCGAGTTCGTACCGTCCGTCGAGGTGACCGACCAGACCGGCGTTGCGCAGATCGCCGACACACACCAACACCTGCCGCGTGGGACGACCCGTCACCTCGGACAGCTCCTCGGTCGTCATCGGCCGTGCCGCCAACGCACCGGCGACGGCCAGCCGATCGTGGTCGAGCAACAGTGCGGCGATCGTCGTGGCCATCGCGCCAGTCAAGCAGCTCCGCTGACGACGCCGACCCCGCGTTCTGCCAGACTTCGCGCATGATTGCCGTCACCATCCTGTACCCGCGCACCGACGATTCGACCTTCGACATGGACTACTACACGAGCACCCACATGCCGATGCTCGCCGACGCCCTCGGCGACGCCTGCAAGGGCTGGGGCGCTGCAACCCTCGGCGACGGCAAGTACGCCGCCATGGGCTGGGCCACCGTCGACAGCCAGGACGCGTTCAACGCCGCCATGGCCGAGCACGGCGCCAAGATCATGGGCGACGTGCCGAACTACACCAACGTGCAGCCCGAACTGCTCGTCGGTGAGGTCGCCGGCGGCAGCCACTGACCTCACCGACCGAGTTCAGTCGCCGAACTTCACGAGGCCCTGGTCGATGACCACCCGGTCGTCGACCCGGGTCACGAACACCGCTTCGCCGTCACCGTTGATCCACATGTCGACGGTGAGCGCCTCACCGGGCAGCACCGGCGACGCGAAACGTCCCTCGATGTGACCGAACCGTGCCGGGTCGCTGCCGCACAGGGTGTGCAGCAGGGCCCGGCCGGTGAAGCCGTAGGTGCACAAGCCGTGCAGGATCGGCCGGTCGAACCCGCCCATTGCGGCGAACGCCGGATCGGAGTGCAGCGGGTTGCGGTCGCCCGACAGCCGGTACACGAGCGCCTGGTCGGGCGACGTCTGGTAGGTCACCGAGTGGTCGGGCGCTCGATCCGGCGGCACGTTCTGTGGGCCCGAGGGGCCACGATCGCCACCCCAGCCGCCCTCGCCGCGGATGAACGCCGAGCTGCGGGTGCTGAACAGCGGCTCGTCACCCATCGTCGCCTGCGACTCCGACACGACGACGGCGGCCTTGCCCTTGTCGTACATCGCGACGACCTGGCTCTGCAGGGTCGCCGTGCCCTCGACGGGCAGGGCACGGTGCAAGGTGACGGCCTGTTGACCGTGGACGAGCATCGCCGGGTTGAACGACCCGATGTTGCCCATCGCCGAGCCCTTGCCCCACCCGAGCACGACCGGGAAGGTCGGGAAGACCTGCTGGTCGACCCCGTTGGTGTTCTCGGTGGTGAACGCCAACTCGTCGGTGCCGGCGCCGATGCCGACGGCGTAGAGCAGGGCGTCCTTGCTGTTCCAGCTGATCTCGACCGGCTCACCCTTGGAGCCGACGGCATCGGGGTTCAACGGCATGTCACTGACCGCCCTTCGAGTTCGGTGCCTGCGGCGACTGCGGCGGGCCGCCCGGTTGTCCGTCCATACCCGAGTTGGCTCGGGCCTCGGCGAGCATGCTCTCGACGAGCACGCCCATACCGGTCGGGTCGTCGGTGGGTTCGACGCTCGGGCCGCGCACCCATCCCTCGGCGACGGCCAGGACCCGGCCGCTGGCCTCGAACACCCGGCCGGTGACGGCGGCCGATTCTTCCGATGCCAACCAGGTCACGATCGGGGCGATCCACCGTGGCGACATCGCCTCCTTGTCCTCGTCGCTCGCCTGCCCCATGCCCAGGTCTTCGGTCATGCGGGTCAGGGCGGCGGGGGCGATCGCGTTCACGGTCACGCCGTAGCGGGCGACCTCGAGTGCGGCGATGTTGGTGAACGATGCGATGCCGGCCTTGGCGGCGCCGTAGTTCGTCTGGCCGATGTTGCCGTAGATGCCCGACACCGAGGTCGTGTTGATCACACGACCACTCACCTCGTGCCCGGCCTTCGAACGGTCACGCCAGTAGGCGACGGCGTGGTGCGTCGGAGCGAACGTGCCCTTGAGGTGCACATTGATGACGGCATCCCACTCGGCCTCGGTCATGTTGGCGAGCATGCGGTCGCGCAGGATGCCGGCGTTGTTGACGACGACGTGCAGATCGCCGAACGCTTCGACCGCGGCGTCAACCATCCGCTTGGCGCCCTCGAAGTCGGCGACGTTCTCGCCGTTGGCGATCGCCTCGCCGCCCATCGCCTCGATCTCGTTGACGACCGACTGGGCCGGGCTGACGTCGCTGTCGCCCGTGCCGTCGCGTGCGCCACCCAGGTCGTTCACCACGACCTTGGCGCCGTGCGCGGCCAACATCAGGGCGTACTCACGCCCGATCCCTCGTCCGGCGCCGGTGATGATCGCCACCCGGCCTTCGCACAACTTCGCCATCGCTACCTCCATCGGTCGGGCGGGGCGTCGTCCCCGCAGTCGGCATCGTAGGGAGCGGCCCCGGCCGGGAACGAGCCGACGCCCGTAGCCTTGATCGACGATGAACGAGATGTCGGTCGGTGCTGCGGTGACGTGTGATGTCGTGGTCGTCGGGGCCGGACCCGCCGGCGCCGCGGCGGCCACCGAACTGGCCCGTGCGGGCCGCGACGTGATCGTCGTCGACAAGGCGACGTTCCCGCGCGACAAGTGCTGCGGCGACGGCCTGACCACCCTGGCGCTGCGCGAACTCGAGTCGCTCGGTTTCGACCCCGACCCGATCGAGGGATGGTTCGACGTCGACGCGGCGTGGTTGCGCTCGCCCGACGGCCGCGAGACCCGTGTCCCGCTCCCCGACCACGGCCGCTACGCCGCCGTGTGTCCCCGCCTCGAGCTCGACGACGCGCTCGTGGCGCTCGCCCGCTCCGCCGGCGCCCGCGTCCACGAGGGCGTGACCGTTCGTGACGTCGAGGTCCGCGACGACCGCACCGTCGTCTCGGTCGACGGCGCCGAGTACGACACGGTGCACGCCCGCTACGTCGTCGCCGCCGACGGCATGTGGAGCCCCGTGCGCAAGGCGCTCGGGCTCGGCATCGACGGGTACCGCGGCGAATGGCACGCCTTCCGCCAGTACGTCGACAACGTGACCGGTCCCGCCGCCGAACGCCTGATGGTCTGGTTCGAACCCGATCTCCTCCCCGGCTACGCGTGGTCGTTCCCGCTGCCCGGCAACCGGGCGAACATCGGGTTCGGCGTCCTCCGCGACGGCGACCGCAAGGTCCGCGACATGGCCGCACTCTGGCGCGACCTGCTGCAGCGTCCCCACGTGGTCGAAGCGCTCGGCCCCGACGCCGAGCTCGAAGGGCGACACACCGCATGGCCGATCCCCGCCCGTATCGACGAGGTCCCGCTCTCGTCCGAACGGGTGCTGTTCGTCGGCGACGCCGCAGCCGCGACCGACGTGATGACGGGCGAAGGCATCGGCCAGGCCCTCCTCACCGGCCGACTCGCTGCCGAAGCGATCCTCCTCGGCGGCGCCCGCCAGCCTCGGTTCGTCGCCGAGGAGTACGAGGCGCTGGTGCGACAGGAACTGTTCGCCGACCATCGGATGGCGAAGCGGCTCGGTTCGGTGCTCGCCCATCGCCGCGGCGCCGAGGTCGCGCTCCGAGTGGTCGAACGCAGCGGCACGTGGGGGCGGCGCAACTTCGCACGCTGGATGTTCGAGGACGAGCCGCGAGCGATCGCACTGACGCCGAGCCGTTGGCACCGGGGCCTGCTGGGCCGCCCGGGCGCATACGCCGCCTGAGGCCGCCGCCGCTCAGACCTGGGGTGGCTTGCGGTGGTGGCGCTCGGTGACCGGTTCGAGCGTCGGCAGCGCCGGACTGCCGACTTCGACGTCACCGACCTGCACACCGATCCCGTCACGATCGACGTCGTCGGGATCGCTCGACGCCTCGACCGTCACCGGCTTGTCGTCCTTCTTCGGCCCCTCGACGATGTCGGCGACCGCGAACATCGCACCCGCCATGGCGGCACCGGCGAGGCCGCCCTTGCGCTTGCCCGCCTCGATCGCGTACCGACGGGCGTCCGCGAGCTCCTGCTCGTGAGCGGCCATCCGCTCGTCGTAGCCGGGTTCGGGCAACGCCCGATCGGCCGCCCCCGCCGCCGCGTCGGCGTCGGGGGCGTCGTTCGAATCGGGCTGCTCGGCCATGCGACCAGCGTAGGGGCGATCAGCCCATCAGGTCGCGCAGCTGCTCGATCGTCTTGGTCGGGTCGCCGATCGGCGTGACGGCGAGATGCGTCACACCGGCCTCCTGGTACGCGGCGATCCGTTCCTTGACATGGCTCGCCGTGCCGACGAGGTTCGTGTTGGCCAGCATCTCCCGAGGCACCTTCGAAGCCGCCTCTTCCTTCTTGCCCGACAGGTAGAGATCCTGGATCTCGATCGCCTCGTCGACGTACCCGTACTTCTGGGTGATCGTGTTGTAGAAGTTCTTGTCGCGGGCGCCCATGCCGCCCACGTACAGCGCCACGTTGGGGCGGGCCATGTCGAGCACGCGGTCGGCCGCGTCGCCGGCGAACTCGTCACCGATCGCCACCATGCCGCCGGCCGAGATCTGCAGTTGGCCGAGCGATTCGTCGCGCTGGGCCTGGCCCTTCTTGAGCTCGTCGCCCCACACGGTGTGGAACTTCTCGGGATCGAAGAAGATCGGGAGCCAGCCGTCGGCGTACTGCGCCGTCGCCGTGACCGACAAGCCCATCAGCGACGCCCAGAAGATCGGGATGTCCTCGCGGACCGGGTGGTTGATCAGCTTCAGCGGCTTGCCGAGGCCGGTGCCCTCGCCCTCGGGCAGCGGGATCTGGACGGCCTTGCCGTCGTAGACGACCTTCTCGCGACGCCACGTCATGCGACAGACGTTGATGTAGTCACGGATGCGAGCCATCGGCTTCTCGTACGGAACGCCGTGGAAGCCCTCGATCACCTGTGGGCCGGAGGCGCCGAGGCCGAGCACGAAACGGCCACCGCTCACATAGTCGAGACCGGCAGCCGTCTGCGCCATGCAGGTGGCGGTGCGCGAGTACGTGTTGAGGATGCCCGACCCGATCTGGATCGTGCTCGTCTTCGCCGCCAGGTAGCCCATCTGGCTGACCGAGTCGAAGCTGTATGCCTCGGGGACCCAGACGATGTCGAGGCCGGCAGCCTCGAGTTCGCGCACGCGCTCCACGTCAGCGTGGAAGTCGCCCGAGTAGTTGATCATCATCGAAAGCTTCACGGCGACGACGCTACGCAACAGCGGCGCCCCGGGCCGCATCGGGCCGCCGTTCGGATCAGGACGTGCCCAGCGCCCGATCGACCTCTCGGTCGAGGAGCAGCCACTGTTCGTCGAGCCAGCCGTCGAAGTCGTCGCCGGCAGGGACGTCGGCGCGAGCGACACGCCTCGGCACGAACCGGACGGGCGGGAGCGGCTTGGCGAGCTTGTCGATGATCCCGCCGAACGTGTCGAGACCGTCGAACCCCGTGTGCCACACCAGCACCACGTCGGCGTCGGGTGCCGCCTCGACCATGGCTCGCGTGCCGGCCGGCCGTGGCGGGAGCAATCGCCGCAGGCCACGCATCCGCTCGGCGCGGCTCGGATCGCGCTCGGCGATCTTCTCGATGGCGCTGGCCCGTTTGACGTCGTTCGCCCGCGTGCCCTCGGCGAAGATCACCCCGACGGTGCCGTCGCCGACACCCGCGGCGAGATCGCGCAGTGCATCGAGTTCGGCGTCGCTGTCGGCCGCCTGTCGGTCGAGGAAGTAGTTCGGGACGCGCAGTCCGACGATGTCGAGACACGGGTCGCCGAGCAGTTCCTTCTTCAGCACGTACCGCGGTCGGAGGCCGGCCTCGCACCGAATCGCCCATGCCGACAGCAGCGAGTCGGCGAGGCTGGCGTGGCGGGCCACGACGATCGCGTTCCCTCCCGCCAAGGCGTCCGGTTGCTCGAGCTGCGGTCGGATCCCGGTGGTGGCACCGAGTGCCGACATCAGGAGGCCGGCCCACCAGCGCATCAGCTCGTAGTGGTAGGCCTCGTCGTGGGCGCGTCCGGTCACCCACGCCCAGAACGACCGTGCGACGCCGGCCAGTTCGATCCACGCCCAGCACACGCCGAACCCGCCCAGTCGGGCCAGAGGAAACCGGAAGCGGCCACGAACCGCGTCCACGAGGACGACCGCAGGCAACCACAGCGGCGTCGACAGCGTGGCCAGGACGGCGATCGCGACGAGCGACGGGATCGTGACCGCGCGCCGCTTCAGACGGGCCCGTCGTGTGCGCCCGGGCGCGGTCATCCGCTCTGCGCCGGCTGGTGCAGCTCGACTCGATTCCCGTCGGGATCGAGCACGAATGCCTGCCGCGCCGTCGTGCCACCGACCGACTTCGCATCGGACACCTCGCACCCGGCCTCGCGCAGCGCGTCGACCGCGCGCTCGAGATCGTGGACCGAGAACGCCACGTGCTGTCCGACGTCGTCGGGCACGTGCGGTGTCTCGATGAGGTGGACCTGGCGACCGTTGCCGGCGTCGAGCCATGCTCCGCCGAACGAGAACGCGGGTCGTTCCAGCTCGGACATGCCCAGCAGATCGCGGTAGAAGCCGAGCGCTCGCTCGGAGTCGGTGACGTTGAGCGACACGTGGTGGATGTCGGCGATCAACATGCCGACACCGTACTTCGCCCGTGCGGAGCTCGTCCGGACATGCCGCGCTGCGGCGCGCGCCACACCGACGTGCGAACATGGGCGACAGATGGAGCCTTCGGCATGGTGGCGACACCGACGTTTCGGGATGTTGGTCGACGTGAGCCTGGCGACCGTGCCCGGATGGGCCCCGGTCGGCCAGGACGTTTCGTGGTACCGGGCGCACATCGACGGTCGTGTCGCCGACGCGAACCTGCATCCGACGTCGCTCGTCGAGGCACTCCACTATCACCGTGAACGTTGGGGACACGTCGACGACTACGACGACTTCTTCCCCTTCCTCCATTTCGACGACTTCGACCCCGACGCCTGGGCAGGGCTCGCCCGAGACGCCGGCATGGGCTACGCCGTGATGACGGCGAAGCACCACGACGGGCTGTGCTGGTGGGATGCGCCGGGCACCGACCGCACCGTGATGCACGACGGACCGGCCCGCAACGTGTTGGGACAGTTCTCCGCAGCCTGTGAACGCGCCGAGGTGGTGTTCGGGGTCTCGTACTCGCTGCTCGACTGGTCGGACGGCCGATATCCGGGCACCGACTACGTCGACGACGTCGTCCATCCGCAGGTCATCGATCTCGTGGAGCGCATGGGAGCACAGCTCGTCTGGGCCGATGGCCACTGGGGTGCCGGGGGCGATCGGTGGCGCAGCGACGAGTTGCACGAGGCACTCCGCCGGATCCGCCCCGAGGTGTTGGTCGACGATCACTGGTGGGCGAGCCGTGCCGACGTCCGCGTCGTCGAACACCGGTTGCCCGGCGGCATCGAGACCGACCCGTGGGAGTACCGCCGAGCCCTCGGTGCCAGCGGAGCGTTCAACCGTGCCGAACCCGACGACGCCCTCGCGTCGCCGACCGCGCTCGTGTCCGAACTGACCGAGGTCGTGGCGAAGGGCGGCCACATGCTGCTCCGCGTCGGTCCCGACGCCGGCGGGGCATTCGCCGATGCCGTCGTCGAACGACTCCGGGCCGTGGGCGGTTGGGTGCGACGTCATCAGCGACTCATCGACGAGGGCCGACCCTGGGCGCACTGGGGCGACGCCGACGCCCGCTATCTCACGGTCGACGACGAGCTGTACGCGATCGACGTCAGCGGACAGGGCCGATTCGCTCATCTCGGCAACGAGAACGGCCGCGTGGTGTCGATCAGCACGGCCGACGGGAACCCCGTCGAGTTCGACCAGACCGACGGCGGGGTCCGTCTCACGAGGCCGCCGCGACGTTCACAGCGGATGCCGGCGGTGTACCTCGTCGAGCACGACGCACCACCGCCGCCACCGATCGAGTTGTTCCCCGCAGGCGCCGAACAGCACACCGAACTGGCCGAGTTGCTCACGGACGCGAAGCCGGGCGACATCGTCCAGCTCGGCGAGGGAATCTACGTCGGCCCTGCTCGCATCCCCGACGGTGTGACGGTCCGCGGACTCGGACCCGACCGCACGACGGTCGACGGGGCCGAGAGTGTCGCCGTCACGCTCGGGACCGGGAGCCGCTTCGAGCACTGCCGGACGCGCGGTGGCGGACGTCGGGTCGGTCATCTGCCGCGTTTCAGTGTCCGTGTCGCGGGCGACGGTGCGACCATCATCGGCTGCGACGTCGTCGGCCACGTCGCCCTCGACGGCGGATCACCTCGCATCATCTCGTCCACCGCGTCGGGCGTCGTCGCCGCCGGACCGAATCGGATCGAGATCGTCCGCAGCACGTTCGGCGGTATCGGCACCGACGTCGGCATCGCCATCACGGGCGGCGCCGGTCACCTGATCGACAGTTGCGAGTTCGAGGGCCATCGAGCCGCGATCGTGCTCACCGGCACCATCGGTTCGACGATCCGGGCGAACCGGATCCGCGCACGCTGGTGGGGCATCAGCGCCGTCGACTGCGAGGCGACCGACATCATCGGCAACGCGATCGAGTCGACGATGCGAGCGGTCGACATCGACGGCGGCACGGAGGCCCGCGTGACCAGCAACGCCGTCTCCGACGGCGACAGCGGCTGCGTCCTGCAGGACGGAGCGTCGAACGCCGAGATCGGCGGCAACCACTGGGCGCGCTGCCGCGTCGGGCTGCTGGCGTGGGGCGCCGGCGAGTTCCGCCAACGCGACAACATGTGCGCCGACCTCACGTCGGAGGGCCACGACGTCGTCGTCGGCCCCTGACGCCCGATCGATCGGCGATCAGTTGGCGGCGCGGGCCGCTTTCACCCGGTCGTGCGGGTCGAGGAAGACCTTGCGCAGGCGGATGTGCTTCGGCGTGACCTCGACGCACTCGTCGGCGGCGATGAACTCGAGCGCGTGCTCGAGCGACAGCACACGGTGCGGGGTGAGCTTGACCGTCTCGTCGGACGACGACGCACGCATGTTGGTGAGCTTCTTCTCACGGCAGATGTTGACGTCCATGTCGCCCGCACGCGAGTTCTCCCCGACGATCATGCCCTGATAGACGATCGTGCCCGGCCCGACCATCATCGTCGCCCGGTCCTGCAGGTTGATCATCGCGTAGGTGGTCGCCGGGCCCTGGCGGTCGGCGACCAGCGAGCCGCGTTCGCGGGCGCGGATGTCGCCGTGCCAGGGCTCGTAGCCCTCGAAGATGTGACTGACGACGCCGGTGCCACGCGTCTCGGTGAGGAACTCGGTTCGGAAGCCGATCAGGCCGCGTGCCGGAACGAGGTACTCGAGGCGCACCCAGCCGAGGCCGTGGTTGACCATGTTCTCCATGCGGCCCTTGCGCTGCGCGAGCAGCTGGGTGACCGCACCGAGGTGTTCTTCGGGCACGTCGATGGTGACCCGTTCGACGGGCTCGTGGCGCTTGCCGTCGACGTCCTTCGTGACGACCTCGGGCTTGCCGACGGTGAGCTCGAAGCCCTCGCGCCGCATGTTCTCGATCAGCACGGCGAGCTGGAGTTCGCCACGGGCCTGGACTTCCCAGGCGTCCGGGCGATCGGTCGGGTTGACGCGCAGCGACACGTTGCCGACGAGTTCGGCGTCGAGCCGGTTCTTCACCAGGCGGGCGGTCATCTTCGAGCCGTCCTTGCCGGCGAGCGGCGAGGTGTTGATACCGATCGTCATCGACAGTGCCGGCTCGTCGACGGTGATGCGAGGCAACGGGACCGGGTTCTCGGCGTCGGCGAGGGTCTCGCCGATCGTGATCTCCTCGATGCCGGCGACGGCGACCAGGTCGCCGGGTCCGGCGGAGTCGACCGGGACGCGGGTCAGCTGTTCGGTGAGGAACAGCTCGGCCACCTTGGTGCGCTGGATCGTGCCGTCGAGGCGGCACCAAGCGACCTGCTTGCCCTTCTCGATGGTGCCTTCGATGACACGGCACAAGGCGAGGCGGCCGACGTACTGGTTGGCGTCGAGGTTGGTCACCCAGGCCTGCAGCGGAGCATCGGGGGTGTAGGCCGGCGACGGGATCGTGTCGAGGATGACGTCGCACAGCGGGGCCAGCGAGTCGCCACGCAGCGACTCGTCGTGGGCGGTGTTCTCGTCGAGCGATGCCCAGCCGTCACGACCCGAGCAGTAGACGATCGGGAAGTCGAGCTGTTCGTCGCTGGCGTCGAGGTCCATGAACAGCTCGTACGCCTCGTCGACGACCTCTTTCACCCGGGCGTCGGGACGGTCGATCTTGTTGATGACCAGGATGACCGGCATGTCGTAGCCGAGCGCCTTGCGCAGCACGAAGCGCGTCTGCGGGAGCGGGCCTTCGGCGGCGTCGACCAGCAGGACGATGCCGTCGACCATCGTGAGGGCACGCTCGACCTCGCCACCGAAGTCGGCGTGGCCCGGCGTGTCGACGATGTTGAGCGTCACGCCGCCCCAGCGGACCGATGTGTTCTTCGCGAGGATGGTGATGCCCTTCTCGCGCTCGAGATCGTTCGAGTCCATGACCCGTTCGGCGATCGACTCGTGGGCGCTAAAGGTGCCGGCCTGCTTCAGGAGGCTGTCGACGAGCGTGGTCTTGCCATGGTCGACGTGGGCGACGATGGCGAGGTTCCGGAGATCGTCGCGACGAGCCGGCCCGTGGCCGGTGAGGTGAGGGGTGTCGACATGCATGGCCGTACCACGCTATCGACCCCGGAGCCTTGTTCGACGCGGCCCCGGTGGGGGTCAGTCGTGGACGGCGGTCTCGGAACGGACGCCGCCGATGTCGATCGTGATCGAGTCGCCGCGGGAACCGGTAGCGCAGGCGTACGACACGCTGCGCGTTTCGAGAGGGAAGGTGTAGCGCGATCCGTCGGCGAACTCACAGACGAACGAGTCGGGCTGGAACCCGAAGTCGACCAGGGTGAACCCGGCGACGAGGCAGTCGTTGCCGAACTTGCACGGCTCGTTCCGGGGCTCGATCACGATCTGCGGCCCGACGGCCGGCGCCGCGGTCGTGGACGGTGCAGCGGTCGTGGACGGTGCAGCGGTCGTGGACGGCGCAGCGGTCGTGGACGGTGCAGCGGTCGTGGACGGTGCAGCGGTCGTGGACGGTGCAGCGGTCGTGGACGGTGCAGCGGTCGTGGACGGCGCCACGGTGGTCGACGGGGTGGCCGTCGTGGACGGAGTCGTCTCGACCTCGAGGTCGGCCAGTTCGAGCGTGGTCGTCGGTGCCGGCGTCTGTTCGGCGAGCGTGCCGACCGGAACGGCCGCCTCGGTGTCGTCACCCCCGAGCAGCACGACCCAGGCGATCACCGACAGGGCGAGCACGAGCAACACGCCGATGCCGACGAGAACCAGCGTCTTCACGCTCGGTCCGCTCCGCACCGGCTCTCCGGCCGCTGCGGCGGCGATGGCCTGTCGGGCCTTCTCCCGCTTGCGCGCGTTGGGCGTCTGCGGAACGGCTCGCTTCGGCGCTGCCGGTTCGGGCTTCGGCGCCGGTGATGGGCTGGGCGCCGGGGCCGCGCCGAGCAGCGGTTCGGTCGGGCGTTCGGGCTCGGCACTCGGTGCCGGTGGTGCGACTGCCGGCTCCGGTGAAGCGGCTGCCGGCTCCGGTGAAGCGGCTGCCGGCTCCGGAACCGGGTCCGGTTCGGCCGGTGCGGGCTGCTCGTCGGGTAGCGGCGAGGACGTCGGACCGACATCCCAGACCGACCCGCCCGAGGGTGCCGACGTCCCACCGTTGCGGGCACGATCGTCGGAGCTGTTCGAAGGGGGCGGTGTGTCGGCGGGGGGCACACCCCATTATCGGCGACGGCGAGCTCGAAGTTGAGCTCATCTCCCCTGGTCAGGAGAGAAATCGCCGTGCGCCGCGCGCCAGTCGGCGAGCTGCCCGAACAGGGTGACCCGGTCGCCCGCGTCGACGCCCACGTCGGCGAACACGTCACGGTTCAACGCCTCGGCCGCCTCGAGCGCCAGGTCGCGGCCGGTCGTCGTGATCGCGGCCAGCACGCTCCGTCCGTCGTCGGGGTTGGTGCTGCGCTCCACCAGGCCGGCAGCGGCGAGTCGCTGGACGGCGTTCGTGACACTCGCCGGGTGCACCTGGAGCCGTTCCCCGATCTTGCCGACCGGCATCGAACCGCGACCGCTGAAGTGCAGCAGCATCAACACTTCGAATCGGGCGAAGGTGAGTTCGAACGGTCGGAGGACCGCCTCGACACGGGCCAGCATCAGCTGTTGCACCCGCATGATCGAGGTGACGAGCGCCATGCCGTCGGCGACGTCGCCCCACCCCGCCGCCGACCAGTTGTCGTGCGCCAAGGAGATCGGGTCGACGCGGAGACCGGCGGATTCGTTGCGTTCGTCGATCGACGTCACGCTCCCACTGTACATGTACTTTGATGTCAAACTAAGCTGTCGACATGGCGACCAATCGCGAACGCTGGCAGGAGGCCTTCGACTCGTCGAAGCTCCGCGACACGCCGTACGAGACCATGTCGGGCATCCCGCTCGATCCGGTGTACGGCCCCGACGACGGGGAGTTCCCGGGCCAGTACCCGTACACCCGCGGCCCGTACGCGTCGATGTACCGCTCGAAGTTGTGGACGATGCGCATGTTCGCCGGCTTCGGCACCGCCGACGACACGAACTGGCGCTTCAAGGAGATCATCAAGTCGGGCGGTACCGGCTTGTCGACGGCGTTCGACATGCCGACCCTCCTCGGCATCGACTCCGACGATCCGATGGCGCTCGGCGAGGTCGGTCGGTGCGGCGTTGCCGTCGACACGTTGGCCGACATGGCCGACCTCTACCGCGACATCGATCTCGGCGAGATCACCACGTCGATGACGATCAACTCCCCCGCGGCCGTCATCTTCGCGATGTTCGTCGCCCAGGCCGAACAGGCGGGTATCGCCCGCGAGCGGCTCGGCGGCACGCTGCAGAACGACATCCTGAAGGAATACCAGGCGCAGAAGGAGTTCGTGTTCCCGCCCCGCCAGTCGATGCGGCTGGTCCGCGACACGATTGCGTTCACGGCGGCCGAGATGCCTCGCTGGCACAGCATCTCCATCTCCGGCTACCACATCCGAGAAGCGGGCTCCACCGCGGCCGAAGAGCTGGCGTTCACCTTGGCCAACGGGTTCGCCTACGTCGAACTGGCGAAGGAGGCCGGTCTGGCAGTCGATTCGTTCGCTCCCCGCCTGAGCTTCTTCTTCAACGCCCACATCGACTTCTTCGAAGAGATCGCGAAGTATCGGGCGGCGCGCCGCATCTGGGCCCGGTGGCTCAAGGAGCGGTACGGGGCCGAGAACGAACGCTCGATGCAGCTCCGCTTCCACACCCAGACGGCGGGTGTGTCGCTCACCGCGCAGCAGCCCGAGGTCAACATCGTCCGCACGGCGATCGAGGCGCTCGCCGGGGTCCTCGGTGGCACCCAGTCGCTGCACACGAACTCGATGGACGAGGCGCTCGCGCTCCCGACCGAGAAGGCGGCTCGCATCGCGCTGCGCACTCAGCAGGTCATCGCCCACGAGACGAACGTGGCCCACGTCGCCGACCCGCTCGGTGGCAGCGATTACGTCGAGGCACTCACCGACGAGATGGAACGTCGAGCCGAGGCGCTGTTCGCCGAACTCGACGAGATGGGCGACGGGTCGATGCTCGAAGGGGCGATCCGGGGAATCGAGGAGAACTGGTTCCAGGGCAAGATCGCCGACTCGGCGTTCGAGCTCGAACGCAAGCTCAACAAGGGCGAGCGCATCACGGTCGGCGTGAACGGCTTCACCGACGGCAACGACGACGACCAGCTCGAGTTGCTGAAGATCACGAACGAGGACGAACAGCGTCAGCGCAAGCGTCTCGACGTCGTCCGACAGGACCGAGACTCCGATGCGGTCGCCGCGGCACTCGCCCGAGTGAAGACCGAGGCGGCCGACCCCGAGGTCAACCTGATGCCTGCGCTGATCGACGCCGTGAAGACGTATGCCACGCTGGGCGAGATCATGCACGCCCTCGAAGACGAGTTCGGCCGCCACGTCGAAGTGCCGACCATCTGAACGGAGTCACCACCATGCACGCAGGACGCATTCTCGTCGCCAAGGTCGGCCTCGACGGCCACGATCGCGGCATCAAGGTCGTGGCTCGAATCCTCCGCGACGCCGGCTACGAGGTCATCTACACCGGCCTGTTCCAGACACCCGAGACGGTCGCAGCCGCCGCGGTCGACGAAGACGTCGACGCCGTCGGCCTGTCGATGCTGTCGGGCGCACACATGACGCTCGCTCCCCTGGTGGTCGAGGCGATCCGGGCCCGGGGTGCCGACATCCCGGTCATCGTCGGCGGCATCGTCCCCGACAGCGATCTCGACGAGCTCGCCGCTGCCGGTGTGGGCACCGTGCTCACACCAGGGGCGACCGCCGACGAGATCGTCGCATCGGTCGGCCGCGCCCTGGCAGGAGCTCAGTGAACCGAAGGCCGGTCGACGGGTCAGACGTAGTAACCGGTGATGTCGATGACGGCGTGGAACGAACCGTAGGGGCCGGCGATCAGGCGGAGCTGACGGTCGCCGCCGAGGCGTGAGAGCGACGCGTTCGCCACGGTCTCGCCGGGGCCGACCCAGTTGACCGTCGAGGTGTCGGTCGTGCCGACGCCGCCGGGGACGACCGAGAGGTAGCTCGGTTCGGTCGTCTGCACGGCGGTGGCATTGAAGGTGACGGCCGTGGCGCCGGGCGGGACGGCGTTCGGTGTCGTGATCGCGCCGGATGTCCCGTTGCGGCCGTTGGCAACGCTGATGTCGCGCTGCGACGACGGGAGGAACACGCCGCTGTCGGGGAACGTCGGCACGCGTGAATCGAACACGCGAACCGGCGTGATCGGGTGGAACCCGCCGCCCGATGCCGGGCCGGCCAGGCGCTGCCATCGGTCGGGGGCGTAGCAGTACCAGAGTGAACCGTCGGTGTTGCGGGCGAGTGTGCCGGCGATGCCCGGCGTCGTCGTGCCGACTGCGGTGGCCGCCATGCCGATCCGGCCCGACTGGTCGGCGTAGAGGTCCCACTCGGTCCCCTCGCCGACCACGCCGACACCGTTGGTCGACCGGCCGACCACACCGGAGGCGCTGTCGGAGACGCCGATCACGCCGGTTCCGGCGGGTGCGCCGTTCGATTCGCCGTAGACGCCGGCGCCCCCGTTCCCGGTGGACAGACCCGACACACCTCGCCCGGACACGCCGCTGGAGTCGCCCCGGACACCGATCCGGGTGTCGGTGCTGCTCACGCCGTACAGCGAGGCGTTGCCTGCCGAGGTGCCGTCCTGGACATGGATCGTGGAGCCTCCGGTGAGCTCGGTGGTCGCCGTGCCGGTGTTTCCGGCGCCGATCACGAGCGACTCCCCGTTCGCCGCCGACGCCCGGCTCGACAGAGCGATCCCGCCGACCGCAGCGGCCGCCGCGGCACCAGCACCACGACCGAACAGTCCCCGTCGAGATGTCGTTCGGTCGTCGACGTGTGTGTCGGTCTCGTTGGTCGTCTGATCAGTCATGCGATGTCCTTTCGTCGCTGGGTCGCACCTCGGGCCTTCCCGTTCGACCGCGAGTTCAACCGGATCGGCGCAGGACGAGGTGTTCCCGTGTCGATTCCGTGTCTCGGTCGGGTCCACGACCGGCGGGCTGTGGCCTGGGAGAGTTCAGGGGTGAGCGAGCGCCGACGACTCCCCCGCCGCTACCTGGTCGTGGCTGCGTTCGTGTTCGTCGTCGCAGCCTCCGAGCGCTTCGGTGGGCCGTTGACGGTCGACGCCCTGCGCGGGGCGGTGTCGAGCGGCACGGAGGCGGCGGCCGACCAGCTGCGCGACCGGAACGCCCGCGGCGAGATCCATCTCACGTTCGACGACGGACCGACACCCGGCTACACCGCCGAGATCCTGGAACTGCTCGACCGGTACGACGCCGAGGCGGTGTTCTTCCCCATCGGCGAACAAGTCGAACCGAACGCCGCTCTGCTCGAGCGGGCCGTCGACGACGGTCACCGACTCGGCAACCACACCTGGGCGCACGACCGACTCGCCGACCTGACGGCTTGGGACTTCGACGCGGCCGTCGGACGCACCCAGATCGCCGTCGAACGTGCGACCGGGACCGTACCGACGTGTTTGCGCCCGCCGGAGGGCGTCATCGACGACGCTGCCGTCGACATGGCGGCAGCGGAGGGCCTCACCGTCGAGATGTGGACCGTCGACCCACTCGACTGGCAGACCGACGACCCGGATGCGATCGCCCGTCGCGTCATCGACGGAGCGGAGGACGGCGCCGTCGTGTTGCTCCACGACGGGGGCGGCGGCCGCGACGCCACCGTCGACGCACTCGGGACGATCCTGCGCGAACTGGGTCGCGACGGCTACCGGTTCACCGTGCTCCCCGGTTGCTGAAGCGGCTCAGGCGAACAGGGCCGTCAGTTCGGCACGGTCGGTGTCACGGGCGGCCCGCATCGCGTCGAGGCCCGGTGCTCGCACTCGGCCCTTCGTGTCGCGATGTGCGCGGGCGTCGAGCGCGAGGAACTGTGCTGCTCGCGCCTGTGCCTCGGCCAGGACCTGGTCGGGCGCCACGATCCGATCGAGGTAGCCCGCGGTCACGGCGCTCTGCGGATCGAAGGTCTCCGACAGGATCGCCGAGCGTTGGAACGCCGGCGGCGTCAGCCGCATCCGCATCAGCGCCACGGCCGTGTGGGGCATCGTCATCCCGATCGACACCTCGTTCGCGGCGATCTTGAACGGGCCGTCGGCGCCGACCCGCTCGTCGCACGACAGGAGCAGGAAGGCACCCATCGCCATCGCGTGGCCGGTGCAGGCGGCGACCACCGGCCGGGGCCACTCGAGGAGTCGCAACGACAGGTCGAACCCGCCGATGACCATGTCGACCACCGCCTGGCCGCCCTCCGACATGACCGACAGATCGAAGCCGGCCGAGAACCGACCGTCACGGCCGGCCAGGACGACGGCCGCGTCGTCGGCCGTCGCCCGGTCGAGCGTCTCGTTGATCGCCTCCTGCATGGCCGGCGAGAGTGCATTGGCGCGCCCGTCGTCCATCGTGATGGTGGCGACGCCGTCGCTCAGGTCGTACGAGATCATCGGGTCTCCGTCATGCTGTCGTGGAGGTCCGACGGCGCACGGTGACCAGCACGAGGGCCGCGCCGGCCGCCAGCAGCACCATCGCCCATCGCACTGCGGTGTGCGGGCTCGAACCCGTGGCCGGGAGCTCCGGAGCGACGGTCGACGGCACCGGGACGGTCGTCGTCGGCGTCACCGAGTTCGACTGGACGACGATGTCGAACGTCGTGGTCGTCGTGTTGCCACTGCCGTCGGTCGCCGTGCAGGTCACCGTCGTGGTACCGACCGGGAAGGTGCTCCCCGAGGCCGGATCGCAGACGATCTCCACGTCGTCGGAGTTGTCGGAGACGGCCGGGAGGTCGTACTCGACCGTGGTCGGTCCGTCGCTCTCGACGACGACCGTCGGTTCGGCCGGCTCGGTGATGACCGGATCCTGGTCGTCGACGACCGTGACGATGAACGAGTCGGCTGCGACGTTGCCGGCAGCGTCGGTGGCCGTGCACTCGACGGTGGTGTCGCCGATCGGGAAGACGCTCCCCGAGGCCGGCGAGCAGACGATCGCCGACGAGTCGAGCATCGCTTCGGTCAGCGCGCCCGTCGGGATCTCCGGATCGTCGGCGGTGACGACGAAGGTGACTGTGGCACCGGCCTCGCCGTCGTCGGCGGGCGCCGAGACACCGTCGGGAACGGTGAGCGTCGGGGGCGTGATGTCGTAGTCGACCGACACCTCGTTCGACGCACCGCTCGCCTGGCCACCGGCGTTCTCGGCTGCTTCGTCGCGGATCGAGACGACCACGTCACCGCTGCCGGTCATCCCCGACACGGCGATCTCGAAGTCGCCGCCACCGAGATCGGTGACGGCCGCAGTCGATGGTGCGGCAGCACCGCCGAGGACGACATCGTCGGAGTCGAGGCCGGTGACCTCCTGGTCGAACGAGGCCGTCAGGACGATCGGCGACTTGTTCGTCGGATCGTCCTGGCCCGCGTCGAGCGCCAGGTCGACGGTCGGCGGGTCGGTCAGGGCGAGCCCGACGAGCACGGGGTCGTGGTCGGACGACCGGTACGGGTCGGCGGCGTAGGTGGTGAGGGCCGACGATTCACGCTCGAACGACTGCTCGGAACCGTCGAGGACCGCATCGTTGTAGTCGAACTCGACGGGTTCGTCGGCGTTGATGTTCCACACCGTCGCACCGGTGACCGACGGCCGCAGGCTGTTGTTCGCCAAGGCGTGGTCGAGGTAGCCGAGCTGGCCGTCGAACACGTAGCTGTAGATGTCGGAACCGAACTCGGCTTCGAGCAGATTGGTGTAGCCGGCGTTCGCGAGCCCGGTGATCGGGTCTTCCTTCGCGTACGCGTTGAGGTCGCCGATGATGAGTACGTCGGGGTCGCCGCTGTCGGTCGGGTCGGTCGCCAGGTAATCGGCGAGCGCCAGCGCCGCATCGGTGCGGGTGACGTTGCAGTTGCCCTGACCGTCACCGAGGTCGGGGTCGCCGGCGCAGGCCGATCCCTTCGACTTGAGGTGGTTGACGGCGACCGTGAACGCCTCGCCCGTCGACGTCTGCGTGAACGTCTGGATGAGGGCCGGACGGTTCTTGTCGTCGATGAAGTCGGGGTCGACGCTGCTGTCGAGGATGGCGTAGTCGCCGGTCGGCGTCATCGTGGTGGTGCGATAGATCAGACCGACCTTGATGGCGTCGGTCCCGATGAAGCCGGTGTCGACGAAGTCGTAGGTGCCGGCACCGACGATCGCGTTCACGGCGTCGACGATCTGTTGCGTGGCCGCACCGGTGTCGTTCTCGACCTCGATGATGCCGATCACGTCCGCATCCATCTCCGCCATCGCGGCGGCGATCTTGTCGAGCTGGCGAACCCGCTCGGCCTCGGAGTCGGCGCCGCGGCACTCCATGTTGGCCGACGGGCCGCAGATGTCGCTGCCGGCGTCGACGTTGGCGAAGTAGTTGAGGACGTTGAACGAGGCAACGATCACGTCGCCACCCACGTCGTCGGGGGTCGCCGTGCGCGGGTTGGCCGGAGTAAAGGAGTAGTCGACACCGTCGACGGGACGCAGACGCCACGTGTTGTCGCCGGAACCGGGGAACGACCAGTGCATGACACCGGTCAGGCCGGTGATGGTCTCGCCACCACGGAACCGGTTCGTCGTGCTCAACCCGCCTTGCGGGTAGGCGTAGGGCTCGTCGGCGTCGGGGCCGACGATGATGTCGTTCTGGTCGTTGTTGTCGTCGTCGAGGATCACCCGGCGGGTGGCCAGCGAGTCCTGGAACGCCGCGTACTCGGCGACGTCGGGCGGGTTGTCGTGGGTGAACTGGAAGGGCCGGGCGTCGGCGGTCAGGACCAGCTGACCGAAGCGGCCGAGCTGGAAGTATTCGCTGACCGCGAGGGTGTCCGGGTACGTCACGAGCATGCCTTCGAGCGACTCGAACGTCGCCTCGTCGAGATAGCTCCCGGCTGCGGGGAGGGTGACCGCGGCGGCGGTCGGCAGCGGGTTGCCGGAGCTCACGATCGAGACGTCGCCTGCATCGACAGCGTCGAGCTGGCTCATCCCGAAGAACTCCTCCGGGGTTCCGTTCACGGAGACGAGGTCACCGACCGCCAGTGGGTCCGGGCAGTAGATGTTGCAGAACACGTAGATGCCCTCGGACGTGGCCGAGTCGGCGTCGGCGTCGGCGTCTTCCTCCTGGACGAAGAAGCCTTCGACGACGTCGTCGTCCTCGATGAGGCCGGTGACGATGCCCTCGACGATGACCGGAGCGGTGATCGCGACGCTCGGACCGGAACCCTGCACCTCGTGGATGAAGACCTCGGCGACTTCGGGGACGCAGTCGGTGCCGAACGCTGCGCCGTCGATGCTGGTGCCCGGCGAGAACAGTGCGCCTCCGGAGCCGGTCGCGGTTGCGTGACCGACGAAGGCACCGGTGAGGTCCGGGTCTCTGGTCAACGACTCGTCGTTGCCGCCCTCAGCGCCGTAGGCGACGGTGGCCACGAGGCCGGACGAGCTGTCGTTCAATGTGACGGAGTCGCCGCCGTTGTTGAGGCCGATCGTGCCACTCGAGGCCGTCTGGACCAGGCTGCCGCCGAACGGCCCGGTCGGCGTGCCGCCACCGAACACGACCGCGGCGCAGTCGGCCGGCAGCGTCGTGCCCGCACCGAACGTGTGGCGTACGCCGACGGCGTCGCTGATCGTCCAGCCGGAGATGTCGACCGGCTCGGTGCCCGTGTTCACGATCTCGACGAACTCGTCGTTGTCCGAGCTGCGCACTCCGTCACCGTTCGCGTCGCCGAGGATCGTCGCCTCGGGGTCGGCGTGGATCTCGTTGATCACCACGCTGGACGGGACGACGGCACACGCGGTCGCGGCGTTCGGGGTCGGATCGCCCGTGCACCACGTGGTGGCGAGGTTCTCCGACATCTCGTCGCTCCCGGCGGCGCCGTTGCCGCCCGTCTGGGTCTCGGTGCCTTCGCTCAGGTCGTCACGCTGCCAGGTGACGCCCGTGGCATGCGGACCGTCGGCGATCAGCGCCTGCGATGCGAGGGCGGTGTCGGCGAGGTACGTGGAGGTGTCGGTGTCGGCATCGGGACCGTCGATCGAGACGCCGGTCTTGTCGACCGCCTCGGCGGTGTCGCCCCAGATCGCGTAGTCGATGTCCTGCACCAGGTCGGACGCGCCGTCCCACGTGTAGAGCACGACCACTTCGCCGCCATTGGTCAGCCCGCCCTGGTCGTTGATCGACCCGGCGGTCGCCTCACGCATGTCGGGCACCGCGTCGGCGGCAGCATCGTCTTCGAACAGTTCGTACGTCGGGGCGACGCCGTAGGTGGCCAGGAAGTCGGCCGAGCCGGTCATCGCGACGGTCTGGTACTCGCCGGCGGCGATCATCGCGCCGTCGGGGAAGCGGGCGTGGAAGTCGGAGAAGCCGCCGCCACCGGCGTTCGAGCCGGTCACGATGTTGTAGTAGTACGTGCCGCCTCCAGCGAAGGTCGCGTCGGTCAGGTAGACGTCGCTCAGATCGACCGAACCGGATCCGGCATTGAAGATCTCGATCATCTCGCCCTCGGTCGGGGTCACGACGATCTCGGTGAGCAGCAGGTCGGCGGGTGACGGTAGGTCGCAGTCGTTCGCTGCGCCCGGCGTGTCGTCGGTGCCGACCGGCGTGAAGGCGCCGATCTCCCAGACGCCACCGCAGCGGTAGGTGTGCCCGGGCACGAAGGTGCCGTCCGGGCCGACGATCGTGGTCGAGTAGACGAGATCCTCGGCCGGGACGTTCTCGCTCAGTGCGACCGAGTCGACGATCGCGGTCCACGGGGTCGAGTCGAACGTTCCGTCGTCGTTCGTGTCGAGGTCGTCGCCGTCGGCGCCGCTGAAGCCCGTGACGAGGAGATGCGTCACGTTGTCGCTGTTCTCGAAGTTCAGATCGACCGTCGCATCGGCCGTCGCCAGCGAGAACGTCGACTCCGCTGCGACGAACAGGCCATCCGTGCCGAGGCTGTTGCCGTCGAGGGCAGTCACGTTCTCGATCGTGCCGGACCCACCGGCGCCGTCGCCGATGACCAGGTACGTGTAGCCGTCGAGCGAGGTGTCCGCCGTGCCGGCGAGTTCGACGTACTCGTCGTCGTCGTCGCCGGACTGATCGATCCTGATCTCGTTGATGACGACGTCCGGCACGGCGACGACGGCAGCTGCGGGCGACGACGTCAAGACGATGCCGGAGGCGAGCAGACCGAGGGCGGCGGCAGCAGAGCCGAGGCGGGCGGCGAGGCGCATAGAGGAACTCCGAACGGTGTTGGGCGGCACGAGCCGCCCCGACGGGCGGCTGTCCCGCACCTTAGAACATCGTTCCACGTCCCGAGAACGGGTGTGCGCCGAACCCTCGGGCACCGACCCGAAAACGAAGGAAACCCCCTGCTGAGCAGGGGGTTTCGGAGCGGACGACGGGATTCGAACCCGCGACCCTCACCTTGGCAAGGTGATGCTCTACCAACTGAGCCACGTCCGCGTAGCGGTGAGAAAGATTAGCAGCGAGATCCCCGGAACGGACAACCTCGCTCGTCGAATGTCAGTCGCGTGCGTCCTCGGGCCGCAGATCGATCCGGAGGGTGAGCACACCGTCCACCAGCTCGGCGTCGGCGTCACCGATGATCGCGAAGTCCTGGAAATCGGTCTTCGCCTGGGCGATGAAGGCCTGCCGTTCATCGCCGGCGACGGGCGGGAGCGGGCGTTGCTTCACCGCCTTGGCGCGGTCGCGGAAGCGTTGGATCATCGCGTCGACATCGAGGCTGGCCATGTGGCCGACTGTATCGGAGCGGTCCCCCGACCCGACCGGTCAGTCGTCGCGGTTGGGCTGCAGCTCGGCGTCGAGCGCTTCCATCGCCCGACGCATCTCGTCGGGGTCGATCTCGTGCTCCGGCAGGTCGTCGAGAAACGGACGAGCCGAACCGAGCGGGGTCGCCGCCCGGTCGTCGGCGACGGAATCGCCGGCTTCGTCGGAACCGTCGCGTTCCGCGTCGACTCCGACGTCGTCGCCGGAACCGTCGCCGAGCGGCGTGACCGGGAGTTCGGACGGGGTGTGGCGAGTCGGCGAGGTCGGGTCGCTGCTCGTCGCGATGCCGTCAGCGTCCCGTTCGGCCGCGTGTTCGCGATCGTCCTGGCCGTCGTCGTGCAGATCGTCGAAGCCGGTCACCGACGGCCCGGCGTCGAACGACTCGTCGAGTCGGGGCGGTGCCGCGGCGCGCCGAAGCGGTTCGGCGCCCTCTGGCCGCACCTCGTCGAGTCGGCGCCGCTGCCAGACCGGGTCGCCCCGACGCCACGTGCGCTCCCCCATCAACTCGAGGGGCCCGAGGAACTCGGGGTCGGGTCGGGTCGACCGACGAAGCCAGAACGCCACCATCACGAGGCCGAGACCCATCACGACGAGCAGGGCCACGATCGCCCACACGGTCCGGGTGCTGTCGGGGTCGCCGATGTCGACGGCGAACGAACTCGCCCCGATCATCGCTCCGTCACGCCCTGGCTCACGGCGTCTGATTCTGCCAGCTCACCCGGTCTGATGCACAGGACACCAGATCGTGGTACGACCACCGATGGTGTCGCGACGCATGGGCGCACCGTCGCGTGGGCACGGCGGGACGGCCGATCGCGCCTCCGGGTCGAGCGTTCCGGTGTGGCTCCCGCCGCGTTCGAGCATCGCCGGGAGGTGCTCGCCGCACGCCGCGACGAACGCCTCCAGACGTGCGCGATCGAGGGAGTTCGCCGGCGCAGCCGGGGAGATGCCCGACTGCCACAACACCTCGTCGACGCACATGTTGCCGAAGCCGGCCACCACCGACTGGTCGAGGAGGATCGTCTTGACGGCGGCCCGGCGACGACCCAGTCGGACGACGAGATCGTCGACGTCGAGCGTCAGGAAGTCCGGGCCGAGACGAGCGAGATCGGGGTCGAGGGTGAACACCGCCCATCGTCGCGGGTCGTTGACGCGCAACGTCGTGGCGTCGTCGAACGTGACGACGAGCCGGTTCCAGGCCGGGTCGTCGCGGCCGCTGGCGTACTCGAGACGGTCGATGGCCGACACCCCGTCGACGATCAGCCGGCCCGTCATCCCGAAGTGCAAGGCGAGTGAACGGCCATCGTCGAGATCGAGCAGCACGTGCTTGCCCCGCCGACGGGTGGCCTCGACCGTTCGGCCCGGCAACTCGCGAACGAGTTCGGCCGCCATCGCCTGATGATCGTCCACCTCGACCCGGGCGACCCGTCGGGCGACGACGTGGTCGGCGCTGCGTCGGTAGATCTCGGCCTCGAGACCTTCCGGCATCAGCCGTTCCGGTCGACCTGATCGAGGAACTTCGCGATCGGCTCACCGACCCGGTCGAAGTGGATCAGGAATGCGTCGTGGCCGTGCGTCGACTCGATCTGCACGTACTCGTTCGCGACACCGTTCAGGCTCAGCATCGAGCACATCTCGCGCTGTTGGTACTCGGGATAGAGCACGTCGCTGTCGATCCCGATCGTGAGGTTCGGCACGGTGATGCGACGCATCGCCCGCTCGACGCCGCCGCGGCCGCGGCCGACGTCGTGGAGGTCCATCGCCTTGCCGATGATCAAGTAGCTGTTCGCGTCGAACCGGTTGACGAGCTTGTCGCCGTGATACTGCAGGTACCGCTCGACCTCGAATTCCTGCCAGAGCCCGAAGGTGTCGCCGATCTTGGCCCGATCGGTGAGCGACCGACCGAACCGCTGGGTGAAGGCGTTGTCACTCCGGAACGTGACCTGGGCGACCTGTCGAGCGATCGCCAACCCCTCGGTCGGACCGTCACCCGGTTCGGCGTCGTAGTAGTCGCCGCCGCGCCAACGCGGATCGAGGCGGATCGCCCGTCGGCCGATGACGCCCCACGCGATCTGCTGGGCGCTGGCCTCCATGCAGCTCGCGATCGGGACGAGCGAACGCACCCGGGACGGGTACATGATCGCCCACTCGAGTACCTGCATGCCGCCCATCGAGCCGCCGACGACCGAGGCCCACTGGTCGATGCCGAGGTGACGCATGAGGTGCCACTGGGCGCGGACCATGTCGCGGATGGTGACGACGGGAAAGCGGGATCCGTACGGTCGGCCGTCGTCGGGGTGCGGCGAGGCCGGCCCCGTCGACCCCTGGCAGCCCCCGAGCACGTTCGGACAGACGACGAACCAGCGGTCGGTGTCGATGTACTTGCCGGGACCGATCACGTCGTCCCACCATCCCGGCGCCGGGTGGCCCGGCTTGGAGCGGCCGGCGGCGTGGCTGTCGCCGGTCCAGGCGTGGCAGACGAGGATCGCATTCGAGGCGTCGTCGTTCAGCTCCCCCCACGTCTCGTAGGCAACCGTGACGTCCCGGAGGACCGACCCGTTCTCGACCGCGAACGGATGCTCGGTCGCGAAGGTGTGGAACCGACGGTCGCCGACCGGGTCGTCGGTGCTCCAGGCACCGGAGACCGGGGGTGGCGTCGTGCTCATGGGGTTCCTCTCGTCGTCGATCGTCGTGGCGCATCGCGAGCGGACTCTCCGCCGGTTTGCCGGCGAACCGGCCGCATCTGGAGACGGCCGAAGCCGCATCCGGAAGGCACCTTGGTGGCGTTGTCCAGGTTGCCGGGCCCGTCGTCGTGACCGATGGTGAGCCGCTCGAAATGCTGCGCCGCACGCTACCAGCGCGCACCCGCCCGAGACCAGATGGTTGCCGAGGAGCGATGCACACGCGCTGCCCGTGCCGACGGTGTACGTTGCGCCAATGCGTGTTCTCGTCGTTGGCTCCGGAGGGGTCGGTTCGGCGTTCGTCGCCATCGCATCACACCGTGCGGCGTACGAACACATCACGGTGGCCGACATCGACATCGGGAAGGCGGAAGCGGCGGTCGAGACCGCCGTCGACGTGGACGACGGCCGAGTCAAGGCGGCGTTCGTCGACGCGTCCGACGAGGACTCGGTCGCCGATCTCGCACGACGGTGCCGTGCCGACGTCATTCTCAACGCGTGCGATCCGCGGTTCAATCCGCCGATCTTCCAGGGCGCCTTCGCGGCGGGGTGCCACTACGTCGACATGGCGATGCACATGTCCGAACCGCATCCGAGCGATCCGTACAACAAGACGGGGCGCCGGCTCGGCGACGCCCAGTTCGCCCAGCACCCAGTGTGGAAAAACCGTGGGCTGATGGCACTCGTCGGCATGGGCGTCGAGCCCGGCTTCTCCGACGTCGCGGCCCGCTACGCCGCCGACCACCTGTTCTCCCGCATCGACGAGATCGGGGTCCGTGACGGCGCCGACCTCGTCGTCGACGGGTACGACTTCGCACCGACGTTCTCGATCTGGACGACGATCGAGGAGTGTCTCAATCCGCCGGTCGTCTACGAGCGCGATCGCGGCTGGTTCACGACGGAGCCCTTCAGCGAGCCGGAGGTGTTCACGTTCCCGGAAGGCATCGGTCCGCTCCAGTGCGTCAACGTCGAGCACGAGGAGGTCATCCTCATCCCGCGATGGATCGATGTGCAGCGGGTGACGTTCAAGTACGGGCTCGGTGAGGACTTCATCAACGTGTTGAAGACGCTGAAGAAGCTCGACCTGGTGTCGACCGAGCCGGTCGAGGTCCGCGGCGTGAAGGTGTCACCGCGCGATGTCGTCGCCGCAGCTCTGCCCGACCCGGCCGAACTCGGCGAGCGCATGCACGGCCGCACCTGCGCCGGCACGTGGGTGAAGGGGCTCGACAACGACGGTGCCGAGCGCGAGATCTACCTGTACCACGTGGTCGACAACGCCTGGTCGATGAAGGAGTTCGGGCATCAGGCGGTCGTGTGGCAGACGGCCGTGATGCCGGCGGTCGCGATCGAGCTCATGGCCACGGGTGTCTGGAACGCGATCGGCGTCGTCGGTCCCGAGGCGTTGCCGCCCGATCCGTTCCTCGACCTGCTCGACCAACACGGCGTCGAATGGGAGTGGACCGAGTATCGCGACCGCGCCCCGGCTCCCGAATCCGACAGCGGCGCCGCCTGACGCCTCTCCGTCGGGTCAGACCGGCGCGAGACGTCGGGCCGCTGCGAGGGCGTGGTCGAGTGAGTCGGTGAACGCCTCGCCCTTCCACGCGATGTCGAACGCCGTGCCGTGGTCGACCGACGTGCGCACGATCGGCAGACCGAGCGTGACGTTCACACCCGTGTCGAAGGCGAGCAGCTTCATCGGCGCGTGGCCCTGGTCGTGGTACATCACGACGATCGCGTCGTATCGGCCGCGATGCACGGCCTGGAAGAAGACGGTGTCGGCGGGGTGCGGTCCGGTGGCGTCGACGCCGTCGGCCTGTGCGGCTGCGATCGCCGGGGCGATCTCGTCGGCGTCCTCGCTTCCGAACAGACCGTGCTCGCCGGCGTGCGGGTTCAGGCCGCACACGGCGATCCTCGGCTGGTCGAGGTAGCCCCGCAACGAGTCGTGGGTGAGGCGGATGACGTCGAGCACTCGGGCGGTCCGGGTGCGTTCGATCGCATCCTGCAGCGAGCAGTGGGTCGAGACGTGGGTGACCGCGAGCGTGCCGTGTTCGTGTTCGGCGGTGAGCATCATCGTGACGGACTCAGCGCCGCATCGATGGGCGATGAACTCGGTGTGGCCGACGAACGACGGCGTCGAGAGCTGGGTGGCCTCCTTGTTCATCGGCATCGTCACGATCGCCTGCACCTCACCGGCCAGCGCCAGGTCGGTCGCCCGGGCCACGTAGTCGAGCGCCGCGGCACCGGCCGCACGATCGAGTTCGCCCGGCCGGTGCTGCTCAGCCGACAGGGCGCCGACGTCGATCACGTCGAGCGTGCCCGAGGCGACGTGCGACGGGCGGTCGACGAGCCGAAGGGGCGCGTCCAAACTCAGGAGTTCGAGTCCGGCACGGAGGATCGACGCGTCGCCGACCACGACGACGTCGTCGCCGAGCAACGCGCCGTCAGCGGCTCGACGCAGGACGAGCTCCGGTCCGACGCCCGACGCGTCGCCCATCGTGATCGCGTACGGAACCGTCATGGCCGTCGGAGGCGGTCGAGCAGGTCGACGAGGGCATGGTCGGCGCCGAAGCCCCCGGACCGGGTGACGATCGGCGCATCGAATCCCGCGGCGTCGACCCACGCCTCGCCCGGACCGAGCGAGCCGAGCACCTCGACGTCGGCGTCGCCGATGACGGCGGTGGCGGTGTCCCCGCCGAGGATGACGATCGCACCGAGTTCGACGTGGCGTCGGATGTCGTGCACGCCGCGGGCGAGCGCGCTCGCTGCGGCGACGGCCATCGGTTCGTCGACGTCGCCGACGGGGATCTCGGTCGCGATCACGAGCGTCCCCTCACGTTGCAGCTGGCGGGCGGCGATGTCGTCGGCGATCGAGCTGACCGGGATGCCCCGCCGCTCGGCGAAGTCGATCTGGCGGCGGGAGGCCGGGTGGACGCTGCCGCAGACGACCAGGACCGACCCGTCGACCGGTGGCACGTCGAGCGTGTCGTCGTCGTGGGCGACGACGGCAGCCGCGGCACCGACCGCGGCGGACGTACCGGCGAGGACGACGTCGGCGGCGTGCTCGGTCCACCGGGCGACGATCTCGTCGATCTCGTCGTCGTCGACGGCGTCGACGACCGCGACGCCGTGCGGCGCCGCCAGCCAGGCGTCGAGCCCGTCGCGAACGGTGACCTCGCTGGCGTCGTGTTCCCCCGCCTGCAGCAACGCTTCGACTGGCCGCGAGGTTCGGACGGCGCGTCGGACGTCGGTGGCGGCGTTGCCTTCGTGTACGGGTCGTCCGAGTTCGAGCACGACCCCTCCCTCGCAGGTTCGACCGAGCGACGGCAGTGACGGGACGAGCAGCACCGGTTTGGTGCGGGCTCGGGCGGCCAGTTCGGTCGGCCAGTTGCCGCGGAGCGTCGAGTCGATCTTGTGGGCGTGGAACGTGGCATCGGGCAGGACGTCGACCCGATCGGCGGCGTCGGCCGGGCTCAAGTGCCTGCTCCCCAGATCGAGCACCCCGATCGGACGCTCCGACGCCGAGGTGCGCGGCCACGCGGTGACGGCGACCGGTCCGGTGCCGTGGTCGGCGAGCACGGCTGCGCTCTCGAATGCTCCGGTGCGATCATCAGCGGCGACGAGGAGTTCCACGTCCGCATTCTGGCGCGTGCAGCCTGCTCGGTAGGTTTCCGACATGCCAACGACGCACGGACACGCGGTGAACGGTGACTGCACGATCTACTTCGAGCGGTTCGGGTCGCCCGACGATCCGACGCTGTTGCTCGTGAACGGTCTCGGATCGCAGTGCGTCAACTACGAAGAGGCGTGGTGCGAGCGCTTCGCCGCCGAGGGCTATCAGGTGATCCGATTCGACAACCGTGATGTCGGTCTGTCGACACACTTCACCGACGCACCGGTCGGCGACGACGGTGCGGCCTATTCGCTGCGCGACATGGCGGCCGATGCGATCGCCGTGCTCGACGCCGTCGGCGTCGAGCGAGCTCACGTGATGGGCTTGTCGATGGGCGGCATGATCGTCCAGCAGTTGGCGATCCACCATCGCGACCGTCTGCTGACGATCACCTCGGTGATGTCGCGGACCGGCGAGCGCGAGTACGGCCAGTCGACACCGGAAGCGTTCGCCCTGCTGACCGCTCCCCCGGTGACCGAACGCGACGACGTGCTCGACCGAGCGGTCGCGTCGCTCCACGTGTGGGGCAGCCCGGCCTTCCGTGACGAGGAGCGGGCCCGGGCGCAGGCGGCGCGCGCCTACGAGCGCGCCTTCGACCCCGCCGGAGTCGGACGTCAGTACTTCGCCGTCGTCGCTGCGGGTTCGTGGGCCGACGAACTGGCCGGGGTGACGACGCCAACGCTCGTCCTCCACGGCTCCGCCGACACCCTGATCGACATCAGCGGTGGCCGCCGCACGGCCGAGCTGATCCCCGGCGCCCGCTTCGTCGAGATCGAGGGCATGGGCCACGACTATCCGCCCGAGTTCTGGCAACGCTGGATCGACGAATGGACCTCCTTCGTCGCCGCCTCCACCCCCACCTGACCCTCCCTCGAGTCCACGCAATGCGTGAACAAACTGCGGAATAGTTCCGCAGTTTGTTCACGCCTTCGAGGTGAGGGAGGAGAGGAAGGTGGCGGTTCGGGACGACCAGGTGTCGAGGCCGGCTCTGGTCGTGGCGACGACCAGCTCGCTCTGGGGCATGAGTTCCTGCAGGCGGGCGGCGGTGGTGAGCGGATGGGTGGCGTCACCGGTCCAGGCGAGGATCAGCACCGGTACGTCGATCGTCGCGATCGCGTCAGCGAGTGGCAGATCGGCCGTCCCCGCACCGCGGAAGACGCGGGCCAGGCGGACGGGATCGGTCTCGGCGAGCTTGCGCTCGAAGCGCTCGGTCCAGAGCGGCTCGTCGGCGACGGGGTCGGGTGGCGGCACATCGGCCGACGCGGCCAGCAACTCGGCGTGCCGCTCCGCCTCCACCAGATCGGCCATCGCGGCGTACAACCCGGTCTGCGCAGCTCGGGTCTCCCACCCCGTCGGTGGGATGACCAACACCAGTGCACGAACCCGGTCGGGAGCGATCAGGGCGGCATGCAGGGCGGTCGCGGCGCCCATCGAGGCACCGGCCGCCACGTAGCGGTCGATGCCGACGGCGTCGGCGAGAGCGAGCTGGTCGTGCGCGAGGGACTCCCACGAGTAGTCGGTGGGTTCGGTGGTCGAGTCGCTCCCGCCGTGACCACGGGCGTCGTAGCGGAGCACGCGATGCCCGGCGCCGGCCGTCGACCAGTCGACGAGGGCGAGTTGATCCTCCTCGTCCATCGACGAGGTGAGACCGTGTCCCCACACCACGTCGGGGCCATCGCCGGTCAGGCGGTAGTCGAGGTGGCAGTTCCGGACGACGGTGCTCGGCATGGTCGCGACGGTACCCAGCCTCGGCTCGGCGAGCGTCAGTCGGGATCGACGCGGGGCAGGCTGCAGGCCGGGGTGCCGCCCGGCAGCTTGTGCCGGTACTTCGCGACGAGTCGGTAGACGACGCCGGCGAGCTGCCGGATGCCCGGCAGTGCCATCACCGAACCGAGCACCGCCCACACCCCACCGGCGTGGCGCAGCGAGGCGATGACGGCGAACTCGGCAGCGCAATGGTCACCGTCGTCGGTCACCCACTGCACGGCCTGTTCGCACTCGTCCTGGGTCAGGCCGAGCTCGTCGAGGTCGAGGAACTGCCACGGCTCCACGTGCTCGAGTCCGAGCCAGCGCTGGCCACGGCGGGCCCAGGTCGTGCAGAACGCGCAGTCGCCGTCGAACACGAGGAGGGGGCGGCCGGCGATCATGACGAACCGAAGGTGCCGACGACGGGCTGGGCGAGACGCATGCGCTGCTCGTACCCGGTCTCGTACGGCATGAAGCCGTTGCGGTCCGGGTAGATCATCTGCAGCATCGAGAACTCGCCACCCCGGTACCAGGAGCGGGCGGTCTCGAAGAAGGCGCCGTGTGTGTCGATGTCGACCGGGGCGAAGGCACACCGCAGCTCGTTCTCGAGCAGGCCGACGAGTTCGACCTCGAGTGGGATCTCGGTACCGCCGCGGACGGCGTCGACGACGAGCCCGATCAGCCCACGGCTCGTGACCGGCGTCAGCCCGAACACGACCAGCTCGGGGAACCCGAGCAGGGCCGGGAGCCCGATCGTGTAGGCGTAGGCGGGGAGCGGCGGGTCGGTGTCGGCGCGTGGCGACACCGGCTCGAGCGCCCACCCGTCGGTCTCGATCATCCACTCGATCTTCTCCGCGTGCGGGATGTGGAAGTCGGGCAGCTCCATCGCCTCCGACCCTACCCCCGGCCGTTACCTCGACCGGCTCGGCGCCGAGGTCGATAGCGTCCGACCTGACATGTACCGATTCCTGCTGCGCCCGAAGTGGATTGCGTTCCACCTCGTCGTGGTGTTCGGCATCGTGCTCATGATCAACCTCGGCTTCTGGCAGCTCCGACGGCTCGACGAGCGCCAGGAGTTCAACGCGACGGTCGAGGCTCGGTACGACGTGGCGGCCGCACCGCTCGACGAGGTGCTGACGCCGACCACCGACCCCGACGACGTGGAGTGGCGTCAGGTCACCGTCTCGGGGACCTACCTGCCGGAGGGGGCGTTCAGCGTCGTCAACCGTTCGCAGAACGGCGCCGCCGGGGTGAACGTCGCCGTGCCGATGCGACTCGACGACGGCAGGATCCTGATCGTGAACCGGGGCTTCGTGCCGCTCGTGTCGGGCGACGCTCCGCCGGTGCCGGGCATCGATGTCGACCTGGTCGGGCGGCTGCGCGAAACCGAAGTGCGACGCACCGGTCAGCTGAGCGACCCGGCCGACGGCGTGCTGACCGAGGCGCAGCGGATCGATCTCGACCGGCTGGCGGCCCAGCTTGACGGTGACGTGGTCCCGATGTACGTCGACCTCATCGAGTCGACCCCGCCCGAACCGGACGGGCCGCCGTTCCCGATCGCACCACCGGAGCTGTCGGAGGGCAACCACCTCTCGTACGCGTTCCAGTGGTTCATCTTCTCGATCGCCGTCGCGGTCGGCTGGGTCCTGGCCGTGCGCCACTCCGTGCGAAGCCGTCGGGAGGAACAGAGCGCCGCGGCTCCCGACGCCGACTCGGACGAACCGGCTCCCACCGAACCCGCCGACCAACCCGCCTGACGCCGAGCGCCAGGCCGTCGCCCGACCGTCCTGCGTCGATCCGGGACGCCGAGACCCAGCGCCCCCGACCACGTCCCGGCGCAACCAAGGTTCTCCGCGGCTCCCGTCCGAGATCCCGCACCGACACCACCGAGAACCTGCCCAGCCGACAGCACCCACGATTCTCGGCGGCTCCCGTCCGATATTCCGTACCAACGCCGCCGAGCACCCGCCCAGCGATCGGCGGCGCGGAAGCCAACTACCCGGCCCGACCATCTCGGCGACCGCGGAGACGGGACGCCGGAGGCCTCAGAGCCGACGACGCATCGACGACAACGACCCGTCGCAGCCACCGTTCTCGGCGGCTCTCGTCCGACATCCCGCACCAACGCCACCGAGAACCCGCCCAGCCGACAGCAACACCAAGCGACCGACCGTTCTCGGCGGCTCTCGTCCGACATCCCGCACCAACGCCACCGAGAACCCGCCCAGCCGACAGCACCCACCGTTCTCGGCGGCTCCCGTCCGACATCCCGCACCAACGCCACCGAGAACCGGCCCGACCCCGGTTTTCGGGGGCTCGCGTCCAATGTCCCGCACCAACGCCACCGAGAACCGGCCGGCGCCTGGCAGGCGCCGGGGTCAGGTGGTGTGACCCGCGGCTTCGATGGCGGCCATGCGGCGGAACTGTTCGACGACGTCGGGCGTCGAGTGGTCGGGGTCGAGTTCACGGTAGACCGCCTCGACGTTGACGGCGATTCGACCGAACTCACCGAGCGACGAGAAGTCCTCCCGCGCACCGATCGCGACGGCGAGATCTCGTGCGGCGTCGAAGGCATCCATGCCCGCCGCGTGCCGCTCGCCGGCCCCTCGCTCGACGAAGCTCAGGTAGTCGCGCACGGCGGTGACGCCCGCCTCGTCGGTGACCGGGCCGTGGCCGGGGACGACGGTGTCGACGTCCATTCCCAGCATCAGGTCGCATGCGGCGATCCAGTTCGACAACGGCCCTGCCCAGACGATGGGCGTGCCGCCGATGAAGAGGATGTCGCCGGTGTAGACGGTCTTGGCGTCGGGCACGACGACGATCGTGTCGCCCGCCGTGTGCGCCGGACCGACCTCGATCAACTCGACCGATCGGCCCCCGACGTCGAGTTCGAGGCGACCGTCGAAGGTGCGGTCGGGCAACCGCATCTCGATGCCGTCGAAGTCGAACTCACCGAAGAACGATCGGAACAGATCGCCGGCGGCACCCGGGTCGTTGTTCAACGCGGCGAGCAGCGCCGGCGGCACGTCCTCCATCTCGCTCGCCGCTGCCGATGACGCGACGATCGTCGCGGTATCGGCGACCACCGAGTTGCCGTAGCAGTGGTCGCCGTTGGCGTGGGTGTTCACGACCGTGCCGATCGGCGCCGAGCGGACGTGGTCGGCCATCGTGTCGAGCATCGATCGGGTCAACGCCGAGTCGAACAGGGTGTCGACGAGCAGCGAGGCACCGTCGCCCACCACCAGCCCGGCGTTGCTCCATCCCCAACCGCCATCACCCTGCAGATACGCCAGACAACCGTCGGCCACCTCGTCCAACCGGATCTCCCGATTCCCCATCCCCACAGGCCTACCACGCCCTCGCTCCGCTCGACGGTCCGAACGATCTCAGTGCAAGGAGGCCGGTATCCCGGACCCAGATCTGCGAGAGCTCGGACAGCAGCCCCACGTTCTCGGCGGACACCGTCCGGCATCCCGGACCCAGGTCACCGAGAACCGAGCTGCCCCGCCGACGACCCACGATCTGGGTGAACCCAGGCCGGCATCCCGGACCCGGGCCACCGAGAAGCCTGGTCAGGGCACCGTGAGGGTGGAGACCAGGCGCTCGGCCTGGGTGACGACGGCGAGGTACGGGTCGGCTCGTGGCACGCCCGGGAGCGCCGAGGCGTCGGCGACGAACAGGCCGTCGTAACCACGCACCCGACCGGCGTCGGTGACCACACCCTCCCGAGCGGTGCCGGCGACGTGGTAGTGGCCGCCGGCGTGCTCGACCACGAACTCCTCGAACCGGTCGGGGGTCGACCAAAGATCGTCCGTCGTCGTGCCGGCCGAGTCGACGAACACTCGCTCGACCACCGCCCCGAACGGCTCTGCCGACAGCAGCTCGAGCGCCGATCGGACACCGGCGACCAGCCGCTCCCGATCACCTGGGTCGGTCAGCTGCCCGAGCTCGACGACCGGCTCGCCGTCACGACCGAGACGAACCCGGCCCTCGCTCGACACCGTCGTCAGCCCCACCATCAACGCCACGTATCCCGGCGTGCTCAGGTGTTCGACGGGCAGCAGCTGGAATCCCCCGTGATCGGCCACGCACGAGATCGTCGGTGCCGTCGGGTCGGCGACACCGTCCGTCAGCGAGAGCGTCAGCGTGAAGGCCGGATGATCCTGCAGGTGGTCGCCCAACCCCGGCACGGCGACACCGCTCCGCAGCAGGAGTGCCGGCGTCCGGATCGCGCCGGCGCACACCACCACGGCGTCGGCGTCGTAGGTGCCGCCGGCGAGTTGGACGCCCGTCGCACGACGACCCTCGAAGCGGATCGAGCGCACCGGTTCGCCGACGACGACCGTCAACGAGTCGGGTGCGACGGCGAGGTAGGCGTCCGCCACGGTCACCCGTCGACGATCTCGGCGGACCAGCCGCACCGGCCGGGCGTGCGGATCGGTGTCGAGCAAGGCGGCGGACAGGGGTCCGTGCGCCCACGGTTCTTCCAGGGGCAGCAGGTGACCGCCCGGATCGTCCCCGGTGACGATCGACCCGTTCACGAGTGACGAACCACCGAGCCCGTGCCCCTGCAGGTACGGCTCGGGGTGTCGACCGGGCCGCCGCACGACCTCGGTGGGCAACAGTCGGTTCGGGTCGCTCAGGTAGGGGCCGAGGTCGGACGCTGCGGGCGTGGGCACGCCGTCGAAGCGCGGTCCCGACTCGACGAGGAGGACCTCGTGTCCAGGCCGTTGTGCGAGGCGAGCGGCGACGACACAGCCCGCTGCTCCCCCGCCGACGACGACCCAGCGCGGCATCAGCCGTCGCTCATGCGCGGCGTCTCCGCAGGCAACCCCTCGAGGTGGCCGGCGTCGTTGTACCGGACGAGCCGCCATCGACCCGGTCGGCCGAGCACCAACTCGGTGAGCGAGGTGTTGAGGGTGTGCACGTCGAAGTCGCCGGTCATCGGCGCACGGAGCGAACGCCGCAGGATGGCGTCGATCACCCCGCCGTGGCAGACGACCACGACGGTTCCTCCCTCGTGCTGTGCGATCACCTCGGTCAGGGCGACGCCGACCCGATGATGGAACGCCGCCACGGTCTCACCGCCGGGGAAGGTGACCGTGAACGGATCGGCCTCCCAGTCGGGCATGCCGTGTCGATCGATGAACTCCTGGAAGGTCAGCCCGTCGCATTCGGGCCCCGGGTCGTGCTCGCCGAACCCGTCGACGACCTGCACGTCGAGCCCCAGCGCCGGAGCGATCAGCTCGGCGGTTTCGCGAGCCCGTGGATAGGCGGAGCTGATCAGGGCGGTGGCGTCGACCTCACCGGTTCGTTCGAGTCGAGACCGGAGCCGTTCGCCTTGTCGCTGCCCGAGCTCCGACAAGCCGCTGCAGGTGCGCGGCCCACCGACCACCCGGTTGACGGTCACGACCGACTCGCCGTGGCGCACCAGGACGATTCGGGTGGGCCGGTGCTCGCCGTCGCTCACGACCGACCGCCCTTGGCGTCGGCTGCGGCGACGATCGCGTCGAACTCGTCGTCGGTCAACGGCAGCACCGAGAGGCGGTTGCCGCGGGCGAGCAGCCGACACTCGGCCAGTTCGGGCATCGCCTTGAGCTCGTCGAGGGACAGGAAGGTCAGCGGTCGGTCGGGCGCCACGGTGACCCAGTCCCAGCGGGGGTCGTCGGGGTCGGACTTCGGGTCGAAGTAGTCGGAGTCGGGATCGAACTGGGTCGGGTCGGGCTCGGCACCCTTCACGATCTTGGCGATACCCGCCACCCCGGGCGGCTTCGCGTTCGAGTGGTAGAAGATCGCTCGATCGCCGCGCTTCATCTCCCGCATGAAGTTGCGGGCCTGGTAGTTGCGTACGCCGTCCCAGCCCTCACGCTTGGCAGCGACCAGATGGTCGTAGCCGAACACGTCGGGCTCGCTCTTCAGGAGCCACTTCGCCATGCGGGGCACGGTACCGCACGCGCTCGTGCGCGGACCCGATGCGGAACCCGCCGACCGGGCGCCCTGCGACGCCCGTCACGCCCGCCTGAATTTTCGTCCAAATGCGAACGAGGTGTCGTCCGATCTCGTAGGTTCGCTCCAGTGGTCCCCCGGCACCGCTTGACGATCCGTTCCATCGACCCCGACCCTCGGGCGACGGCCATCCAGACGGCTGCCCGCCAACTGGGTTTGGTCACCGACGACGCGTTGGAGGTGAAGGTCGCCGACGTCGTCTTCCTGGAAGGCGATCTCGACCAGGACGCCCTGAACAAGCTGCACGGCTTCCTGGTCGATCCGCTGCTCCAGCAGGGCCGCTGGGGTGAGCCCAACGGCCACGGGACCGAAGTGACGTTCCTCCCCGGTGTGACCGACTCTGCGGCGGCGAGCCTGTTGCACGCGGCCGAGCAGTTGGGCGTGCCGATCACGGGCGCTGCGACCGGACGCCGGGTCGAACTGGGCGACATCGACGACGATCTGGCCGACCGCATCGTCCGCCGGATCGTCGCGAACCCGGTGATCGAACGGTGGCAGGTGGGAACGGTCGAGCCGACCTTCCACGCCGAGAGCGTTGCGTCCGGCGTCGCCGACACGGTCGAGATCATCGGCAAGACGATGGACGAGCTCCTCACGATCGGTGTCGAGCGTGGCCTCGCCCTCGATCCGCAGGAGCTGCGGGTCGTGCAGGCCCACTACGCCGAACTCGGCCGTGAGCCGACCGACGTCGAACTCGAGACCCTGGCCCAGACGTGGAGCGAGCACTGCGCCCACAAGACGTTCCGCGCTGCGATCACGACCGACGACGGTGAAGACCGCCCGTCGCTCATCCAGATGCTCCGCAACTGCACCGACTCGATCGACGCGCCGTTCGTGAAGTCGGCGTTCGTCGGCAACGCCGGGATCGTCGGGTTCCGGGGCGAGACGACGATCGCGCTGAAGGCGGAGACCCACAACCATCCGTCGGCCGTGGAGCCGTTCGGCGGCGCCAACACCGGCGTCGGCGGCGTGATCCGAGACGTGCTCGGCATCGCCCACAAGCCGATCGCGGTCACCGACATCCTGTGCTTCGGCCCGCCCGACACACCGCTGTCGAGCGTGCCCGACGGGGCGCTCCATCCGCTCCGGATCCGAGACGGTGTGATCGACGGCGTCGCCGACTACGGCAACAAGATCGGCCTCCCGACGGTGGCCGGCGCCGTGCTGTACGACCCGGGCTTCACGACGAACCCGCTCGTCTTTGCCGGGTGCATCGGCGTGGCCGAGGGGTGGTCGATGCCCGACGGCCCGTTCCCCGGCGACCGGGTCGTCGTGCTCGGCGGACGCACCGGCCGTGACGGCATCCGGGGCGCGACGTTCTCCTCCCTCACGATGGACGCGTCGACCGGCGAGGTCGCCGGCGCGAGCGTGCAGATCGGCGACCCGATCGTCGAGAAGCTGCTGATCGACGTGCTCGTCGGTGCGGAGCACCTGTTCAGCGCCATCACCGATTGTGGCGCCGGCGGACTGTCGTCGGCGGTCGGCGAGATGGCCGAGGGCGTCGGTGCCGACGTCGAACTCGACGAGGTGCCGCTCAAGTACGCCGGGCTCGAGCCCTGGGAGATCTGGTTGTCGGAGGCCCAGGAGCGGATGGTGATCGCCGTGCCGCCGGCCAACATGGCCGAGCTGGAAGATCGTTGCAGCTACTACGGCGTCGAGCTGGCCGATCTCGGTGAGTTCACCGGCGACGGACGACTCGTGGTCCGCAGCGGCGGGGTCCCGGTGCTCGACATGACCACCGAGTTCCTGCACGACGGTCGGCCACCGCGGGCCCTGACCGCCAAGATGCCCCAGCCGAAGCGGGGCGAGGAGGTCGGCCGCGAGGTCGACGACCTGCGCGGCACCCTGCTCGGGCTGCTGTCGCATCTGAACATCGCCTCGAAGGCGGAGACGATCCACCGCTACGACCACGAGATCCTCGGCGGGACGGTCATCCGACCGCTGGTGGGCCGACTGAGCGATGCACCCGCCGACGGTGTGGTCATCGCCGAACCGACGGACGACGCCGGCATCGCGATCGGCATCGGCGTCAACCCCTGGTGGGGGCTGCACGACCCGGAGGCGATGGCGTACGGGGCAGTCGACGAGGCGATGCGCAACGTGGTCGCCGCCGGCGGCGATCCCGACAACACGGCGCTGCTCGACAACTTCTCGTGGGGCGACCCCCGACGGGAGTCGACGCTGGGCGAGCTCGTCGCCGCCGTCGACGGTGCGTGCGCCGCCGCGATGGCGTACCGGGCACCCTTCGTGTCGGGCAAGGACTCGCTCAACAACGAGTACACGGGTGCCGACAGCAAGCGCCACGCGGTGCCGCCGACGCTGGTGATCACCGCCGTGGCCAACGTGCCCGACGCCGACCGCTGCGTCACCCCGGTGCTGCGGCAACCCGGCAACAAGATCGTGCTCCTCGGCTCGACGGCGACCGAGTTCGCCGGCAGCCATCTCGACCTGCTGCTCGGCGAACCCGACGATCCCGGATCGGTGCCGTCGCCCGACCCGGATGCACCGACCCGCTACCGCAACCTGCATCGGGCGATCAACGAGGGCCTGGTCTGGTCGTGCCACGACCTGAGCGAGGGCGGCCTCGCGGTCGCGCTCGCCGAACTGTGCATCGCCGGTCGCCTCGGCGCCGAGATCACCGAGCTCCCTCACGACGACCTGGTGACCTCGCTCTTCGCCGAATCGCAGAGCCGACTCCTGGTCGAGGTGGCCCCCGGCGATCTCGACGAGTTCCGGGGCGTCATGCACGAACCCGTCCGGGTGATCGGCACCGTGACCGAGCTGACCGATCTCGTCCTGCCCGGACTCGACCCGATCGACGTCGAAGACCTCGCCGACGCATTCACCCGACTCGAGGATCTCGCATGAGCGCCGTTCCCGCCCTCGTCGTCGCCGGACCCGGCACCAACCGCGACCGCGACCTGTCACTGGCGCTCGAACTCGCCGGGGCCGACCCGACGATCGTCCTGGCATCGGAACTCGCCGAGAACCCCGACCTGCTCGACGAGGCACGCCTGGTCGCCGTCGCCGGCGGCTTCTCGTACGGCGACGCACTCGGTGCCGGCCGCATGCTCGCGCTCGACCTGAACGTCGGTGTGGGTGACCGGCTTCGCGAGTTCGTGGCGACCGGCCGCCCCGTTATCGGCATCTGCAACGGGTTCCAGGTGCTGACACGCACCAAGCTCCTCCCCGGCGCCCTCGGCCACAACGCACACGGCCGGTTCGAGTGCCGTTGGGTCGTCCTCGACCCGAAGCCGAGTTCGCGGTGTCTGTGGACCAAGGGCATCGAGCAGCCGATCCACTGTCCGATCGCTCACGGCGAGGGTCGCTACGTGCACCCCGATCCCGAGGCCCTGGCCGAGGCGGGCCAGATCGCACTCACCTACCGCAGCACGAACCCGAACGGCTCCGTGGCCGACATCGCCGGGGTGTGCAACGCCGACGGCAACGTGCTCGGGTTGATGCCGCATCCGGAGAACTTCGTGGTGGGTCGCCAACACCCCCACTTCAGCAACGGGGGCGGGCTCGATCATCTCGGCCTCCAGTTGTTCCGCAACGGAGTCGCGGCAGCGGCGGAGATGTAGGAGTCGACGATGAGGACCAGCCTGTTCGAGCCGTTCACCGAGATCGATCTCCCGCTCCCCGATCGGCGCGACGGCAAGGTTCGGGCCTCGTGGGCGATCGGTCACGACCGCCGCCTGATCGTCACGACCGACCGCCTGTCGGCGTTCGACCGCATCCTGGCCGGCGTCCCGTACAAGGGGCAGGTGCTGAACCAGTTGGCCGCCTGGTGGTTCGACCGCACGTCCGACATCGTGCCGAACCATGTCGTCTCGGTCCCCGATCCGAACGCCCTCCTGGCCCGAGCGGCCGTTCCGCTGCCGGTCGAGGTCGTCGTGCGGGGCCACATCACCGGGGTCACCGACACGTCGGTATGGGGCATGTACTCGGAGGGCCAGCGTTCGATCTACGGCTACGACTTCCCGGATGGGCTCGCGAAGAACACCCCGCTCCCGAATCACATCGTCACCCCCACGACGAAGGCGCAGGCCGGCGGCCACGACGTGCCGCTCACGTGTGCCCAGGTGGTCGAACGGGGCCTGCTCGACGCCGACCTGTGGGAACGGGTGATGGACATCGCCCTCACCGTGTTCGGCCGTGGCGTCGAGATCGCCGAGCAGGCGGGCCTCATCCTGGCCGACACGAAGTACGAGTTCGGCATGACGCACGACGGCGACCTGATCCTGATCGACGAGATCCACACGCCCGACTCGTCTCGTGTGTGGATGGCCGACAGCTACGAGCGTCGCCTCGCCGACGGCAACGAGCCCGAGAGCCTCGACAAAGAAGACGTCCGACGGGCGTTCGCCGAACTCGGTTACAAGGGCGAAGGCCCGATCCCGAACGTGCCCGACGAGGTCTGGTCGGCGACGACTGCCCGCTACATCGTCGCCTACGAACGGCTCACCGGCACGCCGTTCGACCCCGGCGCCTACCCCGTGCCCGAACGGCTCACCGCCAACCTGACGAAAGCAGGCCTGCTGTGAAGAAGATCCCCGTCACCACGGACGATCGACCCAAGGAGGAGTGCGGCGTCTTCGGCATCTCGACGCCGCACGGCGACGGTGTCGCGGAGCTGTCGTTCTTCGGCTTGTTCGCGCTCCAGCACCGCGGACAGGAAGCGGCCGGCATCGCCGTCAGCGACGGTTCGCGAGTGCGGCTGCACAAGGACGAGGGGTTGGTGTCGAACATCTTCACGCCGGAGGTGCTCGCCCCGCTGTCGGGTTATCACGCGATCGGCCACACCCGGTACTCGACCACGGGATCGAACGCCCACCGGAACATCCAGCCGTTCGTGATCGAGACCATGCACGGACCGTTGGCGGTCGCGCACAACGGCAACATCGTCAACGCCTCGGCGTTGCGTGAGGAGCTGCTCCATCGCGGGTTCGGTCTCACGGCGACGAGCGACACCGAGGTCATCGCGCTGATGCTCGCCGCGGCCGGTGGCCGCACCTGGCAGGAGCGTCTCGAGCGGACGCTGCCGGCCTGGAAGGGTGCGTTCTCGCTGGTGTTGCTCGCAGCCGACGAGGTCATCGCCGTGCGCGACCCGTGGGGCTTCCGTCCCCTGTCGGTCGGGCGGCTCCCCCACGGCGGCTGGACCGTCGCGTCGGAGACGTGCGCGCTCGCCACGCTCGGCTGCACCGACATCGACGAGGTCCGGCCCGGTGAGATCGTCACCCTCCGCGGCGCCGAGATCGACCGCATCCAGGCGCTCACCCCGTCCGGACAGCCGGCCCGCTGCACGTTCGAGTTCGTCTACTTCTCCCGCCCCGACTCGTTCTGGGACGGGCAGAACGTGCACCACGTCCGCCAACGGCTCGGCCGCGAACTCGCCATCGAGTCGGCGATCGACGCCGACGTGGTCATCCCCGTTCCCGACTCCTCGATCCCGGCGGCGATCGGCTACTCGGCCGAGTCGGGGATCCCCCACAACGACGGGCTGATCAAGAACCGCTACATCGGCCGCACCTTCATCGAGCCGACGCAAGACATGCGCGAGCGCGGCGTCGCCCTCAAGTTCAACGCGTTGCGGGAGAACCTCGAGGGCAAGCGAGTCGTCATGATCGACGACTCACTCGTGCGCGGCACGACCGCCGGGCCGCTCGTCAAACTCGTCCGTGACGCCGGCGCCACCGAGGTGCACCTGCGCATCACGTGTCCGCCGATCACCCACGCCTGCCACTTCGGCGTCGACATGGGCCACGACGGCGACCTCATGGCGTCGAGGCTCAGTGTCGAGGAGATGGAGGCCCACATCGGAGCCGACTCGCTCGCCTTCCTGTCGCTCGACGGCATGATGCGTGCCGTCGGCCAGTCCGAGGGCTACTGCAACGCCTGCTTCACCGGCGAGTACCCGATCGCCGTGCACGAAGCCCAGGCGAAGCTGTCGTTCGAGGGAGCGATCGCCTGATGCGTGTCGTGGTGATCGGACGAGGTGGCCGCGAGCACGCGATCGCCTGGTCGTGCGAGGAGCACGGCCACACGGTGAGCCTGGCCGACGATCTCGGCGAGCTCACGGCCGACGACGTCGATCTGGTGATCCCGGGGCCCGAGGCAGCGCTGGTCGACGGCGTCGCCGACGAGTGCAGCTTCCGCAAGATCCCCTGTTTCGGCCCGACGTCGAAGCAGGCCCGTATCGAGTCGTCGAAGGGCTTCTCCCGCCATCTCGCCGACTCGCTCGGCGTACCAGGCCCGGTCTACGAGCGGTTCGAGGAGCTCGACGCCGACGGGGCGATCGCCTGGTGGCGCGGGTTCGGCAAGCCCGTCGTCGTGAAGCTCGACGGTCTCGCAGCCGGCAAGGGCGTCATCGTGCCCGCCGACGACGACGAGACCGAGGCGGCGATCCGTTCGACCGCCAAGCTCGGCCCGTTCGTGCTCGAGGAACGGATTTCCGGCCCCGAGTGCTCACTGCTCGCCCTCTGCGACGGCAACTCGGCGGTCGCCCTGCCGCTCGCGCAGGATCACAAGCGGATCGGTGAGGGCGACACCGGCCCGAACACCGGCGGCATGGGCGCCTACGCGCCGGCGCCGGTCGCCTTCGACGCGACGGAGCTGCTGGCCACCTTCGTCCAACCGATCCTCGACTACTACGCCTCGTCGGGAACGCCGTACGTCGGCGTGCTGTACGCCGGTCTGATGCTCACCGCCGACGGGCCCCGCCTCATCGAGTACAACTGTCGCTTCGGTGACCCCGAGACCCAAGCGGTGCTGCCGCTCCTCGAGACCGATCTCGCCGAGCTTGCACTCGCCTGCACCCGACACGACGTGTCGTCGGTCCCCGTCGGCGTGCGCGACGCCGTGGCGTGCACCGTCGTGGCCGCTGCGCCCGGCTATCCGGCCTCGCCGAGCACCGGCGCAGCGATCACGTTGACCGGTTTCTCGACGACCGACTGGGCGAACCGATCGAGTGACGACCCGAACGCAATCCTGTTCCCGGCCGGTGTGTCCGACGGTCGCACGGCCGGAGGACGGGTGCTGGCCGTGACCGGCCTGGGTACCGACCTCGCCGCCGCACGTGCCGCCGCCTACCGGGCGATGGACGGTGTCTCGTTCCCGAACATGATCGTGCGTCGCGACATCGGGTGGCGCGCACCGGGCGCCATGCTCACCTCGTACGCGTCGACCGGTGTCGACATCGACGAGGGCAACCGGGCGGTCGAGCAGATGAAGGGCGCCGTCGAGCGCACGCTCGGCAGCGACGTGCTCCGGGGTGTCGGGTCGTTCGGTGGCGTGCTGTCGGCGAAGCGGATCCTCGAGCGAGCCGATCCGGTGCTGGTCGCCTCGACCGACGGCGTCGGGACGAAGGTCGAACTCGCCGCCCGGCTCGGCAAGGTGCGCAACATCGGCCACGACATCGTCAACCACTGCATCGACGATGTGCTCGTGCAGTCGGCGCGACCGTTCTTCTTCCTCGACTACATCGCCGCAAGCAAGCTCGACGCCGACCTCGTCGCCGACGTCGTGACCGGCATGGCCGAAGCCTGCGAGGCGTCGGGCTGTGTGCTGCTCGGCGGCGAGACGGCCGAGATGCCCGGCGTGTACGCAGCGGGTGCGTTCGACGTCGCCGGCACCCTCGTCGGCATCGCCGAGCGGAGCGAGCTGCTCCCCCGCGACGACGTGTCACCCGGCGACGTGTTGATCGGCGTGGCGTCGAGCGGGCCCCACACCAACGGCTTCTCGTTCCTGCGCAAGCTGTTCGACTGGGTGCCGATGAACGTGACGCCGCCCGGTTTCGACCAGGAGCTCGGCGACGCCCTGCTGGCACCGCACCGGTCGTATCTGGGTGTGCTCGACGGGGCCCTCGAGTCGGGCAAGGTGAAGGCGCTCGCCCACATCACCGGTGGTGGCCTCCCGGAGAACCTGCCGCGGGTGCTCCCCGACGCAGTCGACGCCGAGATCCGACTCGGTTCGTGGCCGAAGGGCCCGCTGTTCGAACTGATCGGCGAACTCGCGACCGGCGTCGACGATCACGAGCTGCACCGCATGCTCAACATGGGTATCGGCATGGTCGTCGTGTGCGACCCCGCCGACGCCGACGCCGTCCAAGCATCGATCGACGAACCCACCTGGCAGATCGGCACCCTCGTCCGCAGCCGACCAGGCTCCCGAACCGTCCACCTGATCTAGGGGTCGGATACGTTTCGTCGGGCCCGACGAAACGTATCCGACCCCATCTACTCGACGAGGCGCATGAGTTCTCGGGCGACCATGGGGGCGGCGTTCTGGTTCTGGCCGGTGACGAGGTTGCCGTCGACGACCCAGTGGTTGGCGAACGGGTCGCGGAAGGCGTGCTTCGACTCGAACTCCGCGCCGGCGGCACGCAGCTCGGTCTCGGGGTGCTGCGGGGTCGATGCGATGCCGAGTTCTCGAACCTGCTTGTCGGTCACCGCCGTCAGACGACGACCTGCGACCAGCGGGCTGCCGTCGGGCTTGGTGGCCTGCAGGAGGCCGAGCGGCCCGTGGCACACGCCGCCGATGGCCGCTCCCCGCTCGTCGGCGGCGGTGATCTGACGACCGAGCGCTTCGGACGTGCCGAGGTCGAACGCTGCGCCCCACCCGCCGGCCAGGTACACGATGTCGTACACGGAGATGTCGACGTCGCCCACCGCCAGTGACTCGGCGAGCTGCCCGCGCAGCACCGGATCGGCGAGCAGTCGATCGTCGGCGGCGGTCCGGATGACCGGCTTGAGCGACTGGGGATCGACCGGGATGTCGCCTCCCCTCGGGCTCGCCACGTCGACCACCATGCCGGCGTCGCGGAACGCGTAGTACGGCACGGTCAGCTCGCTCGCGAACACGCCGGTCGGCTTGCCCAGGTCGAGTCGGCCGTGGTTCGTGGCGATGACCAGTGCCCGCTTGCCGTCGAGCGCGAACACGTCGGCGTCGGGATCGTCGGGGTGCAACCCGATCCGCTGCAACAGTCGGCGCACCGCCTTCTGCGGGGGGCGGGGCCGATGGGCCGCAGCGGCACGCCGCTGCTTGATCTGCATCTGGATGACTTCCTTCGGCGGGAGCAGCGGCACCTTGTCGATCTCGGTGATGCGACTCGTCACGTACGGCCACGGCTGGTTGCGTTCGGGGATCGAGCGGTGCCGTTCGTCCTTCATCCGGTCGACGAGCCAGCCGAACACATCGGCGGCGGCCGGGTCGTCGGCACGGTTCACGACCTCGTCGCCGTCGGCGGTGAGGTCGTAGAGCTCCCACTGGTCGGGCAGGACGTTCGTGCGGTACTGCGGGCCCCCGATGCCGTCGCTCGCCAGTTGGCGCACGCCCGGCTCGGTCCAGGTGGCCGGATCGTCGAACGTGCGCACGAGCTTCCACAGGTGGTCGTCGCCGCCGGCCGAGGCGGGGACGCGAGCGACGACGCCCTCGAAGTTCGTCGCCACGTGGGCGGCGACCTGGATCCGGAGCGGGCCGGGTGCGTCGTCGACGCGTCCGAAGGCACGGGCGATGGCGTTGGCGCCGGTGTCGCCTTCGGGCATGTTGTCGCGGGTCATCACGTACACGACGCGGTCGGCGTCGGGGTCGGCGCCGTCGACGACGGGCAGCAGGTTGCGGCCGGGCAGCGGGTGCACCTCGCTGAACGTCGACCGCAGTTCGTCCGCCGTGGCGGCCTCGTCGATCGATGCTGCGGCGAGCAGCGTCGGGACGATGTCGAGGTGCGACGTCGGGTCGGCGATGCGACGCGCCTCGTTGGTGCCGGCGCCCACGCGGGCGATCGAGAACGGGACGCGGGTGGCCTCGTCGTAGAGCTGGAACCACTTCTGGTGCAGCCCGCCGTGCGAGCCGAGCAGGTCGCCGTGATCGGCGGTCTTCACCAGCACGGCCTCGCCGGTCGTGTGCTCGGTGACCGCTCGGCGGACCTGGTCGAGCGGGCCGTCGACTGCCGCGTGGAGCTGGTAGTACAGGTCGCGGTACTCCTGGGCGTGGCGACGGTACAGGCCGGCCACGGCGCCGGGCGGGCCGTAGCAGGAGGGGTAGGCGGCTCGGTACGCCACGTGTGCCGCCGGCTTGGTGCGGAGGTCTTCGGTGGCGCTGGGCGCGGGCGGCACCGTGGGCACCTCGATCGAGGCCAGTTCGTCGGGCATGCCCCGGCGCATCCAGAGCGGGAACAGCACGATGTCGTGCGGGTTCACGAAGCTGGCGACGAGGAGGAACGGTCGCTGCGCGTCGGCGTCGCCGGCGCGGCGGCGGGCGTATCGGTCGTCGAGCCAGGCGACGACCCGGTCGGCGATCAGGGTGTCGCGGGCGAGACCCGAGTTGGCGAACAGACCGCCGTGCGGTTCGGGGCCGACCCATCCCGAGAAGCCGTAGGGGCCGAGCGGGTCGGCCTCGAGGTAACGCTGCACGTTCTCGTCGAGCACGTCGCCGGTGGCGGTGTTGGTCGGGAGCGGTTGCCCGTCGTCGTCGTGGAGGTCGGCGTGGCTGATGTGCCACTTGCCGTCGTAGTGGGTGTCGTAGCCGGCGGCCCGGAACCAGTTGCCGAGCGTCGGCACCTCGTGCGGGGGGAGCCAGCGCATGCGCGAGTCGTCGGCCATCTTGCCGAGTCCGTCGGTCTGGGTCACGCCGTGGAGGTCGGGATACTGGCCCGTGAAGAGGGTCGGCCGGCTCGGGACACAGGCGAGCGAGCCCGTGTAGTGGCGGTCGAACGAGACGCCGTGGTCGTCGAACCAGCGGGCGCCGGGCAGCGCGTCGCGTCGCCACGCCCGGAGTTCGTCGGTTTCGTAGGGAGGAGCGGCGCGCTCCTCGTCGGTCATCAGGATGATGATGTCGGGACGGTTCACGCGAGGTTCTCCAGGTGGGCGGTGAGGCCGTCGAGCATCATGTCGCTCGCCTCGGCCATCTTGCGGGCGATGCCGGCGCCGATCAGCGCCTTGTCGGGACGTTTGCCGGTGTCGACGGTGGTGGCGAGCGAGACGAGGGTGCCATCGGCGGTGGGTGTGAGCGTCCACGTGTTGGTCGCTCGCTTGACGATCGGGAGGAGCCCTTCGATGTCGTAGGCCAGTCGGTGATCGGGCTCCCAGACGGTGACGCGCTCGATGAGGGTGATCTGGCCCATCTGGACCCGGCGGGTGGTGCCGACGCCGTCGCGCTGTTCGGTGGCCAGGCTCGAGTGGTCGATGTCGTCGGCCCACAGGGCGAGTGCGTCGAAGTCGGCGAGGGTGGCCCACACGGTGGCGGGCGACGCCGGGAGGTCTCGGGTTCGGGTGATGGTCGTCATGGGTTCCTTCGTTCAGGTGCGTTCGTCGCGGTGGCGTCCAGCGGGCATCCACTTCTCCCCCGCCGTCGCGTCGACGCGGGCGATCAGGCGGTCGCCGACCGATTCGACGAGTTCGCAGAAGCGGACGGTCGCGTCCTCGCCGAGATGCTGCCACGCGTTGGCGGTGATGTCGTCGAGTCGGTTTTCGAGCGAGATGCGCAGGGCGATCGCCTCATCGGTGACGCGTCCGTCGACGGCGAGGCCCCGCTCCTCGAGTCGGGCGTAGGCGGCGGCAAGCGCGGCGTCGTCGGCTCCGCGGCTGCGGGGCAGCCAGTCGTCGTCGTAGTGCCGCCACGCGCCGTCGAGGATGCCCGCTTCGGTGCCGGCGATGTCTTCGGCCGTCTGGATCGCGAAGTGGGTGTCGCCGCGCCATTCGCGGATGCAGTTGACGGCGAGCCACGCCGACAGGAGCGGGTCGTCGGTGCGGCGGTGCCGGAGCTGTGCCGCGAACATCGCCCGGCCCGACAACGGCAGGGTGTCGGCCGCAGCCCACAGCGGCTCGGCGAGACCGGCCAGGTCGTCGCAGATCTCGGGCACGTGGGTGCGGAGGCCCTCGAGCACGGCCTCGTCGCGGACGCGGACGGCGTCGGCCGAGGTGCCGACCTTCAGGAGCTCGTCGATCGAGAGCCGGATGAAGTCGGCGTGGATCGAGTAGTACGCGGCGGTGACGACGTCGGCGCCCGCGTCGACGAGCGCGCCGGCACGGGTCGTGATGTAGTAGCCGAGCCCGTTCGGGATGCCCAGGGCCGCGTAGCGCTCGATGCCGACCGGGTCCCAGAAGATCCACCCGACGAGGCGGTGCGAGGCGAACGCCGCCCTCCCCGACAGGGTGCGCCAGTCGGTCACAGGGTGCCCGCGATGAAGTCGTTCAGGAGCTGGGCGAGTTCGGGACCACAGTCTTCCTGGAAGAAGTGGCCACCACCTTCGATGGTGCGGTGGGACTGTCCCTGGGCACCGGCGATCAGGGTCCGGAACGGCTTGTCGCCGCCGGCGGTCACTGGGTCTTGGTCGCTGAAGCAGCAGAGGAAGGGCTTGTCGAACGAACGGAGCACCTCCCACGCCTCCTTGTTCGGGCCGGCCTCGGGGTCGTCGGGCGAGGTGACGACCAGGGCCGGCCAGATGCGAGCGCCCGCCTTGTACGAGTCGTCGGGGAACGGCGCGTCGTAGGCGGCGACCTCGGCCGGGTCGAGGTCGCGGACGGAGGCGGCGTTGATGAGGAAGCCGACGTCGAACGTCGGGGTCGTCTGGGAGAACTGCTGCCAGCGCAGGAACGCCTCGCTCGGCTGCTGGTCGCCGGTGGGCAGGCCGGTGTTGCCGACGGCGACCCGGGCGAAGCGTTCGGGCTGGGCGGCGACGAGGCGGAGGCCGATCAGGCCGCCCCAGTCCTGCCCGAAGAAGGTGCAGTCGGTGAGGTCGAGGTGGTCGAACACGAGCGCCGACATCCACGCGACGTGGCGGGCGTACGTGTAGTCGGACTGTTCCGTCGGCTTGTCGCTCCGTCCGAAGCCGACCTGGTCGGGCACGATCACGCGGTGTCCCGCGGCGACGAGGGGCGGGATCATGAAGCGGTACAGGTAGCTCCACGAGGGCTCGCCGTGGAGCAGGAGGATCGGGGCGGCGTCGGCCGGACCCTCGTCGAGGTAGTGGACGCGCAAGGTGCCGCCGTCGCCGTCGGGCACCTCCGCGTAGTGGGGTTCGAACGGGTAGTCGGGCAGGTCGGCGAAGCGGTCGTCGGGGGTGCGAAGGGTCTGCATGTCAGGCTCCTGTGGGATCGACGGGTTGGATTTCGATGCGGTGGAGGTCGTCGCCGAGTTCGACGACGCCGTCGAAGTGGGTGGCGGCTCGCGACCGCCATTCGTCGACGGTGTCGGCGGTGAGGGCCGGCACGTAGTGGGTCAGCACCAGCGTGCCGACACCGGCTCGGGCGGCGGTGTCGCCGGCCTGTTCGGGTGACGAGTGGTAGTCGAGCGTGTCCTGCATCCGTTGGAGCGGGATGTTCTCGATCACGTCCTTGCGGATCACGGTGTGGACCAGGGCGGTGGCGCCCGCGCACAGCCGATCGAGGCCGTCGCACGGCACGGTGTCGCCGGCGAGCACGACCGACGCTCCGTCGTGGTCGACCCGGAAGCCGAGGGAGGGTTCGACCGGCTTGTGGTCGGTCGGCGCACACGTGAGCGTGAAACGTGCGTCGAGGTCGATCTGGCCGTCGCCGAACTCACGGACGACGACGGGCGGCGGTTCGGTGAGATCGGCGTGGTGGGCGATGCGGTAGGCGATGTCGGGCGCCAGTGCGGCGAGCAGGTGGTCGACGACCTCGGCGGTGCCGGGCGGGCCGACGATCGTCAACGGGTTCGGCTCGAACGAGGTGACCCACCGCGTGGTGATCACGTCGTTCAGGTCGGTGATGTGGTCGCTGTGCAGGTGGGTGATCAGGAGCGCCGTGAGGTTGCCCGCACCCAAGCCGCAGGCGGCGAGGCGCATGAGGACGCCGCGCCCGGCGTCGACGAGGACGTGTTCGTCGTCGATGGTGACGAGCGTGGCGGGTCCGGCACGGTCGGGGGCCGGGATCGGGCTGCCGGTACCGAGGAGGGTGACGATCATTGTTGGGCCATCTGTTGTTGGGCGCGGGCGGCGTCGGTGCCGGCTGCCTCGCGTGAGACGAGTTGGATCTCGACCGAGTGGAGCAGACCCGCGAACGGGAATGGCGCCGGGTAGCGGGTGGAGACCGGCGACCCCTGGTCGAAGCCCACCGACGCGCCGACGGAGGAGATCATCCGCATGTAGAACGGGATGTCGGACGAGCCGGCGGGCATGCCGTCGACCAGGATCTCGACCGATCCGGTCCGGCTGCCGGTGCGTCGGAATCGAGCGGTGAGGGTGACGACGCCGTCGGGCAGCGGGTCGGCGGATTCGACGACGGTGTGGTCGTCGAATGCGTTGTAGTCGACGACGAGACGATCGTCCTGCACGAACACGCTGATGCCCGAGTTCTGGGTGCCGGTCGCGTAGAGGACGCCGTCGTCACCGGACGAGCGGGTGACCGTCGCCGTCAGGTCGAAGGAGCGACCTCCGATCGACGCCGCGGCCTGGGCCGGGATGGGCGACATCGGTGGCCGGTAGACGTAGCGCCGGTCGGCCGGGTGGGGTGACCGGTCGCGGAAGCGTGCACCGAACAGTTCGACGCCGCGATCGTCGAGCGGGAGCACGCCGTGGCGGTCGGCCTCGCTCCACCAGAGATCGATCAGGCGGGCGAGGGTGTCGGGCTCGTCGTCGGCCAGGTCGTGACACTCCGACCAGTCGTCGTCGAGTCGGTAGAGCTCCCACGGCTCGGTGTCGAAGTCGCCACCGTGTTCGTGCCGGCAGACCGCTTTCCACCAGACACCGTCGAGCTGGGCGACGAGGGCACGGCTGCCCATCATCTCGAAGTACTGCAGGGTGTTGCGGGCCGGCGCGTCGGGGTCGGTCAGCAGCTCGGCGAACGAATGGCCGGTGACCGGCAGTTGGTCGAGACCGCGCCGTGTGGCGGGCGGTGTGACCCCGATCAGGTCGTACAGCGTGGGGGCGATGTCGGCGACGTTGGCGAACTGGTGCCGCAGGGTGCCGTGCTGGTCGGGGTCGATGCCCTTCGGCCAGTGGACGATCATCGGCACGTGGACGCCGCCTTCGTGCGTGTTCTGCTTGTACCAGCGGAACGGGGTGTTGCCGCACTGGGCCCAGCCCCACGGGTAGTTCGTGTGGCTGTGCGGTCCGCCGATGTCGTCGATGCGTTCGATCGCCTCGTCGGGCGTCTCGAGGATGAAGTTGAAGAACTTCATCTCGTGCATGACGCCGTACGGTCCGCCCTCCTGGGAGGCACCGTTGTCGGCGAGGGCGACGACGATGGTGTCGTCGAGTTCGCCCATTGCGCGAAGGCCGTCGATCAGGCGACCGATCTGGTCGTCGGTGTGGTCGAGGAAGGCGGCGAACGCCTCCTGCAGGCGGGCGGCGAGGCGCTGCTGGTTGTCGGGCAGGTCGTCCCACGCCTCGACCCCGGGATTGCGCGGCGCCAGTTGGGTGTCGGGCGGGATCAGGCCGAGCTCGAGCTGGCGCTCGTACCAGCGGCGGCGGTGGACGTCCCAGCCGTCGTCGTAGCGGCCCCGGTACTTGGCGAGGTACTCGGGCGGCGCCTGGTGCGGGGCGTGGGTCGCGCCGAAGGGGAGGTACGCAAAGAACGGGCGGTCGGGGCGGACGCCCTTCGAGTCACGGATCATGCGCAGGAGCTGGTCGACGAGGTCGACGCTCAGGTGGTAGCCGTCGTCGGGGCCGGCCGGCGGGTCGACCGGATGGTTGTCGCACACGAGGTCGGGATGGAACTGGTCGGTTTCGCCTTCGAGGAAGCCGTAGAAGCGGTCGAAGCCACGGGCGAGCGGCCAGTGATCCATCGGCCCGGCCGCCGAACACTGCTCCATCGGGGCGAGGTGCCACTTGCCGGCACAGAAGGTGCCGTATCCGGCGTCGTGGAGCACCTCGGCGACGGTGGCCGCGTGGGGCGAGATGTGGCCGAGCTGGTGCGGGAAGCCGGTGCTCCAGTTGGAGACACCGCGCATCCCGACGGCGTGTTGCGAGCGACCGGTGAGGAGTGAGGCCCGGGTCGGCGAGCACAGGGGTGTCACGTGGAAGTTGGTGAACTGGAGTCCGCCGGCCGCGAGCGCGTCGAGGTTCGGGGTGTCGATGTCGGAGCCGTAGCAGCCGAGCTGGGCGAAGCCGGTGTCGTCGAGCAGGATCACGAGCACGTTCGGTGCGTCGTCGCCCGGATGCGGCGGTTCGGTGAACGACGGCGTCGACTCGGCGAGCGTGCGTCCGATCTGGAGTGTCATGTGCGGCGGTCCCCCTCGTGTGCCGTCGACGACATCTTGCATTCTGCGAGTCGCACTGTCAATATCTTCTGACATGACGACTCGCGATAGTGCGCAGCACGCCGCCGGTGACGAGGACGACACCGTCACCGACGGTCGGCGGCGCCGCCGCGAACTCGGACGGGTCGCTGTCGTGGATGCGGTGATCGACCTGATCCTCGCCGGGGGCCGTGCCCCCACGGCCGACCAGATCGCCGAGCGAGCGGATGTGTCGGTCGCCTCGGTGTATCGCTACTTCGAGTCGCTCGACGAGCTGCGGCGACTCGGCGTGCAGCGCTACTTCGAGCGCATCGATCACCTGATCGCGATCCCCGACATCGGTGAGGGGCCGCTCCCCCGCCGGATCGACTCGTTCGTGGCGAGCCGGCTCGAGTTCTACCGGGTCACCGAACCGATGGCCCGGATGAGCCGCCACCAGGCGCTCGACGTCGAGCAGATGCGAGCCACCCTCGCCCGGGTCCGCGCCACCCTCGCCGACCAGGTCGCCCAACACTTCGCTCCCGAGCTCACCCCGCTGAGCAGCGCCGCCCGCAAGGACCGTGTCGCCGTCGTCGCCGCCCTCACCTCGTTCGAAGCCTGGGACCTGCTGCAGGAACAAGGTCTCGATCGCAGCGCCGTCCGGCGTGCCTGGCGAACGAACCTCGGCATCCTGCTCGTCAGTTGAGGTCAGACATCATCCGACCGACCAGAATGGTCGGTCGGGACAGCAACTGGTCGATTCTGATCTGACATCAACCTGCCTCGAGCCGTTGAGTCTGGCAGTGTCCGTGCCTGGGGGTAGATCGGTTCGAGCGTCGCCGATCCGAGCAGTCGCGGGCTGCAGGCGAAGCCGTCGGTGGTCGTCACGGATCGAGGGGGCTGGCGAGTCGTTCCATCGGACGGATCGCGCCGGCCGGCTGGCTGAACATTCCGAGCGGTTTCAACGGAGCATGATCATGGCATGATAGTGGCATGACTCGAGCTCGGATCAGTACGACTGTCGACCGCACGCTTCTCGATGACGCTCGCCGACTCCACGCCGGAACCACTGATGCCGAACTCGTCGATGAGGCACTGACAGCACTCCTCGATCGCTACCGGTCTGCCGAAATTGACGCCGCGTATGAAGCTGCGTACGAAGCTCACCCGATCGACGGCGAAGATGAGTGGGGCGATCTCGCCTCGTTCCGAAGCGCTGCTTCGGCCACATGAGCGCTGCGCCCGTCCGGGGGGAGCTGTGGTGGTGCGAACCACCGGAGATCGGTCGACGACCAGTCGTGGTCCTCTCGCGTGATGCAGCGATCCCGCGTCTGCGTCGTGCACTCGTCGCACCATGCACCACCACGATCAGAGGTCTGCCGAGTGAGGTCGTTCTCGACCCGGGTGACGATCCCATCGTTCGCCGCTGTGCCGTCAACCTGGACTCGATCGAGTCGGTATCAACCGCCGTGCTCGTCGAGCGGATCGGTGCACTGAGCGGCATGCGAATGCGAGAGATCTGCCAGGCACTTGAGGTTGCAGTCGACTGCCGATAGCCGGAACGTTCTCGAGCGGGTGGACGAGCACCGAGGTGCCGAACTGGTCGGCCCATCTCGGCATTTCCGCACGCGATTACGCGCTCCTCGGGGCATCAGGCGTCGGGGACCGGGAACCGATCCCGGAACACCGCGGCGGGTTCGAGTACGAAGCCGTCCAGGCCGAGCGTGACCGTGAAGGTGTCCAAGAATCCCGACTGGCCGAGGATCACGGCCGTTCCCTGATGCGGCCACGGGTCGAGCGCGGCGACGACGCCTCTCCACGTCATCGGATCAGCCTCGCGCATACCAACGGGCGGGCGAACCTCGAGGGTCAGGTCGAAAAACGCGACCTCACTCGTCGTTCCGCCGAGCCTCAACATCATCGTGTCGCCACGCTCGACAGGTTCACCACCGGCAGCGAGTACCTCGTGGGCAACCACAGTGATCGGGCCGCCGGTGTCAATGATCGCGGCGAACCGCGTCGACGAGCCCGGTGTCGCGACGGCTACGACCGCGCGCAGGACGGGTTGTGGGCTGCGGCCTCGGCCCTCGCCGAAGTCGGTGTACGCGTACTGCCAGGCGTCAGCCAAACCCGTAGACCACCGGATCGTCCGGTGCAGGCGCCCGCATCACCTCGACCTCACCCAGGTCCGCTTCCTCGATCGCGGTGAGCAGTTCGGCCAAGGATGCAGCGTCGGAGCACACACGACCCTCCGCGTCGACAGCAACCCACCGGCCCGCCCAGGGCTCGAGATCAAGCGTGCGTGCCATGAGTTCAGAGTACCTCGTGGGTGTGTCACCGATCAGCGCACGGTCGGCACGGCAGGCCGCGTGATTACCGAGCGGGTGCGCTCGAGCGTCAGTGCCGGACTGCTCGGTCGAGGCGGCCTCGGATGCTGAGCGTTATGCGTGGCCGCGTCGAGTCGGACCGTGAGAGACATGGCCTCGGCAGGCTGCCAGATCGGCGGATCTCTCAGCTGTGGGCGAGGCGGTCGCTGACGAGACGGTTCAAGCTGACGCCCTGCTCGGCGGCTGCGAGGGCGAGTTCGCGGTGCAGTGACTCGGGGACGCGGACGTTGAACTTGCCCGAGTAGCGGCGATCGGCGATCGGTTCGGGGATCGGCTCGCCGTTCGCCGCCAGGTCGGCGAGGACTCCGTCGACGAGGGCGACCAAGCCGCGCAGCGCCTGGCCCTGGTCGGCGTCGAGCCAGGACAGCGACGGGAACTCGACGACGGTCGCGACGTATTCGTCGTCCTCGCCGGACCACGAGACCCGGTAGGTGTAGTGCTTGGTGTCGGTCACGTCTGTTCCTCGTTGAGTTTGTCGATCGCCTTCAGCACTTGGCGGACCTGGTACGGCTTGGCCTTGCCGCCCTTGGATTTCTGGATGTTGACCCGAGGGTCGCCCGGCCACGGCGTCTTGAACACCGCGTGCGACGTACCGCTCTGGCGGGGTTCACCGAAGAAGTGAACGCACACCGAGTGCAGGTCGTTGTACGAGATGTTCTGCGGTGCGTTGCGCATCGCGGCCACGGTCTTGTCGATCCTGGCCACAACGTGCATAGTACCAATAGCGGTACCACCGCGCAATAGCTGGAACCGGAGGCCGGTCAAGACAACCAGCTGATGTCGCGCTGGTCGGTGGCGTTGTCCGCGTCAGCCCCTCGCGCGATATCGAGTGGGCCAGCCGGTCGTATCGCTCCGCGGTCGTGCCGAACTGCTCGGGGAAGTTGTCCTCGTGTCGACAGGCGATATCGGGCGGGCGAGTCAGCCGCCGGGTGCCGTGTCGCTGCGGATCGGTTCAGTTCTAGCCTGGGCCTGGTGGAGGCATCTTGGGCAGCTCTCGTTCCTGAGCTGTCCTGCTCCGACCTCGACGTCTCGATGCACTTCTGGACCGGCGTCCTCGGGTTCTCCTGTCGATTCCGACGAGAGGAGGACCGCTTCGCTTACCTCGAACTCGGCGATGCACAGGTGATGCTGGAAGAGCGTCACCAGTCATCGTGGGAAACCGCTTTGCTCGAGCGACCGTTCGGTCGAGGGATCAACCTGCAGATCGAGGTCGATGACGTCGAGCGCCTCCACGCGCGCGTCACCGAAGCAGGTCTTCCGCTCTTCCGGGATCTCCTGCGGACTGAGTACCGAGAAGACGACACGGTCCACGTCGCGTACGAGTTTCTCGTACAAGACCCGGATGGCTACCTCTTGCGCTTCGTTCAGAACCCAGACGCCACCTGACGCTCGCTGTCATGACGAGCAGGGAGGCGGACCGGCCCAGGTTCTGCGACGCGGGCGTCGGACAGTCAGGATCGCCCGACACCTCTCCATGCTGTTTCCAAAGCACACGTCTCGGAACCGGTACGGCGAACGGTACGTCTGCTCGTCGCAGTGACCACTGCCCACAATGCGCCACCTAGCACCCGGGCGGCGAGACCGCTCCGCTTGACGTGCGGGCCGGTGCAGAGCGAGGTCGGCGTATTGTCCCGCGGCCTCAGCCACGCATATCGACACCTGAAGCCGCATGGTTCACCCGATCGGGATCCGGCAATCTGCTCGCCGATCAAGCGCACATATCGCGCGGGCTGTCGGTCGGGCCTATGGCGAACCGGTGCGGCTCGAGCGGTTCCTCGTGGGGTGCGAGGTCTACGCTCGCCGCATGGGGAACATCGGGGTGTACAGCACGGCGACGGAGATGTTGGCGGCGCTCGACCGGGGTGAGGTGACGAGCGTCGACCTCGTCGAGATGCAGCTCGAGCGGATCGACGCCGTCGACGGCGACATCAACGCGATCGCGGTGAACACGCCCGACCGGGCACGGGCAGCGGCGCAGGAGGCCGATCGTCGCCGGGCCGACGGCGACAGCGCTCCCCTCCTCGGCTTGCCGCTCACCCTGAAGGAGTCGACCCGCACGGCCGGACTCCCGCAGTCGGCCGGTATTCCGGAGTTCGCCGGCTTCGTCCCCGAGACCGACGGCCGGGTGGCCGAGCGGGTGTCGGCGGCGGGCGGGTGCCTGCTCGGGACGACGAACATCCCGTTCGCACTGAGCGACTGGCAGGCCGACAGCGCCGTGTACGGCCGCACGCTCAACCCGTGGGACACGACCCGCAGTCCGGGCGGCAGCACCGGCGGCGGGGGCGCCGCTCTGGCCGCGGGCATGACGCCCCTCGAGATCGGCAGCGACATCGGCGGCTCGATCCGGGTACCGGCCGCGTTCTGCGGTGTATACGGGCACCGCCCGACCGAAACGGCGATCCCACGATCGGGTTCGATGCCACCGCACGACCTGGAGAACCCGGCGGCGATCATGGGTGTGCAGGGACCGCTGGCGAGGTCGGCCGCCGACCTCGAGTTGATGTTCGACGTCGTGGCCGGCCCGATCGAACTCGAGGATCGAGCGTGGCGGCTCGACGTACCGCCGTCGCGCCACGAGTCGCTCGGCGAGTTCCGGGTCGCTGTGATGCCGGAGATCCCGTTCGCGAAGCCGTCCCGAGCGATGCAAGCGTCGGTCGAGAGCCTCGCTGCGTTCGCGTCGGACGGGGGCGCTCGGGTCGCCGAGGCGATGCCGTCGTTCGACGCCGAGCAGTACTTCCACGACTATCTGACCACCCTCATGCTCATCACGACCCAGGCGATGAGCGACGACCACCGTCACTCGGCGGCCGAGAAGATGATCGCCACGGGTGACTCGACCGAGATCGCCCGGGCGAAGGGCATGACGATGTCGGCCGTCGACTTCTTGCAGCTGCTCGATCGTCGCGAGCTCGCTCGGCGGGCGTGGGCCGAGTTCTTCGAGGAGTGGGACGTCCTGATCTGCCCGACGGCGATCGATGCGGCGTTCCCCCACACCGACGGCAAGTTCAACGATCGAACGTTGGAGATCGACGGCGAGACGGTGCCGTACCACCACATGGTGGTGTACCCGATGTGGGCGATCTTCGCCGGCCAGCCGGCGACGGCGTTCCCGGGCGGACTCGACCCACGTGGCTTGCCGCTCGGCCTGCAGGCCATCGGCCCGTACCTGGAGGATCGCACCACGATGCGGTTCGCCGGTCTCGTCGAGGAGTGGAACGGCTTCGTCCCGCCACCGGCGTACGCCTGAGCCGTGTGAACCGTTCGTGAACGGCGGGCCGCTCCCCTTCCATCGCAACCGACAGTTCCGTATGGTCGGGTCACACATCAGGGAGTAGAAGCGGTCAGGGCTCGACGGCCCCGGGCATTGCTCCGTCCGACGAAAGGACCTCCCGTGCCCACTTCCCCCGAACGCTCCGTCGAACTCGACCTGGAGTCGACGATCGGCAGCATCGGCGTCGACGCCGACCGGACGATCCCCGTGATCAGCCTTGCCGACATGGACCGGCGGCGAGCCGAGATCACCGACGAGCTGTGGGCCGCAGCCCGCGACGTCGGCTTCTTCCAGCTGGCCAACCACGGCATCGACACGGCGCTGGTCGATGCGACGTTCGCCGCAGCAGAGCGGTTCTTCGACCTCGACGATGACGTGAAGGCCGAGGTGCCGTGGCGACGCGAGTTGAACGCCGGGTGGGAGTCGAGGTCGCAGGTGCGGCCCTCGACGAGAGTGGCCGATCAGAAAGAGACGTACCAGGTGACGGTGCCGCACATGTCGGGCCTGTGGCCCGCCGACGAGACGGTGCCCGGCTTCCGCACGACACTGCTCGAGATGGAGCGGCGGTGCTGGCGCATCGCGATGGACGTCCTCTCGTGCTTCGCCGATCGGTTGGGCTTCGCGCCCGACTTCTTCACCGTGGCGCACGAGCCCACCGGCGACGGCTACCAGAGCACGCTGCGCCTGCTGCGCTACTTCCCGATGTCGGCCGACGATTTCGAGGAAGGACAGTGGAGGGCAGGCGCCCACACCGACTACAACTGCCTGACCCTCCTGTTCCAGCGGGAGGGGCAGGCAGGGCTCCAGGTGTGCCCCGGCACCGACGCGGCGACCGGTCGGTGGACCAGTGTCACGCCCGACGAGCGTCTGATCACGTGCAACATCGGCGACATGTTGAAGCGGTGGAGCGACGACCGCGTCTCGTCGACGCTGCACCGCGTGCGTGGGCCGAAGCCCGGGGAGCCGGTCGTGTCGCGCCACAGCGTCGCCTTCTTCGCCCAGGCGAACAAGCCGGTGATGATCATCCCGCCGGGCGGGTCGTACGAGCCGACGAGTGCCGGCGACTTCCTCCAGCAACGGATCGACGCCAACTTCGTCCGGTGACGCAACACGCCGCCCCGAGCCGGTTGCTCGGGGCGGCGTGCTCGCCAGTGCTCAGGCGAGACCGTTCTGCTGGGTTCAGTCCAGGTCGAAGCGGTCGTTGTGCATGACGACGAACCAGCCGTCGACGAAGTGGCGGATCATGTCCTCTTCGCCACCGGCGGCTGCGAACTCTTCGGCGAGCGCACGCAGCTGGCTGTTGGCGCCGAACACGAGGTCGACGCGGGTCGCCTTCCACTTGAGGTCTCCCGACGTGCGGTCGCGGCCCTCGAACACGTCCTCGGCCTCACCGACGGCTGCCCACTTGGTGCGCATGTCGAGGAGGTTGACGAAGAAGTCGTTCGTCAGCTGACCCTTGCGGTCGGTGAACTCGCCATAGCCCTCGTCGCCGACGTTGGCACCGAGCACCCGCAACCCGCCGATCAGGGCGGTCATCTGCGGGGCGGTCAGGTTGAGCATGAACGCCTTGTCGATGAGGAGATGCTCGGTGGGCACGGCACCCATCTTCTGCACGTAGTTGCGGAAGCCGTCGGCCTTCGGCTCGAGCCACTGGAACGAGTCGACGTCGGTGTTCTCCTGGGTGGCGTCGGTGCGACCCGGCTCGAACGGGACCTCGATGTCGTGACCGGCGGCCTTGGCGGCTGCTTCCACGGCGGCGGTGCCACCGAGGACGATGAGGTCGGCGAGCGACACCTGCGGGCCACCCTTCCCGTTGAAGTCGGCCTGGACCTGCTCGAGCTTCGAGATGACCTCGTTGACGCCCGACGCCACGTTGACATCCCAGTCGCTCATCGGCGAGAGACGGATGCGGGCACCGTTGGCACCGCCGCGGTAGTCGGTGCGTCGGTACGTCGAGGCCGACGCCCATGCGGCCTTGATCAGCTGGGCTCCGGACAGACCGGAGTCGAGCAGCGTCGACTTGAGCTCGGCGATCTCGGCGTCGCCGATCATCGGCCCCTCGTGGGCGGGCACGTTGTCCTGCCAGAGGAACTCCTCCGACGGAACCTGCGGGCCGATGTACCGGTTGGCCGGACCCATGTCGCGGTGGAGCAGCTTGAACCAGGCCTTGGCGAAGGCGTCGGCCAGCTGGTCGGGGTTCTCGTAGAAGCGCTTCGAGATCTCCAGATAGGCCGGGTCGGTGATCATCGCCATGTCGGCGGTCGACATCGTGGGCGGCGTCTCGGGCGCTCCCTCGGCGACCGGCGGCACCATGAAGCCGGGCTTGACCTCGGTCGGCTGCCATTGCTGTGCGCCGGCCGGTGAGTGGACGAGTTCCCACTCGTGGGAGAAGATCGTCTCGAGGTACTTGTTGTCCCACTGGGTCGGGGTCGGGGTCCAGGCGCCTTCGAGACCCGAGGTGAGGGTGTACTCGCCGAGGCCCTTCTCGTGCTTGTTCGCCCAGCCGAAGCCCTGGTCGGCGAGTCCGGCACCTTCGGGCTCGGGCCCGTGATGGTCGGGCGTCACCGCACCGTGCATCTTGCCGAAGGTGTGACCGCCGACCGTGAGCGCCACGGTCTCCTCGTCGTTCATGGCCATGCGACCGAACGTCTCGCGGATGTCTTGCGCCGACTTCAGGGCGTCGGGCACACCGTTCGGACCTTCCGGGTTGACGTAGATCAGACCCATCTGCACCGCCGCGAGGGGGTTGTCGAGCACTCGGTTGCCGTCCTCGAACGAGCCGGTGTATCGCTCGTCGTGCACGGCCAGCCACTCGTTCTCCGGGCCCCAGTAGATGTCGTCCTCGGGTGCCCAGATGTCGGCACGACCGAACGCGAAGCCGGCGGTGCGGAAACCCATCGTCTCGAGCGCCCGGTTGCCGGCGAACACGAACAGGTCGGCCCACGAGATCTGCTTGCCGTACTTCTGCTTGATCGGCAGCAGGAGGCGTCGGGCCTTGTCGAGGTTGCCGTTGTCGGGCCACGAGTTGAGCGGGGCGTAGCGCTGGGCGCCGGTGCCGCCGCCGCCACGACCGTCGCTGACGCGGTAGGTGCCGGCGGCGTGCCAACTCATGCGGATGAAGAAGCCGCCGTAGTGGCCCCAGTCGGCGGGCCACCAGTCTTGCGAGTCGGTCATGAGGGCGTCGACGTCACGCGTCAGCGCGTCGACGTCGATGCCGGTGAAGGCCTTGCGGTAGTCGTACTCGGGACCGAACGGTGTCGAGTCCGGATGATTCTGGTGCAGGATTCGCAGATTGAGCGAGTTGGGCCACCACTTCTCGTTCGACTGGAACTCGGCGGACGTGAGCGATCCCCACTCGGCGGACAACGAATCTGACATGACATCTCTCCTGGCGGTTGGCGGATGTTCCCCCTGCGACCATTGTCACGTCCGGATCACTGGCTGTAAAGATCACCCGACCCAGATTCTGGTGATGTCATCCATAACCCCGCCTGATGATGCCGTGTGGTGGCTAGAGCGCTCCGACGGCGTCCTCGATGGGGGTCGACCCGCCGACGATCTCGATCGTGCGGCCGTCACCGTTGCCGGAGTCGATGATCTCGGTCAGCACGGCGGCGACGTCGGCCCGGGTGATCTCGCCGCGCTCGACCGACTCGCCGAGTTCGACGGCGCCCGTGGCCGAACCGTCGGTGAGCTTGCCGGGCCGCACGATGACGGCCGGGATGTCGGCGGAGCGGACTGCCTCGTCGGCGGCTGCCTTGGCACGGAGGTAGACGCTGAACGTCTCGTCGTCCTGGGGCGGGTCGTCGGCCCCCATCGAGCTGACGATCAGGAATCGGTCGGCACCCACACGAACAGCCGACTCGACCGTCTTGATCGCACCGTCGCGGTCGAGCGTGTTCTTGCGCTCCGGCCCACTGTTCGGCCCGGCACCGGCGGCGAACACGACGACGTCGCTGCCATCGAGCGCCTCGTCGAACTCCTCAGGCGTGCAGTTCTCGAGGTCGAGCAAGACGGGCTCGCCCCCGTCGCTCTCGATGTCGGCGAACTGGTCCTCGGATCGGATGAGGCCACGGACGTGGTGTCCGGTACTGCGGAGGAAGGTGGTCAGCTGGCGGGCGATCTGCCCGTGCGCTCCGGCGATCGTGACTTGCATGACACCCGGGATACCACGTCGACAGCGGGTCGAACCCGAGCCGCCCGTCACACGTGACGAACGACGACCACATGGGGTCCTCGACCCACCGCCTTCCGTCGTTCGGTCACGCTTCACACAACTTCACGTAGGCATCACACGCTGGCTCTTTCCGAGTGAATCGTACTGGTGTACGCTGTTCACATGGTCGCCGCAGTGTCGGTCTCCGCGAGCCGAGCGCTCGATGAGCAGATGGCAGGCGCTGCTGGACTGATGAACGTGGCGCACGCCGACCTGACCCGACTCACGGCCGAGGCGATCGAGAACAACACCTGGTCGGGCGCCTCGCCCAAGCACTGGGTCGTGCACTGCATGGGCACGAACCCGACCCGGGCCGAGATGGTGGTACAGGTCGCCGAGCGTCGGCACCTCTACCCCACCATCGTCGGCCGATTCGACGCCGGCGAACTCTCGCTCGAGCAGGTCAACGAGCTGATGAAGGCCCCGCCGGTCGCCGACGCCTCGCTCGAGGACTGGGCCGAGATCGCCACGCCACATCGCATCCGCCTCTCGGTGAAGAAGCGATGGGGTGGCGCCCCGACCGACACACCCGCAGACACCGACACCGGCGCCGAGACCGAAGACCCGACGAGCGACATCGAGCCCGAGCCGGCTCCGGCAGAGCCCGAATGGGTGAGCACTCGTGTCGACGACGAGCACCGGTTCCGGCTGACCGGCAGCTTCGACCTCGACACCGGCCAGAAGATCGATGCCGCGCTCGTCCAGGCTCGTGAAGAACTGTTCGCCGACGGTCAGCGCGACATCTCGCTCGCCGACTGCTTCCGACACGTCGTCGAACGATTCCTCGACGGCATCGAGAGCCCGGCTCGCCGCAATCGAGCACGGGTGTGGGTCCATCTCGACGCCGACGGCGACGGTCTGACCCCGTCCGGCGTCCGGATCCCCGACTCGGTCCGAGATCGCATCACCTGCGACGGCACGATCCAGCCGGTGTGGAAACGTGACGGTGTTCCGTTCAATCTCGGCCGGGCACAGCACATCGTGCCCGATCGTCTGCGTCGAGTGGTGCTGCTGCGAGACCAGGGCTGCCGCACACCGGGGTGCCATCACGATCGCTTCGTCGAGATCCACCACATCATCCACTGGGCCGACGGCGGCCCGACCGATTCATGGAATCTCGTGGCGCTCTGCACGAAGCATCATCGAATGCACCACCAGGGTCGACTCGGGATCACGGGCAACGCCGACGATCCGAACAGTCTCGTGTTCACCGACGAACACGGACGACGAATCGAGCCCTGCGGGGCCCCACTTCCACCAACCGAACTCCCCGACGCCCGCTACCGGGCCCCGAGCATGGAACGGGTCGACTGGCAGTGGGTCGGCCTCAACTGGCCCGACCCCTGACACGCCCCGAGCCGACCCCGGCGCCACCAGTACCATCCTCCCGGGATGAAGACGATCGGGTTGCTGGGCGGGATGAGTTGGGAGAGTTCGATCGAGTACGAGCGACTCATCAACGAGGGAGTCCGTGCGGCTCGGGGAGGCACCTCGTCGGCCGACCTCATCATCCGCAGCTACGACTTCGCTGCCATCGAGGCGCTCCAGGAAGCCGGTGACTGGGACGCCGCCGGGCAACTGCTCGCCGCCGACGGCCGTCGTCTGCAGGACGCCGGCGCCGAACTCCTCGTGCTCTGCACGAACACGATGCACGTCGTCGCACCGGCGATCGAAGCCGCGATCTCCGTGCCGTTCCTCCACCTGGCCGACACCACCGCAGACGCCGTGCTCGGGCAACGACTCGACACGGTCGCCCTGCTCGGCACCCGCTACACGATGGAGCACGTTTTCTACCGAGGCCGTCTCGAAGCACGTGGCCTCACGGTGTTGGTGCCGCCCGAACCCGACCGCACGACGGTGCACGACGTGATCTACGACGAGTTGGTGCGCGGTGTGGTGAACCCCGATTCGAAGCAGCGGTACCTCCACATCGTCGATCGGCTGGTCGCCGCAGGAGCCCAGGGGGTGATCGCCGGCTGCACCGAGATCGAACTCCTGGTCACCGCCGACGATCTCGACGTGCCCTACTTCCCCACCGCACGACTCCACGCCGAGGCCGCCGTGGCGGCGGCACTCGCCGACGACGACTGTCGCGACTGACGACTCACGACCAACGCCGCACGAGCGGGTTTGCCGAGTTGCCCGACCGGGGACCTACGAGGTCGTCCGCCCCACGACCTGCGCTGCGCGCAGTGAGGAGTTGCCATGTGCCGAGTACTCGCCTATGTCGGGCCCGACCTGCCGCTCGAGAGCCTGCTGCTCACGCCGGACAACAGCCTGATCAACCAGACCCTCGACCCCGAGCTGCACCCCCTGCTGCAGCTCGCCGGGTGGGGCTTCGGTGCTTGGAGCGACGGCTTCGTGCGGCCCGACGACCCGCTGGTGTACCGGCGGCCGGTCGCCGCCTTCTACGACGACAACGCGGAAGGCATCATCCCGAGCCTGCAGGCGAGCACCTTGCTGGCCCACGTGCGCGCCGCCGGGTACGACGCCGGTGCCGTCCTGGCCGACGAGAATTGCCACCCGTTCCGCATGGACGGAACGCCGTGGATCATGGCGCAGAACGGGGCGCTCCCCCACTGGAAGCAGCTCCAGCGTGTGCTGCTCCCGCACTGCGACGACCGGTTCCTCGGCCAGATGCGCGGCACGACCGACACCGAGTTCTTGTACGTCCTGCTCCTGTCGCTGCTCGACGGCGACGGGGTGGACGACGTCCAGCGTGCCTTCGAACAGCTCCTGCGGGTGTGTCACGAGGCGATGACCGAACTCGATCTCGTCGCGCTCACGAAGATGAAGATCGGCCTGGTCACCAAAGATCGTGTGATCGGCGTCAACTACGGCTTCGGCCACGACGGCGAGACCGAGATGGATCAGGACTGGCGCGAGTTGCGGGAGCACGACGCCGGCACCGACGAGCACTCCCTGTCGATGGTCCTCGAACCGATGTACCTGCTCACCGGCCGCAACTTCGACGACTACGAGGGCTCCTACGACGTCGATGTGACGCCGCCGGACGAGGCGACGTCGGCGATCTTCGCCTCCGAGCCGCTCACCGAGCAGAGCGACGACTGGACCGAGCTGGCATTCGGCCAACTGGTGTCGATCGAACGGTCGGGGTCGGGTCTGCAGGTCTCGATGCGTGACCTCGACATGTCGGTCTGACACCCCACGTCTCGCGCGCTCCGTGGTCCCCCTGATCGGGGTCCGGTTGTGGTTGGCTACTAGGTCCACCAGGTTCCGCCGACATCCCGTCGGTCGCCTGCCCGACTCCCCTCCACGACATGAGCACGAAGAGCTACGACGCCGCCGCCATCTCCGCACTGTCCGGTCTGTCCCACGTCCGCCATCGCCCCCTGATGTACCTGGGGTCGGCCGGGGTGGGCGTGAACGGTTTACACCACCTGATCTGGGAAATCGTCGACAACTCGGTCGACGAGGCCATGGCCGGCCACGGCTCCACGATCACCGCCACCCTGCACGCCGACGGCTCCGTCAGCGTCGAGGACGACGGCCGCGGCATCCCGGTCGACCCGATGAAGGAAGGCCCGCACAAGGGTCGCAGCGCGCTCGAGGTCGTGCTCACCGAGACGAACGCGGGCGGCAAGTTCGACTCCGACAGCTACAAGGTGTCGGGCGGCCTCCACGGCGTGGGTGCATCGGTGGTGACGGCGCTGTCGACCAAGCTCGAGGCCGAGGTGCGCCGTGGCGGGCAGAAGCACCGGCTCACGCTGCAGGCGAAGAAGCAGGGCAAGGAGATCGTGCCCGGCGTGCCGAACGGGCCGATCACGGCGAGCGGCAGCATCCCGAAGAGCAAGACGGGCACCACGATCCGCTTCTGGCCCGACCTGAGCTTGTTCCACGACGACCAGGGCATCCCGTTCGAGCGTCCGCAGTGGAGCCTGCGCACGATCTCCGACCGGTTCCGCCACAAGAGCTTCGTGCACCCCGGCGTCACCTTCGTGCTGATCGACGAACGCAAGAAGGGCGAGCACGAGCGGTACGAGTGGTGCTCGACCGGTGGCGTGGCCGACCTGGTGACCGAGATGACCGCCGACACGAGCGTGGTCGGGCAGGTGGTGTCGTTCCAGGGCGAGGACGACGACGTCACCGTCGACGCCGCCATCGCCTGGACCGTCGACGGGCGCGACACCAGCCTCGGCTTCGCCAACGGTGTCGCCACGCCCGAGGGCGGCACCCACATCAACGGCTTCCGCAACGCGGTGACCGAGGCGGTGCAGAAGCACATCGCCGATCGCGAACTCCTGAAGGACAAGGAGTCGGCGCCCAACACCCGCGACATCTTCGCCGCCGGCCTGCTGGTCGTGTCGATCATGCTCCCGGGGCCGCAGTTCGCCGGTAACTCCAAGTCGAAGCTGATGAACACCGAGGCGGCCGGCAAGACGCGTGCGATCGTGCTCCCGGCGATGAGCCGCTGGCTCGAGGAGAACCCCGACTCGGCGAAGAAGATCGCCGATCTGGCGATTGCGTCGATGCGCTCGCGCACCAAGTCGAACGCCGAGCAGGCCGCCGTGCGGGCGCTGCTCGGCAAGGGCACCAAGTCGCGCAACGGCTTGCCCGCCAAGCTGCGCGACTGCACCCACAAGACCGAACGCCCGACCGAACTCCTCATCGTCGAGGGCGACTCCGCCGGCGGCACCGCCATCGACGCCCGCGATCCGTCGTTCCAGGCCGTGCTCCCCCTGCGCGGCAAGCCGCTCAACTCGTACCGCGAGTCGATCGAGCGGGTCGTCCGGTCGCTGTCCGATCTGATCCTCTCGATGGGTTGCGGCATCGGGGAGGACTTCGACCTCGACAAGTTCCGCTACGGCCGGATCGTGGTCGTGGCCGACGCCGACACCGACGGTCTGCACATCCGCTCGCTGATCAAGGCGTTCCTGTACACGTGGTGCCCGGGCTTCGTCGAGTCGGGTCGCCTCTTCTACGCACTGCCGCCGCTGTGGACCACCGTCCACCAGGGCGAACGCATCTACCTGGAGGACGACGCCGCCAAGGCCGCGTTCCTCGCCGAGAACCCGAAGCACAAGGCCCACATGGGCCGCTTGAAAGGGCTGGGCGAGATGGACGCCGCCGAACTGCGCGAGGTGATCGGCACCGGCCGCAAGATCGGCCGGGTCACCATCGACGATCCGGCGGGCTTCGCCAAGCTCGCCGAGCAGCTGTTCGGATCGAAGTCCGAGCTGCGCAAGACCTGGTTCCTGCAACAGTCCGGCGAAACGCTCGCCGTGGGAGGTGGCCGCTGATGGCCCGCAAGAAGAAGAGCGCTCCGGTCGTCGAGTTCACCGAGGACGTCGTCGACCTCGGCGCCGTCGAGCAGCTCAACAAGGACTACTTCGCCTTCTCCGACTACGTGGTCGGCGACCGTGCCGTGCCGTCGGCCTCCGACGGTCTGAAGCCGGTGCACCGTCGCATCCTGTGGGGCATGCACACGATGCGGCTGTTCCCCGATCGGCCCCACGTGAAGACCGCCCGCGTGACGGGTGAGGTGATGGGTAAGTACCACCCGCACGGCGATCAGTCGATCTCCGATGCACTCGCCCGCCTCGCGCAGCCGTTCTCGAACCTGCTGCCGCCGCTCGACTTCCACGGCAACGTCGGCTCGCCCGACTTCGGCCCGGCGGCTCCCCGCTACACCGAGACGCGGCTCGGCCGTTTCGGCATGCTCCTGCTCGACGAGATCGACCAGGGCGTCGTGCCGATGGAGGAGAACTACGAGGGTTCCACGACCGAGCCGGTCGTGCTCCCGGCCGCCTACCCGAACCTGTTGGTGAACGGCGCCAACGGCATCGCCGTCGGCCTGTCGTCGTACCTTCCGCCCCACGACCCTCGCGAGGTGTGCGAAGCGGCCCTGATGCTGCTCGACCGCAAGTCGTCGTCGGTCGAAGACCTGATGACCGTCCTGCCCGGGCCGTCGTTCCCGTCGGAATGCACGATCACCAACGGCGACGAGCTGCCCGACATCTACCGCTCGGGTCAGGGCCGGGTGACGGTGCGAGGCGCCTGGACGATCGAACCGGTCGGCCGCGGCCGCCAGCAGATCGTGGTGACCTCGCTCCCCTACGACGACACCCGCCTCGGTTCGACCGAGAAGTTCATCGGCCAGGTCGGCGACGCACTCGATGCCGGTGACCTCGCCGGCATCGTCTCGTTCAACGACGAGTCGTCCGACGGCCAGGTGCGCATCACGCTCGAACTCGGTACCGGTGTCGACCCCGACATGATCATCCCCGGTCTGCTGCGCCACACGAATCTGCAGACCACCAACAAGGTGCAGATGCACTTCCTCGACGAGCACGGCGTGGTGCGCCTCTACAACCTGCGCACCGTGCTCCAGGCGTGGGTCGCCCACCGCATCCGGGTCGTGGTGGCCCGCAGCGAGAACCGGCTCGCCAAGATCGCCGAACGCCTCCACCGACTGCGCGGCTTCCTCGCCGTCTTGGTCGACATCGACGAGACGATCCGGATCGTCCGCACGTCGAAGACGCGAGCGGTCGCCCGTGAGCGGTTGTGCGAGCGCTTCGAGATCGACGAGATCCAGGCCAACGCCGTCCTCGATCTCAACCTCGGCCAGCTCACCGAGGACGCCGTGATCGAGTTCAACAAGGAGACCGACGAGCTCGAGAAGGAGCAGGCGAAGCTGGAGCTGCTGCTCTCTTCCGAGCAGCGTCAGCGCACCGAGGTCGCACGCGGCCTGCGCAAGGTCATGGAGGAGTTCACCGACGACATCGCACCCCGGGTCACGACCATCACCACCGAGGAGGCACCGAAGGTGTCGAAGGCGGCGATGGTGATCGACCAACCGATCCAGGTCTACGTCGACGCCTCGGGTTGGGTGCAGGGCATCCGTCGCGGCTCCAAGGCCAAGCCGAAGCTGGTTCCGCTCCACACCTTCGACACCTCGACCGCGAACACCATGGTCGTCATCACGACGTCGGGTCAGCTGATCCGAACCCTGGTCGACAACGTGCCCGAGAAGCCGACGGCCGCTGCCTCGCTCCTCCCCGGGCTCGAGGGCGAGCCGCTCGTCTGGTGGCTCGAAGCCGACATGCCCGACGACTTGCTCCTGGTGATGTCGGACGGCATGGTGAAACGGATCGCCGCGTCCGACTGCGAGGGCGGCGACCGCAAGGGCGGCATCTCGATCGTGAAGCTCGCCACAGGCAGCCGATTGGTGTCGATCGGCCGGTTCGACGAGGCGACCCCGGTGGTGCTGGTGGCCGACAGCGGCCAGGGCATCCGGTTCGTCCCGTCCGACATGCGACAGATGGGTCGTGCCGCCGCCGGCGTGAAGGGCATCAAGCTCGGCGCTGGCGAACAGGTCGTGTTCGGCGGCACCGTCACCGGCGACACCATCTTGCTCGCCACCGACAAGAAGCACGGCAAGCGCTTCGCCGTCGACGAGCTGCCCGAACAGGGTCGCGCCGGCAAGGGCGTCAAGGTCATGCCGGCCGGGCGGTGGGGCAAGGCCGCCGTCGGCGCCTTCACCGAGGCCGCCGGCGACGTGCTCGTCATCGACGGTGACGATCAGCCCGACCCGGTCTCCCTCTCGATCGGCGCCTTCCCCCAAGTCGCCCGCGACGCCAAGCCCGGCAAGATCCGCATGCACGACGTCCCCATCCGCAGAATCGTCACCCCCACCTGACCCACCCCACCGCCCCCTACGAAGGCGTGAACAAACTGCGGAACTATTCCGCAGTTTGTTCACGCATTCGGCGGGTCAGGGGCGGCGGGCGGCGGCCATGAGGGGGCGCATGACTTCGCCCTCGAACGGCACCTCGAAACCGGTGCCGACGGAGATCTCGACGAGGCCGGCGCCCTCGAGCGCAGCACGGGCGGCCTCGACGGAGAGGCCACCGCCATCGGGGTCGTCCGGGTCGGCTTCCCAGTCCCAGTGCACGAGCAGTCCGCCGGAGGCCAACCGCTCCGCCAACGCCGCCACCGTCGCCGGATGGTCGTCGACGAAGGCGAGCACCGACGACGCCACGACCAGCCCGTAGCCGCCCGTGAGCGCGGCCGGCAGCCGGTCGAGCACGGCAACGTGTTCCCAGCCGTGCTGCGCGGTCTTCTCGGCGAGGACGGCACGCATCGCCTCCGACAGGTCGACCGCGTCGACACGTGCGGCGACCGGTGCGAGCCGCTCGGTCAGCAGTCCGGTGCCGCACCCGAAGTCACAGACCGTCGCTCCGTCGAGTTCGATGCCGATTCGTGAGGCGAGGCGGAGGAGCGACTCCCAGGCAGCCGCGGCATAGGCGCGCGCCACCGGGTCGTCGTCCCATCCGTCTGCGTATTCATCCCATTCCGACACGAGTCCTCCCCGGCGTCTCTTTCGGCGTCGCGCGCCAGCCTGACAGAGGGTGACGGGGCCGACAACTGCTCAGCGCGGTGGCGAGCCGGCGATCGCCACTGCGAGACGGTCGAGCGCCTCGGCGAGTTCTTCCGTGGCGGTGGCGCCGAAGCCCACCACGATGCCCTCCGGGCCGGGCGTCGATCGATGGCATGCGCCGAAGTGTCCCAGCGCGACCCCCGACGCTGCGGCGTCGTCGCGGACCTGCTGCTCGGTCCGGCCGGGTGGCAGGAGCGCCGCCACGTGCAGACCGGCCTGGCTCGGCACGACGGCTGTCAAGACTCCCTCGTCGACCAGCTCGTCGAGGCGAGCGCACACCATGGCGTGCCGCTCGCTGTAGATCCGACGCGTCCGCCGAAGGTGTCGGTCGAGGTGCCCCGCCTCGATGAAGAGGCGCAGTGCGCGCTGTGAGACGGCGGGCGTCTGCCAGTCGATCAGCGAACGCAACGCCGACGCCGCCTCGACGAGTGCTGCGGGGAGCACCACGAATCCGAGCCGGAGCGACGGCGACAGCGTCTTCGAGAACGTGCCGACGTAGAGCACACTCCCTCTCGCATCGAGACGGTGGAGCGGTTCGAGCGGGCGATCGCCGTGTCGGTACTCGGTGTCGTAGTCGTCCTCGATCACGGCCATGCCCTGCGCCGCAGCCAGATCGAGGAGCGCCCGCCGGCGTTGCATGGTCATCACGACGCCGGTCGGCGACTGGTGCGAGGGCGTCACGTAGACGATGCGCGCCTCAAAGGGGACGTGCTCCACGACGATGCCCTCACGGTCGACCGGTACCGGCACGACCCTCGCGCCGAGCGACTCGAGCAGGGCGGCCACCGGCGGATAGCCGGGATCCTCGATCGCGACCGTCTCACCGGGCCGGACGAGCAGCCGAGAGGCGAGGTGGATGGCCTGCTGGGCGCCGGCGGTGATCAGCACCTGGTCCGCGTCGCACACGACACCGCGTGATCGACCGATCCACTGGGCGATCGTGCGGCGTACCGCCGGCAGACCGGCTGGATGTCCGTACCCGTCCGGCGGTGCCGATGCTGCGTCGGTCAGCGCTCGCCGCCACGTCGGGTGCGGGAACAGGGCCGGGTCGGGGCGGCCGGTCCGCAGGTCGAAGCGAGGCGCTCGCGTGCCGAAGGGACCCTGCGACCAGGCAGCGATGTCGGTCGCGACGCCGTCGACCGGCCGGAGGTGTGTCGACGCTGCCGGCGTCGTCGGTTCGGCCGCTCCGGTGTAGGACACGTAGCTGCCGGCGCTCCCCCGGCCCGTCACGTACCCCTCGGCGACCAGCCGTCCGTACACCGTGGTGATCGTCGTGCGAGCCACACCGAGCTCGGCGGCCAGCCCCCTGCTCGTCGGCAGTCGATCGCCCTGCGCCAGCCGGCCCGTGACGATCGCCTCACGGAGCTGCTCGTAGATCGAGGCCGACGTGCGGCCGCGACTCGCCGCGTCGACGAACACATCCATCGTCCCGACCCTACGACACTTGGTCCACCGAAGCTGCCGCTGTTTGGTCCTTCCTCGTGGACCAACGATTCCGTACCGTCGAGGCAGACACCGTTCGATCCGACGAGGAGTGCACCATGCCGACCGAGACCCGACCGACCCACGAGTTCGCCCGCCACGTCGGCGAGGCGATGGCCGAGGCCCGCTGGGGCGACGTGCTCGACGTCGTCGCCCCCGACGTGGTGACCCACATCCCCGCCGTCGGCGACCTGCACGGCGTCGACGCGCTGGCGGGCTTCCTCCTCGAGACGGCGGCGAAGACCGACGACGGGGAACGATTCGAGCTGATCGACGCCCTCGCCGGCGAGACCCACGCCGCCCTCTACTTCCGCATCACCGCAACCCGACAAGGACGCGCCCCGCTCGACAACCTGACCGTCCACCTCGCCCGCCTGGACGGCAACCGGATCGTCGAGATCTGGTTCCACAACTTCGACGGCCCCGCCGTCGCCGCCTTCTGGGCCTGAACGAGCGGGGCCGCCGATGCTCAGGCGTGCGCCTTCTCGGCTTCGTAGCGTTGGGCGGCTTCGTCGACGGCGACCAGCTGCTTCTCGGCGAGTTCGGGACGTGACTGCTGGGCTCGGTCGGCCGCGCCGATCAGGCTGCTGACGCTGCCTTGGAAGCGCGGCATCACGTGTCGGGCGAACAGCTCGTAGCTCTTCTTGGTCGCCTGGTTGTTGGCCCAGTTGTGGCTCAGGGTGAGGTACGCCCCGAATCCGCCGTTCGACTGCTCGAGGAGTTCCTCGATCTGGGCGATCGCCTGATCCGGCGTGCCGATGACACCGAGTCCGCCGTTGACGAAGCTGACCATCTCGTCGATGTCGCCGCCCTCGACGGCCATCTGCGGGAACGCTGCGACGTTCTGGAAGTACCGGAACCACTGGGTGATGCCGTACTCGACATCTCGACGTGCCTCTTCCTCGGTCTCGGCGAGGTGCATCAGACCGACCAGCCGCCACTTCTCACGATCGGCGACCTGACCGTGCTGGGCGGCGACCTCTTCCTGGATCGTCCAATGGTGCGCCAACACATCCATACCGATCGCCACCGTTGCTCCGAGCGACAGCACACCGGCGCCGTACCTGCCGGCGAGCTTGGCGCCCGACGGCGAGGCCACCGCTGCGACCGCGACGTCGAACAACGGGTCGGAATACGGGCGCAGGTGCAGTCGAGCGTCGCTGAGCGTGAGGCGCTCGGACGAGTAGTTGACCGGCTCGTCGGTCGTCAGCAGCTGCATCACGATCTCCATGTATTCCTCGAGGAGCGGTCGCATCTGGCTGGGTTCGAGTCCGAGCATCGCGGCGTCGGTCGGCAGTGCGCCCGGGCCCACACCGAGCATGATGCGGCCCCGGGTCAGATGATCGAGCAGCACGATCCGCTCCGCCGTCCAGAGCGGGTTGTGATACGGGAGCGACACCACGCCGGTGCCGAGCTTGATCCGCTGCGTTCGAGCGGCGGCCGCAGCGATGAAGATCTCCGGCGAGGCGATGATCTCGCTCCCGGCGGAGTGGTGCTCGCCGATCCACGCCTCGTCGAAGCCGAGCGTGTCGAGGTGTTCCAGGAGGTCGAGATCGGCCTCCAACGACAGCGTCGGATTGTGCTCCGGCGGGTGGAAGGGTGCCATGAACGTGCCGAAACGTAAGCGCATGATGAGTTCTCCGTCCTGGTCGATCGACCGGTAGGTGCCCGCTGCCCTGGACCCTATGTGCCCTTGTGAACCGGCAACGTGTCGGAGCGACACGGCACACGAGCGGACCGTCGGATGGGGTCAGACCAGATCCGACTGGGCGCTGCGATCCCCAGTGCGCACAGCGGTCGGATCTGGTCTGACCCCATCCGACTCCTGCACGCACGCCTCGAAAAAGCAAAACGACCAGGGCGTTTGCCCTGGTCGGTTCTGGTGTCGAAGGGGGGACTTGAACCCCCACGCCCAATAATAGGGCACTAGCACCTCAAGCTAGCGCGTCTGCCAATTCCGCCACTTCGACGTGTGGACTGCGCAGGCTATCGCCTGGTTTTCCGATTCGTTACTCCATCATCAGGAAGCTGAGCGCGATGGTCGTCAGGATCCAGACGAGGGAGAACACGAACGTGATGCGGTTCAGGTTGCGCTCGGCAGCCGTCGAACCGAGGGCTGCGCCGCCGCCTCCACCGAACATGTCGGAGAGACCGCCGCCACGACCGCTGTGCATCAAGATGCCGGCGATCAAGGCCACCATCGAGATCACATTGATCACGAGCACGATGTAGAGCATGACGTCACGCACGATCGGCCAGCCTATCGTCGCTCCGCCGACTCCGGCCTCCAATGACGTCGCCGATACAGCCACGTCGGAGGAATCTTCTCGTTCGGCATCGGCAACACGTCGGCGCCCACCTCGCTGCCCGGCGTGCCGTCGGCGTCCATGACGTCGAGCAGGGCCTCGTACTCGGCGAGACTCTCCAGCCGATCGACCAGCAGGTACTTGCGCCGCCCCCGGCGCAGCGCCAATCCCCCGTGTTCGAGCGACCGGGCGATGCCGATCACCGAGGGCCGAGTCCGGGTCAGCTGATCACCGTCACGGAAGTCGAGGCGATGCTTGCGCAACGGGGCGCGCCGGACCACACCGTGATCGTCGAACGTCGACGCCATCGGCATGTCGAACAGCACGATCGCGAGCACGCCCCAACCGACCAGGAACACGACCACCGGGATGAACCGGAAGCCACCCATCGCAACCGCCCACGTACCGGCGGTGGCGAGCATCCCCGCGCTCACCCAGCTCCCGAGCAGGAGCCTCCAGGTCGAGTGCAGGGTGATGGTCGGACGTGACTCGGTCACGTCGAGGCGATGTCGACCTCGCGGCCCATCGACTGGGCCCGCTCGAGCAGCAGCTCACCCTCCGCCAACGGGAAGTGGCAGGCCACCTGATGGCCCGAATGGACCTCACGCAGCTCGGGCGTCTCCTCCGCGCAGCGGTCCTGGGCGATCGGGCAACGGGTGCGGAACCGGCAACCAGACGGCGGGTTGGCCGGGCTCGGCACGTCGCCCTGCAGGATGATCCGCTTGCGCGAACGCTCACGCCGGGGATCGGCCACCGGCACCGCCGACAGCAGCGACTGTGTGTAGGGGTGCGACGGCGCCTCGTAGAGCCGATCGCGGTCGGCGACCTCGGCGATCCGGCCAAGGTACATGACCGCGACACGGTCGGATTTGTGGCGTACCACCGACAGGTCGTGGGCGATGAAGATGAAGCTGAGGTCGAACTCTTCCTGGATCTCGTCGAGCAGGTTCAGCACCTGGGCCTGGATCGACACGTCGAGTGCCGACACGGGCTCGTCGAGGACGATCACCTTCGGACGCAGGGCGAGCGACCGAGCGATGCCGATGCGCTGACGCTGACCGCCCGAGAACTCGTGCGGGTAGCGGTTGCCGTGCTCGGGCAGGAGCCCGACCCGGCTCAACAGATCGCCGACCCAGTCGCGGGTCTCCGACTTGCTGAACCCGTGGATGCGCATCGGCTCACCGACGATGTCTCGGACCGGGATGCGCGGATTGAGCGACGCATATGGATCCTGGAACACCATCTGCAGGTCTCGGCGCAGGTCGCGCAGCTGCGACTTCGACGCCTTGGTGACGTCGACCTCGCCGAACGTGACGGTGCCCGACGTCGGCTCGATCAGGCGCAGCAGGCTGCGACCGAGCGTGCTCTTGCCGCAGCCCGACTCGCCCACCACACCGAGGGTCTCCTGCTGGAACAGGTCGAAGCTGACGTCGCTGACCGCCTGCACCTGGCCGATCTCACGCCGGAACACACCGGCCCGGATCGGGAACTCCTTGACCAGGTTCTTCACCTGGAGCAGCGGCGCCGAGGCGGCGAGATCGTCGGGGACGGCGCCCGAATCGAACGCTTCGTTGTCGACGGCCATATCGGTCATGAGGTCGCTCCTGCCGACATCGGCTCGAAGTCACCGACACGGTGGCAGCGGCTGGCGTGCGCGCCTTCGATGGTGAGCAGCTCGGGCGTCTTCTCCTTGCACTCGTCGATCGCCATGGAACAACGCGGCCGGAACGGGCAGCCGCTCGGCGGCCGCAACAGGCTCGGCGGATTGCCCGGGATCGGCTCGAGCGCGCTCTTCGGGCCCTCGAGGCTCGGGATCGAGTTGAGCAACGCACGCGTGTACGGGTTGCGCGAGTCGTAGAAGATGTCGTCGAGGTCGCCCGTCTCGAACAGGCGACTCGCGTACATCACCTGCATGCGGTCGGCACTGCCGGCCACCAGGCCGAGGTCGTGGGTGATCAGCATCATCGCCGACCCCGTGGCCTCCTGCACGTCGTGCAGGACCTCCATCACCTGAGCCTGCACCGTCACGTCGAGCGCCGTGGTGGGCTCGTCCGCGATCAGCAGCTTCGGATCGTTCGAGATCGCCATGGCGATCATCGCCCGCTGGCGCATGCCGCCCGAGTACTCGTGCGGATACTGCGCAGCGCGACGCTTCGGCTCGGGCACGCCGACCATGTCGAGCAGTTCGACGGCGCGGGCCCAGGCCTTCTCCTTGGTGATGTCGCGGTGGGTGCGGATCGCCTCGACGATCTGGTCGCCGACGGTGAACACCGGGTTGAGCGCCGTCATCGGATCCTGGAAGATCATCGAGATGTCGCGACCACGGATGTGGCGCATCTCCTCTTCCGACAGATCGAGCAGGTTCTTGCCCTCGAACTCGATGGTGCCGGTGATCTGGGTCGACTTGGGGTGCAGACGCATGACGGCCAACGCCGTCACCGACTTGCCCGAACCCGACTCGCCCACCACCGACAGGACCTCGCCGGGTCGGATCTCGAAGTTGGCGTCGGTGACCGCTTGGACCACACCGGCCTTGCTCGGGAACCCGACGTGGAGTCCCTCGACTTTCAGGAGCGGTGCGGTCATCAGCCACGCTCCGATCGCGAACGCGGATCGAGGGCGTCACGCAGGCCGTCACCGAGGAAGTTGACGCACAGCACGATCAACACGATCAGGAAGCCCGGGGTGAGCACGCGGATCGGGTCGTCGTCGATCTTGCTCTTGGCGTCGGCGACCAGCAGGCCGAGCGACGTCTCGGGCGGCTTGACGCCGAGACCGAGGAACGACAGCGTGCTCTCGAGCACGATCACCGTGCCGAGCAGGAGCGTGATCTCGACCGCGACGACACCGATCACGTTCGGCAACACGTGCCGGAAGATGATGCGCGGGTGTGACGCGCCGGCGGCTCTGGCCGCCATCACGAACTCTTGCTCCTTGATCGAGAACACGACACCACGGACGACACGTGCGATGCGTGTCCACAACAGGGCCGCGAGTACCAGGGCGAGTCGCCACCATGTGGAGCCGAAGTACAGCGCGAACACCGACAACACGATGAGCGCCGGCACCACCAGCGTCAGGTTGACCAGGTTGCTGATCAGGCCGTCGGCCCAACCGCCGAAGTAGCCGGCGACCGCACCCATGATCGTGCCGAGCAGGGTCGCGAGGAACGCCGCCAGCAGGCCGATCTGCATCGAGTACTGGCCGCCCTGCGCCGTGCGGACGAACAGGTCGCGGCCGATCTCGTCGGTGCCGAACGGATGCTCGGCCGAGGGGCCCGCCATCCGGTTCGCCACGTCGGGGGTCGACACGTCGTAGTCGGACCAGATCGGGCCGATGAAGAACGCGATCGCGATCAGGATCAGCCCGAACAGGCCGATGAGGGCCAACTTGTGGTGGATGAATCGTTCCCAGGCGAGGCGTCCGAAGCTCTTCGGCTTCTCGGACAGGCCTTCCAGGTCGAGGTTCTCGTCGAAGACGTCGGTCGCCGACGCGACGTCTTCGTGGGTGGGCGGGGACGCCCGGTCCATCATCGCCATGGCACTAGTCCAATCGAATCCGTGGGTCGAGCAGGCCGTACAAGATGTCGGCGAGCAGGTTGAACGTGACCACGATGACGCCGGTGAGCATCACGTAGCCCAGCAGCAGATCGAGGTCGGGTTTGCCGAGTGCGGTCAGGAACGCGGGTCCGAGACCCGGCCACGAGAAGATCGACTCGGTCACGACGGCACCACCGAGCAGCGCCGACAGGCTCAGCGCCCACAGGGTGACGAGCGGGATCATGGCGTTGCGCAGTGCGTGACGCCACACCACCTTGCCCTCGTCGAGGCCCTTGGCGCGAGCGGTGCGGATGTAGTCCTGGTTGAGGGTCTCGAGCATCGCGGAGCGGCCGAAGCGGCTCTCGGCGGCGATCCCGAGGATCGCCAGCGACATCGCCGGCAACGTGATGTCGCGCAGCAGCTCGAGGAAGTTGTCGCCCGATTTTCGTCCGGTGTTGAACGGCTTCACGCCGAACCAGTTCTCGAACTGGACGCCGAAGATGTTCTGGATGACGAGCGCCATCACGAACGACGGGAAGGCGAACCCGAAGAAGGCGAGGCCGGTGAAGATGTAGTCGCCGGCGGAGTACTGATGGCGGGCCGAGTAGACCGACAGCAGCAGTGCCACGCTGGAACCGACCAGGAACGCCGGAATGGCGATCATGGCGGTGTTCTTGCCACGCTCCCACAACACTTCGGTCACGGGTTGACCGAGGGTGACCGATTCGCCGAGATCGCCCTGCAGGGCGTTCGCGAACCAGGAGAACGGGCGCAGCCAGATGCTCTGGTCGAGGTTGTATTGCGCGGTGATCGCGTCGAAACCCTCTTGGCAGCGCGGGAGACAGAGATAGAAATCGGCCCGTGGGTCGGAGGTGTAGGACACCCCGACGTAGACCAAGTAGAGCGCTACCGCCATGAGCGGGATCGTGACGAGGACGCGCCTGATGATGTACGCAAGCACTGATCGAAACCTTAGGTCAGGTGGTCGAGAGCGGAAAGAGACAGTCCTGTAACGGACGAGGTCCCGGCGGCGAGCCGCCGGGACCCCGTCATCGTCACATCAGGTCGTAGCCGACCTCATTCACCTCAGCCGGCGAACGAGAAGTCGGCGACGTTGGTGAGCGGACCGGCGCCCTGGGCGTCGGGAGCAACACCAGCCGTCGCCAGCTGCGACGTGTAGCCGTAGAACGACGGCTTCTGCGTGATGGGCAGCATGAACAGACCCGTCTCCGGGTCGAGCTCGAGCGTCGTGACGTACTTGTCGAGCTCGTTGTAGCAAGCCGCACGCTCGGTGTCGTCCACCGTGGCGTCGCACTCGGCCGACTTCGCATCGAAGTCGGGGTTGGCGTAGCCGTACGGGTTGTTGCCCGAGCCGCTCAGGTACGAGGCGCTCTGGCCGCCCGGCCAGGGGCCGCCGACCCATGCGAACTGGGTGATGTCCCAGATCTCGCAGTTGCCCTCGGCGCCGCCGCTCGTCGAGCAGGCAATGGCCTCCTCGGAGAACGGAACCTCGGAGAAGTAGGCGCCACCCTCGACGTTGTCGATGGTGATCTCGATGCCCGCAGCGGCGTAGCCGGCCTGGAGGAGCTCCTGCTGGATCTCACGCAGACGGTTGCCACCGGTGGTGCCGACCCGGAGGCTCAGCGGACCACGCTCGGGGTGCTCGTAGATGCCACCGTTGTCGGTGTAGCCGGCCGCCTCGAGGGCCGCACGGGCACCGTCGACGTCGCCCATACCGTAACCGGCGTCGCCGGCGTGGTCTTCGTAGGTCGACTGGTTCGACAGCCAGTAGGTGTTGCCGAGACCCGAAGCCGGGAGCAGATCGCCGAACAGCGGGGTGTACAGACCAGCCATGACCTCGGCCTTGTTCATCGCGAGCGCGAGCGCTTCACGAACGGCGGGGTCGGCCAGGTGCACGTTGTTCAGGTTCAGGCCCCAGTGCTCGAACACCGGACCGGCCGACGCGTTGACCGTGAAGTCCTCGCTCTCGGCCAGCTGCTCGAAGGCGAGCTGCGGCTGGGTCATGATGATCTGCGCCTCGCCGGCGAGCAGAGCGTTGATCTGCGCGTCGGTGTCGGTCACGAAGTTGATCTGCACACCGTCGACGGCCGCGGTGCCCGTGTTCTGGGCGTCGGGGCTGTTCGAGCCGTTGTACGAGTCGTTGCGGACCATGTTCAGCTGGACGCCGCGCTCCCACGAGTCGAAGATCATGGCGCCCGACGACGGGATGACCGCGCCGTCGACGCTCCACTCACGCAGCGACTCGTTGAGTGCCGTGGCGGCCTCGACCGGATCGGCCGGGAACACGTGCATCGGGTAGACCTCGTTGAGGACAGCCTTCCAACCGGCGAAGAAGCCTTCCCAGGTCACGCTGAACTCGGTCGGCGAGTTGACGGTGAAGTCGACGATGGTGTCGAGGCCCGTGCGGTCACCGATGAGGTAGACGTAGGCGGGGTTGCCCTCTTCGTCTTCGCCGTCGGTCGCCATGATGGCGTCGAACGTCCACTTGACGTCGTCGGCGGTGAGGTCGTCACCGTCGCTCCAGACGAGGCCGTCACGCAGGACGTAGTTCACCGTGAAGGTGCCGTCGCCGTTGTCGGTCGGAGGATTGTCCTCGGCCAGCAGCTCGGGGTAGTACTCGGTCGCACCGGAGATGCCGTACAGACCCTCGAGCATCGCGGAGCGGATCCACGACGTGATCGACAGGTTGTTGTTCGGGTCGTCGAGGTGGAGGTCGGGCGGCTCCTGCTCGTGCGCCCAGATCAGGGTGCCACCGTCGGCGCCGGCCTCGGCCGGTTCTTCGGCGGGCTCGGAACCCTCGTCGCCGCCGTCGTCGCCGCCGTCGTCGGCAGGCTCGTCGCCGTCGTCGGCAGGCTCGTCAGCGGGCTCGTCGCCGCTGTCGTCGCCACCGTCGTCGTCGGCAGCCGTTTCTTCGGTCGCAGCGTCGTCGCCGTCGTCCGCGTCGTCGTCGTCGCCACCGCATGCTGCGGCCACGAGCGACAGGCCGACAGCGAGTGCGATGACCCGCTTCGTGCGCCTCGTCTTGATCACGTAGATCCTCCTTGTTGGATGGACAGGAGGGAGGTGTGCGAGCTAGGTCAGGCCCCCGACGTGTTCACGCTGCGGTGCCATTGGTTAGCCCCCGATTCGTCCTCCCCAGCCGATCGGGTGCGCATGAGGGTAGCACGTGTCGAACGTCACCATTGTGAACGTCGGTGAACAAATGGTTCAGGTGTTCCGATCAGGCCCGCGCCGCGAACTGGACGATCCGGCTGAATTCCTCGGGATCCAGGCTCGCTCCGCCGACCAGTGCGCCGTCGATGTCGGGCTGCGCCATCAGATCTTCAGCAGTGCTTGCCTTGACCGATCCGCCGTACTGGATGCGGACCTCGGCTGCGGTCTCGGCGTCGTACTTCGCGGCGACCGCTCCACGGATCGCCTTGCACACCGCCTGGGCGTCCTCGGACGTCGCCGTCTTGCCGGTGCCGATCGCCCAGATCGGCTCGTACGCGATCACCATCGAGGCGACCTGGTCGGCCTTGACCTTGTCGAGCCCGGCGACGACCTGACCGAGCACCTTTGCCTCGGTCTCCCCCGCTTCACGCTCCTCGAGCGATTCGCCGCAGCACATGATCGGCGTCATGCCGTGCTTGAAGATCGCCTTGACCTTCTTGTTGACCATCTCGTCGGTCTCACCGAACAGATCTCGTCGTTCGCTGTGGCCGCACACGACCAGCTTCACGTCGAGCTTGGCCAGGAACAGCGGCGAGATCTCGCCGGTGAACGCGCCCTTCTCTTCCCAATGGCAGTGCTGGGCGCCGAGTTGCAGCTCGAGTTCGTCACTCTCGATGACGGTCTGCACGCTGCGGATGTCGGTGAACGGCGGGTGCACGCTCACGTCGACGTCGCGGTACACCTCCTTCGGGAGCGAGTAGTGCAGCTTCTGCACCGTCTGGATCGCCTCCCAGTGGTTGAGGTTCATCTTCCAGTTGCCCGAGATGATCGGCTTGCGCGACATGGTGGTGTCCTTCGTGGGTTCGGTGTGTCGGACGGTGCCAGGCACCATCCGACACACCCCGGTTGTTCGGTTGGATCAGGCGTTGGGGGCGCCGCGCAGGGCGGCGAGGCCGGGCAGGTCGCCGTTCTCGAGCAGTTCGAGGCTGGCGCCGCCACCGGTCGACACGTGATCGACCTCGTCGTCGAGGCGGAACTGTGCGAGCGCGGCAGCGGAGTCGCCGCCACCGACGACCGTGAACGCCTTCGTGTCGGCCATGGCCTGGGCGACGGTCTTGGTGCCGTTGGCGAAACGGTCGTCCTCGAACATGCCCATCGGGCCGTTCCAGAACACCATCCGAGCGTCCATGATCACGTCGGTGAACGCCGCGGCCGACCCGGGTCCGATGTCGAAACCCTTGCCACCGTCGGGCACCTGGGCACCCCAGGTGGCGAACTGGCCGTTCGCATCGAGGCCGACGAGATCGTCGGGCAGGTGGATCTTGCCGGCGTTCGCCGCGAGGATCTTGGCGCACGTGTCGACCTGGTCGGGCTCGAACAGCGAGTCACCGATCCGCTTGCCTTGCGCGGCGAAGAACGTGAAACACATCGCCCCGCCGATCACCAGCGAGTCGACGACGTCGAGCAGCGCCTCGACCACGCCGAGCTTGTCGGAGATCTTGGCGCCACCGAGCACGGCCACGAACGGCCGCTTCGGCTGGTTGCGGAGGCCGAGCAACACGTCGACCTCCTTCTCGAGCAGGCGGCCCATCGCCGACGGCACCGTCTTCGGCGGACCGACGATGGATGCGTGCGCACGGTGTGAGGCACCGAACGCGTCGTTGACGTAGAGGTCGATGCCGTCGGTCAGCTGGGCCGTGAACTCGTCGCTGTTGCCGGTCTCGCCCGGATCGAAGCGCAGGTTCTCGAGCAGTTCGACGCCGGGCGCGAGCTCGGCGAGGCGAGCCCGGACCGGGTCCATCGAGTACTGCGGGTTCGGCTCACCCTTCGGACGACCGAGGTGGCTCGCACACACGACGCTCGCGCCGCGTTCGGTGAGCCATTCGATCGTCGGCAGGGCCGCGCGGATCCGGAAGTCGTCGGTGATGCGACGGTCGTCGCCGTCGTCGTCCGCCTCGCCGTCGAGGGGCACGTTGAAGTCGGTGCGCACGAAGACGCGCTTGCCCGACACCTCACCGAGATCCTCCAGCGTGGGAATCCCGTTGATCATGATGCGATCAGCGCTTCTTGGTACCGACGTACGACACGAGGTCGACGAGGCGGTTCGAGTAGCCCCACTCGTTGTCGTACCACGAGCACACCTTGACGAGCTTGCCCATCGTCATGGTCAGCCCGGCGTCGAAGATCGACGAATGCGGGTTGTTGACGATGTCGCTCGACACGATCGGGTCTTCGGTGTATTCGAGGATGCCCTTCAGGGCGCCGCGGGCGGCGGCGGCCTTGTATGCGGCGTTGATCTCCTCGACCGAGGCCTTCTTGCGGAGGTTCGCGGTGAAGTCGGTGATCGAACCGGTCGGGATCGGCACGCGGAACGAGGTGCCGTCGAGCTTGCCCTTCATCGACTCCATGACGAGGCTGGTGGCGCGGGCGGCACCGGTGCTGGTCGGCACGATGTTGATCGCGGCGCCACGGGCACGACGGAGATCCTTGTGCGGGCCGTCGACGAGCTGCTGGTCGCCGGTGTAGGCGTGGGTGGTCGTCATGAGACCGTTGACGACACCGAACGCATCGTCGAGCACCTTGACGAGCGGGACGAAACAGTTCGTGGTGCAGCTCGCGTTCGAGATGACCTGGTGCTGCTTCGGCTTGTACTCCTTGTGGTTCACGCCGTACACGACCGTCAGGTCGGCGCCGGCCGACGGGGCCGACACGATGACGGTCGGGGCGCCGGCCTCGACGTGCATCGCCGCGTCGTCGCGGGCGGTGAAGAAGCCGGTCGACTCGATGACGACGTCGACGCCGAGGTCGCCCCACGGGAGCGCCTTGGGATCACGCTCGGACAGCACCGTCAGGGTGTCGTCGCCGACCTTGATGCCGTTCTTCGTGGCCGAGATCTTCTCGGGCAGCACGCCCATGACCGAGTCGTACTTGAGCAGGTGAGCCATCGTGTCGAGCGAGCCGAGGTCGTTCACCGCGACGAAGTCGATGTCGGCGCCGCTTTCCTTCGCGGCACGGAAGAAGTTGCGGCCGATGCGCCCGAAGCCGTTGATGCCTACGCGAACGGTCATGGGATGGTCCTTTCGATGGGGGTTTCAGTCGTACTGACGACGCCGAGACTAGTGGTTCTGTGGGAAGGCGCCGCCGTTACCGAACGGTATGCCGACCGAGGTCATGTCGTGGAGGGCCGGATGACCCGAATCGACGACGTGACTCGATCGATCACCGACGTCAGTGGGCGACGTCAGTGGGCGACGTCGCGGTGCGAGGTGCGGACGGCGACGCCGTGCTCGGCGAAGCGCCGTGCGAGTTCTTCGGTGATGGCCACCGAACGGTGACGACCGCCGGTGCAACCGATCGCGATCGTGAGATAGGCGCGGCCCTCGGCCTGGTAGCTCGGGAACAGATCGACCAGCATCGTCTCGAGGTGATCGAGAAACGCTGCGGTCACGCTCCGTTCGAGGACATAGTCGCGGACCTTCGGGTCGTGCCCGGTGAGCGGACGGAGTTCGTCCTCCCAGTGCGGGTTCGGCAGGAACCGCACGTCCATCACGATGTCGGCGTCGAGCGGCACCCCGTGCTTGAAACCGAATGACTCGACCGTGATCTGGACCTGCTGGTGGTCGACCTCGGCGAACGCGCTGATCAGCTTCTCTTTCAGCTGATGCACGTTGAGGTCGGTCGTGTCGATCACCAGATCGGCCTGGTTCTTGACCGGCTGGAGGATGTCTCGTTCGTGCTCGATCGCCTCGAGCACACCCTCGCTCTGGTCGGCGAACGGGTGCCGCCGGCGCGTGGCGTCGTAGCGCTGCACGATGACGGGTGTCGCGGCGTCGAGGAACAGCAACGTCACGACGTGTCCGTCGGCCCGCATCTTGGCGACCTCGCGCATGAGGCCTTCGTGGTTCCGCCCCGACACGAGCGCCAGCCGGGCGATGTCGGACGACGGCTGTGATGCGAGGTCGACGATGGTCGGCAGGAGTGACGTCGGCAGGTTGTCGACGACGTAGAACCCGAGGTCTTCGAGCACGTCGGCCGCGCCCGATCGACCCGCTCCGGACAACCCTGCGATCACCACGATCTCAGCCACGACGTCGAGCGTAGTGGTCAGGTGCGCCGCAGGCGCAGGTACAGCAGTCGAGGCACGGTGGCGGCCTCGACATACTCCGGCGCCCGTTCGAGGAACCCGGGCGGGGGTGCCGGCTCCAGCATCCGTTCGAGGACGAGGCCGTGTTCGGCGAGGGTGTTGAGGTAGCGCGACAGCGGGCGGTGGATGAACCGGATCCACACGCCGAGCTCGACCTGCTCGACCGACTCGCTCTCGACGAGGTACGGACCGATCCGCCAGTACTGCTCGGGCGGGTCGATCATGTGGTCGTCGATCCAACCGGATCCCGGCGTCTGCAGGAGCGGGTGGTTGAGGAAGAAGCAGAAGCGGCCGCCGGGCTTGGTGACCCTGGCGACCTCGGCGATCGCTGCGTCGACGGCGTCGATGTGTTCGAACACCAGGCAGGCCACCGTCGCGTCGAACGATGCGTCCGCGAAGGGCAACTCGTCGGCCGTGGATCGGGCGTAGTGCGCGCCACCACCACGCTCGTGGGCGACACGAATCTGGTTCCACGTCGGGTCGATGCCGACGACCGTGGCGCCGACCGACGCCATCATGCGGCTGATCTGACCGTCACCGCAGCCGATGTCGAGGATCGTCCGTGCGTCACCCAGCTCGCCGGCGGCCAGCGGCAGGATCTGCTCCTCGTACTCCGGGTCGGCACCGTCGGTGAATCCGTCGATCCACCAGTTCGCGTGTTCTTCCCACAGGTCTCGGGACGGATCGCGTTCGGTCTCGCTGGTCACGGCTCGAACCTACTGGCGGTCGGGCAACGCTCCTCGGAGCAGGTTGTGGGATCAGGGAAGCAGGCGGGTGTCGGCGAGGCGGACCGGGTTGTCGACCGGTTCGATGCCGTCGGTCCAGGTGCCGGTGTGATCGACGACGAGGTCGGCTTCGGCGGCCGTGTACACGCACACCCGGCCCGTGGCGTCGGGACGCACCATCGCCAGGTTCGCCACCGTCTCCCCCGCCCCGTAGTTCACATTCGACGCCGTCGGCACCGCACGATCACACGGGAACACCGTCAGATGCCCCGCCCCCGACGGCACCACCGCCGTCACGTTCAACACCGGCACACCCACACCATCGGGCACCTCCACCACGAACACACCACCCGCCGCGACACGACCCGCCACACCGCCCACGCCCGAACGCGTATCGACCAGGCGGACCGGGTTGTCGACCGGTTCGTACGTGGTCGCCCGACCGGCCAGGTCGACGACGAGGTCGGTCTCGGCGAAACTCTGGACGCACACCCGGCCCGTGGCGTCGGGACGCACCATCGCCAGGTTCGCCACCGTCTCCCCCGCCCCGTAGTTCACGTTCGACGCCGTCGGCACCGCACGATCACACGGGAACACCGTCAGATGCCCCGCCCCCGACGGCACCACCGCCGTCACGTTCAACACCGGGACACCCACACCATCGGGCATTTCCACCACGAACACACCACCCGCCGCAACACGACCCGCCACACCGCCGACGCCCGAACGCGTGTCGACGAGGCGGCGCGGGTTGTCGACCGGTGTGAACCCGTCCGGAAGCTGCGCCGTGTGGTCGACCACCAGGTCGCCATCGGAATGCGAGCGGATGCACACCCGACCGTCGGCGTCGGGACGCACCATCGCCAGGTTCGCCACCGTCTCCCCCGCCCGGTGATTCACGTTCGACGCCGTCGGCACCGCACGATCACACGGGAACACCGTCAGATGCCCCGCCCGCGACGGCACCACCGCCGTCACGTTCAACACCGGAACGCCCTCACGGTCGGGTACGTCGATCGCGACGATCCCACCCTCGGGCACGAACTGCGGTGCCGCCACGGTGTGGAACGTCGGCCGGTACCCGGCGGTGATCTCGCCGTCCCACCGGTTGTGCGAGATGGTCCAGCCGAGGGTGCGGGCAGGGCGGCCGGCGGCGTCCCACGGCACCCACGTGGCGAAGAACGAGTTGCACTCGAGCTCGTCGCACTTGAGTGGTTCGGCGACGCGGTCGAACTCGACGAACGGCCCGGTCGGCGACGCCGAACGGCCGAAGACGACGGTGTCGCCCCACCAGTCGTCGAGCTTGTCGATCGAGACGAACGACGCGCCGGTCCAGACGATCTGGGTCGCATGGGCGATGCGGCCGGCCGTGGGCACGACCGACACCGCTCGCGCCGGGTCGCCCTGCCACGTCGATCCGTCCCAGTACTGCGGTGTCGCCAGCAATTGTCCTCTCGGCACACGGCCGACCGTGACGCGTGCCGCACAGTCGTCGTGGGCGGGGATGCCGTTCACGTCCTCGAAGCCGAACTGGCGGTGGCACTGCGCGTACAGGTAGGTCCAGTCGCGGTCGGTGGTCACCGACCATCCATACAGCGCGGCGGACGAGTTCGGCGCCGGCGAGCGCCCGACCGGGAGCAGTGTCTGCCCGTCGAGCGCGACCACGTGGGTCGCGACGGGCACGGCATGGCTCAAGTAGTCGTCGCCGCGCTCTTCGAGTTCGGCGACGAACACGTAGACCTTGCCGTCGTTCGCCGTCTCGGCACCGAGTGGCCAGTACCAGCGCTGGTACGGCTGGGTGATGTCGCCGAAGAAGAACGGCTCGGGATCGAAGCGACTGCCGCCGTAGAGGATCGAGAAGCAGCCGCCGTCCTGCAGCGCCGCGATGTTGTGCACGATAGTGATCTCGTCGGGGCCGAGCCGGACCGCGGCGTCCTGGAAGGTCCAGAGCACCCGACCGTCGCCGAGCGCCGTGGCGCGCTGATAGTCGGCACCCACCACGCCGGCCGGTTCGCTGTCGAACAATCCGTCGAGCAGATCGATCCGCGCCTCGCTCAGGCAGCGGACACCCTGCACCGACGGAGCGGCCGACACCGGTTCGGCGGTGCCGGGCGCGACGGCGAACACGATGAAGGTCGCGATCGCGACGAGAAGCCGGTCCCGCCCGGACATCCGCTCACCGTACGCGCCGGGTCACTCCGCGCGGTGTCGCCGGTGCACCGAGGTGCACCTGTCGATCCGTGCGGAGACCGCCGGGTACGGTCGGCGCCGTGAAGATCTCCATCTGGCCGAACATGTCCATCGCCACCGACGAGGTGCTCGACCGGGCCCGGTGGGCCGACGCCAACGGCTACCACGGTGTCTGGTTCGCCGACCACTACATGCCGAACACCGGCTCCGAGGAGATCCAGCGCGGTGACACGCACGAGTGCTGGGCGATGCTGCCGGCGATCGCCGCTGTCACCGAACGGGTGCGCATCGGCTCGTTGGTGTCCCCGACGTCGGTACACCACCCGGCCGTGCTCGCCAACCGGGCCGTTACCCTCGACCACATCTCGAACGGTCGCATGGTGCTCGGCCTCGGCGCCGGCTGGCAGATCAACGAGCACAAGGCGTACGGGATCGAGTTGCAGGCGCCGAAGGATCGTGTCGACCGTTTCGAGGAGGCGATCACGATCATCCGGTCGCTGCTCGACGACGACGTCACCGACTTCCACGGCACGTACTACGACCTGACCGCGGCGCCGTCCGATCCGTCGCCGGTGCAGTCGCCGCTGCCGATCCTGGTCGGCACGGGCGGCAACCGCATGATGCGCATCACCGCCACCTACGCCCAAGAGTGGAACACCTGGGGCGACGTGGCGATGGCGACCGAACGGCGCACGGCGTTCCTGGCAGCCTGTGATCGAGCCGGGGTCGACCCGGCGACGAAGACGACCTCGGTGCAGTCGCTGGTGTTCCTCACCGACACCGACGATCAGGCGGCGAGCATCCTCGACGGACCGATGGGCAGTCGCTCGATCGCTGGCACCGCCGACTCACTGCTCGGCCAGCTCGCCGCCTACGAGGCCGCCGGCTTCGACGAGTTCATCGTGCCCGACTTCAACATGGGCGACAGCCCCGAACAGCGCACCGAGCGGTTGCAGCGCCTGCACGACGAGGTCGTCAGCCGCCGCTGATTCACGCCTCGTTCACGGCACCGTGGTCGAGTCGGCGGCATGATCCGCCGCACTCTTGCCACTGTCGTGCCCGTCGCCCTGCTGGTCGCCGCCTGCGGCGGCGACGACACCGCCGACACCTCCGACACCTCTGCACCGGCCCCCACCGCTGCTGAGACGACGGTGCCTGCCACCACCACGGCGCCCACCACCAGCACGCCGGCGACCACGACACCCGAGACGACCGCTCCGCCGACGACGACACCCGCCACGAGCACGCCGGCCTCGACCGCCCCGCCGTCGACGATGGCGGAGCCGTTCGAGGACATCGAGTTCGTCGAGACCGTCGATGTCGCCGGGTTCGTGTCGATCTCGCTCACCGACGGGTGGGCCATCCGAGAACAGGCGGGCGAACTCGAGGTCTGGTACGAGGATGTGCCCGGGCTCGACTGGGAGCCCGACCCGGAGTCGATCGAAACGCTCCTCGCGGCGGAGCGTGAGGGGGTCGCCTTCATCGTCTTCCGGGAGATGCGATACGGCCTGCTCGACGACGCCTTCACGTGGGACGACGGCATCGGCGAAGCGCTCGGTATCGCCGCCAACGTCGACCTGACCGTCGAATGGGGCGGCGGCCGCGGCGAGTCGACTCGCGGCACCCAGGTGATCGATGGCGAGACGTTCTTCGTCCGGCACGAGAGCGTCGCCGTGGGCGATCAGCTGATCGGCGTGCTCGCCACCTCGGCCGCTCAACCGACCGAGGCGCTCGATGCCGAGGTCTCCGCCATGATCGAGGCGATCGACATCGATCCGATGGCCGTGCCGATCCTGAACCACACGCTCAACACCAGGGTTACCGTCAGCGCCGAAAACACCGGCGGCGCACCGTTCGAGTACAGCCTGCTGGCACCGCCGCAGTGGATCGCCGACTCCGAGAACTCGCTCGTCTTCAGGCCGAGCGATCCCGAACAGGACGGCTACATCGAGTACATCGCCCAACTCGCCGAGGCCCCGTTCCCCGACACCGTGCAACGCGAGATGGACGAACGCGGCACCGACTGGCTCGACGTCGACCCCGTCGTCGAGGAGACCGAGATCGACGGCCACCCCGCCGTCATCATGTGGGAGGGCCCGCCCCAGGAGGCCACCGCGGCGATCGTGTTCGTCACCGACGAGGTGGTGTTCGCCGGGTCGTACGTCTGGACGCCGGGCAACCCCGAACTCCTCCAGGCAATGGTCGACTCCGCGATCGTGCCGGAGAGCGCTCTCTCGAGCTGACCGACGCCCGACACCCTCGGCGTCAGTCGCCCGACGAGCCGGCGTGGAATTTGTCGTAGATCGCCTCGGCGACCTTGTCGGGCAGGAAGCTGTGTGACCTCAGCTCCTCGAGTTCGGCGCGCTTGATCGCGTTCACCCCGCCCATCGCCTTCAGCAGCTTCTTGCGGCGGACCTCGCCGAGGCCCGGGATGTCGTCGAGCGCGCTCTTCGTCATGCGCTTCGACCGGCGTTCGCGGTGGAACGTGTTCGCGAAACGGTGGGCCTCGTCGCGAATGCGCTGCAGCATGAACAGGCCCTCGCTCCCCCGGGCCACCTCGACGGGTTCGGAGCGACCCGGCACGTACACCTGCTCGAACTGCTTGGCGAGCGCGGCGACCGGGATCTCGTCGGTGAGACCGAGCTGGTCGACGACCCGCTTGGCCACGTTCAGCTGCCCCTTGCCACCGTCGACGACGAGTAGCTGCGGCGGATAGGCGAACTTGCCGGGCCGGTCACCTCGCTCCTCGATCGGGCGGTCACGCTCGTCGACGTACGCCTGCAGCCGGCGCGTGAGCACCTCTTCCATGGCGCCGTAGTCGTCGTTGCCGGGGATGTTGACCTTGAACCGGCGGTACTCCCGCTTGTTCGGGAGGCCGTCTTCGAGCACGACCATCGAACCGACGTAGTCGGTGCCCTGCAGGTGCGCCATGTCGTAGCACTCGATGCGCAGCGGCGCCTCGGGCAGGTCGAGTGCCTCCTGCAGCTCGGTCAGCGCACGCGACCGCGTGTTGTGATCGGATGCACGGCGCATGCGGTGCCGCGTGAACTCCTCACCGGCGTTGCGGGTGACCGTCTCGAGCAACGCTCGCTTGTCGCCGCGTTGGGGCATCCGGATCTGCACCTTCGAGCCGCGCATGTGCGTGAGCCACTCCTCGTAGGTGTCGACGTCGTCGGCCGCGTACGGGACCAGGACCTGCTTCGGGTAGCCCATCGCCGGCTCGTCGCCGTACACGGCCTCGAGGATGCGGTCGATCAGCCTGCCGGGCGTCAGCTCCTCGACCTTGTCGAGCACGAAGCCCTTCCGCCCGACGACTCGCCCCTTGCGGACGAAGAACATCTGGACCGACGCCTCGAGTTCGTCGTCGGCGATGCCGATCACGTCGACGTCCTCGCGGCCGTCGACGACCATCTGCTGTTTGGCGATCGCCTTCTGCACGGCCACCAGCCGGTCGCGCAGGCGTGCGGCACGCTCGAACTCGAGATCGGTCGCCGCCGCCTTCATCTCGGCTTCGAGCCGCTGGACGATGTCGTCGGTGTCGCCGGCGAGGAAATCGCACAGCTCGGTGACGAGTTGCCGGTACGGCATCTCCTCGATCTCGTCGACGCACGGCCCGGAGCACTTCTCGATGTGGAACAGCAGGCACGGCCGACCGAGCCGCTCGTGCTCTTTGAACTTGCCGGGACTGCACGTGCGGATCGGGAAGCTGCGCAACAGCAGGTCGAGTGTGTCGCGGATGGCGTAGGCGTGGGCGTACGGACCGAAGTAGCGGACGCCCTTGCGCTTGCGGCCGCGCATCACCATCGCACGTGGCCACTGCTCGTCGACGGTCACGGCGAGGAACGGGTACGACTTGTCGTCGCGCAGTCGGACGTTGAACCGCGGGCGGTGCTGCTTGATCAACGAGTACTCGAGCATGAGCGCCTCGACCTCGTTCGCCACGATCGTCCACTCGACCGATTCGGCCGTCTCGACCATCTGACGGGTGCGCGGATGCAGGTTGTGCGGTGCCTGGAAGTAGTTCGACAGGCGCTGGCGCAGACTCGACGCCTTGCCGACGTAGATCACGCGCCCGTGCGCGTCCTTGAACTGGTAGGAGCCGGGTTCGTCCGGGATCGTTCCTGCCGGGGGACGCTTGACCATGGGTTGGTCAGGATACGGTGAGTGCCGATGTCGCAGTACTTTGCATCAGCGTTCCGCCGTCGCCCGAACGATGGATGGTTCAAGGCGGGCAACCTCTCCTTCACCACGGTCGACCTGATCTGTGCCGTGGCCGTGGCCACGATGTTCATCTACGGCATCCTCGGCGCCTCGACATGGCTCGAACTGGTCTTCTTCCCGCCGGCGGTGCGCGACCTCGAGATCTGGCGCCTGGTCACCTGGACGACGGCGACCCAGCCCGACTTCTGGCCACTCCTCGGCATCGTCTTCTTCTGGATGATCGGCCAGGACGTCGAGGCGATGATGGGTCGCAACCGGTTCCTCGGTTGGTTCCTGACCATCACGATCGTTCCGGCGCTGATGATGACGTTCCTCGGCCTCGTGAACGACACCCTCGATCGCACCACCGTCGCGAGCGGCCTCCAGTCGGTCTTCCTGGCGGCGATCTGGGTGTACGCCGCCACCTACCCGAAGGTCCGCTGGTTCGAGGTCGTGCCGCTGTGGGGCGTAGCGGCGGTGTTCACCCTGCTCAATGTCCTCCGCTACAACGGCGACGGCCAGCGCGGCATGGTGGTGCTCACGATCCTCGTGGTGCTCGTCTCGCTGACGGCGGCACGATCGCTCGGTGCAGCGACGGGATGGGAGATCCCGCACATCCCGCTGCCGGCCACCGGCAAGCGCAAGCCGTCCGGCCCCGTCCGCTCCTCGAAAGGCAAGGTGCGCGGCAAGCGACGCGACACCCCGACCGTCGTCGACGGCCCGTGGAGCACCCCGACGGCACCGGCCGCCAACCCACAGGAGACGGCCGCCGCCCAGGCCGAACTCGACGCCCTGCTCGACAAGATCTCGGCCGGTGGCCTCGATTCACTTTCGGCAAATGAAAAGCGTCGTCTCAACGAGTTGTCGAAGCGGTTGCGATAACGACACGTGGTGTGACAGAACCGTTGTGATTTGATCAAGGTGTGTCAGATCGGTTCAAAGTTGGTGCGTATTCCGTCGATACTCGGGATATGACCACGTCGTCACCCGCCTCGACCTCGTCGTTCGATGTCCTCGCCGGATCGGACTCCGACCCGTTGCTGGCCGCCGCCCGCGCCACTGCTGATGCCGTCGACCGCGACGACTACGGCGTGCTCGTGATCGTCGTCCGTCCGAACGACGACGACGTCAAGGTCGTCTCGGGTGGTGGGACCGGCGTGCTCCGCGCCGCAGTCTCCGTCGCCGTCGCAGCCGGCAACGACCGGGTGTGGCGCGACGCCCCGCACGGCGACACCGCCGAGTGTCCGGTCAGCGTCCTCCCCGAGGTCATCACGGCCTCGGCCGACGCTGCCGGGGTGCACGTGGCCCACACCGGCTGCGTTCGGCGCGACGGCCATCTCGACGCCGTTGCCATCTTCTTCGAATCGTGGCGAGGCGTGGCCGACATCGCCGAGCGCCGCCGGGTGCTGGCCGAGCTCGAACACGCCTCCCTGATCGCTGCCGACCAGCGACAGGTCGCCGCAGAGCGTGCGGCCGCCGCCGCTCCGATCGTCGACGTCGAACCCGAGTCGGACGAGCGGACCTGGGACGCCTCCGATCCCCGCCTGGACGCCGTCACCGGCGTGCTCGCCGCGGACGTGTTCATGGAAGGCTTCGACGACTTCGAAGGCGACGACGCGACGATGATCATGCTCGACCTCGACCACTTCCAGTCCGTTGCCGACGAGCACGGGCAGGACGTGTCCGACGCCATCCTCCGAGAGACGGCCGACCGGCTGGTCCGTGAGCTCAGCCCGACCGACGTGATCTCGCGTATCGGGCACGACCGGTTCGTGGTCCTGCTCGGCGACGTCGCCCGCTCCGACGTGATGATCGTCGCCAAGCGCCTGCTGGCCGCGGTGTCCACGCCGCTGCCGTCCGACGGCGGCCCCGAGTCGGTCACGGCCACGGCCGCCCTCGCCTACCAGGACGGCCTGGTCGACCTCGAGGAACTGTACGAGTCAGCCGAGTCGGCCGTCGTGAGCGGCAAGCGCTCGGGCGGCGGCAAGCTGGTCCTCGCCGCCTGACGGTCACGCTGCCGGCGTCACACCGGCCGACCGGAACCGGGCCTGGGTGAGCCAGGCGTAGACCAGGATCGCTCCGGCCACCACGGTCGCGATGTCGGCGAGGATGTGGTAGCCCCAGCCCTGCTTCACGAAGCCGGACGCAAATGCGGCGACCGCGCCGCAGAGGCTGAGGGTCAGATCGCCCGTTCCCTGCGCCTCGACGCGCGCTGAGACGGGCACCGACGCCGTGAGGAGCGTCGTGCCGCCGATCAAGCCGATGTTCCACCCGAGGCCGAGCAAGAACAGTCCGAGGAAGATCATGGCGGGCACGTAGCCGGCGACGACGGCGGCGACCGTGCCGGCACCGAGCACCACGGCCCCGTACTGGATCGCCCGCACCGCGCCGACGCGCCCGACGAACCGGCCGACGAGCGGCGCCAAGCCGAACATCCCGACGATGTGGACGGCGATGACGTAGGCCGACAGGTCGCTGTGACCGTGATCTTTCATGTGGGGTGGCGTCATCGTCATCACCCCGACCATCGCGGCCTGCGAACCCGCCATGGCGATCAGACCGAGCATGGCGCCCGGCGAACGTCGGATCTCCCCGTACGACCGGCGAACTTGCAGCAACGGGCGTGATCGTTCGGCGTCGGGGTCGACCGCACCCGTCAGCTCGAGCGGATCGGGCCGGAGGAAGAACACGTAGATCACCGCGCTGAGAGCGAACAGCGCCGCCGCGAACAGGTACGGGCCGATGTACTGGTCGAGTCCGAGCCATTCGCCGAAATCCTGTTCGAACGGCGACAGGATCGGCCCGCCGACCGCTCCCAAGGTGCCGATCCAGACGATGGCACCGATCGCCTTCGCCCGGTCGGGGTCGGGCGCCAGGTCGGCAGCGACATAGCGACCCTGGAGGGTGGCCGATTGCCCGGCACCGAAGAACGCCATCCCGATGATGAAGAGCCAGAACCACCGGAGCTGTCCACCGGTGGCGGCCACGAGCGCACCGGCGGCTCCGATGAACAATGCGGCGGCGAGGGGCGTCCGCCGTCCGCGCCGTCGCATCGCCGCCGACAGCGGGATGGCGGTGATCGCAGCGCCGGTGGTGAACGCGGCGCTTCCCATGCCGGCGAGCCGGTCGGATCCCAGCATGTCTTTGGCGAGCAGCGACACGACGGCGACCATGCCTGCCACGGCGGCGTTGCCGGGCACGACGGCGAATCGCAGCACGTTCAGCGTGCGCCGCTGCTCGTCTCGATAGGGGGTGACCGCCGGGTCGGCGGAGGTCGGCGTCGTCACCGCACCACTGTGCCAGACGGGCCCGCGCTCAGTCGGCGTCGGTCGGCAGCAGGTCGCGAAGGAACCGGCCGGTGTGGCTCGCCTCGATCGCCGCGATGTCTTCGGGGGTGCCCTCGCCGACGAGGGTGCCGCCTCCGCTGCCACCTTCGGGGCCGAGGTCGATCAGCCAGTCGGCGGTCTTGATCACGTCGAGGTTGTGCTCGATGACGAGCACGGTGTTGCCCTGGTCGACGAGGCGCGACAGCACCGTGAGCAGGCGCCGGACGTCGTCGAAGTGCAGACCCGTGGTCGGCTCGTCGAGCAGGTAGATCGTGTGACCGGTCGAACGCTTCGCCAGTTCGGTCGCGAGCTTGACGCGCTGGGCCTCACCACCCGACAGGGTGGGTGCGGGTTGCCCGAGGCGGACGTAGCCGAGGCCGACGTCCATCAAGGTCGCCATGTACCGGGCGATCGACGGCTGGTTCGCGAAGAAGTCGACCGCCTCGGCGACCGGCATGTCGAGCACGTCGGCGATGTTCTTGCCCTTGAACTCGATGTCGAGGGTGTCGCGGTTGTACCGGGCGCCCTTGCAGACCTCGCACGGCACGTACACGTCGGGCAGGAAGTGCATCTCGATCTTGATCGTGCCGTCGCCGGCGCACGCCTCGCAGCGCCCACCCTTGACGTTGAAGGAGAATCGTCCGGGCTGGTAGCCGCGGACCTTCGCCTCGTTGGTGGCGGCGAACAGCTTGCGGATGTTGTCGAACACGCCCGTGTACGTGGCCGGGTTGGAGCGCGGCGTGCGCCCGATCGGCGACTGGTCCATGTCGATGACCTTGTCGAGGAACTCGATGCCGTCGATCCGCTTGTGCTTGCCGGCCGGCGTCTTCGACTTGTAGATCTTCTGCATCAGGACCGGCAGGAAGATGTCGCGGACGAGGGTCGACTTGCCCGAGCCCGACACGCCCGTGACGGCCACGAAACAGCCGAGCGGGATGTCGATCGTCAGGTCCTTGAGGTTGTGTTCGCGGGCACCGTGGATGGTGACCTTCTCGAGCTGCGGTGGCCGACGCTCGGCCGGGACCGGGATGCTCTTCTTCCCGGCGAGGTACTGCCCGGTGACCGACTCCTTCACCCGCTCGATGCCCTTGACCGGGCCGCTGTACACGACCTCGCCGCCGTGTTCGCCGGCGCCGGGACCGATGTCGACGATCCAGTCGCTCTCGCGGATGGTCTCCTCGTCGTGTTCGACGACGATCACGGTGTTGCCGAGGTCGCGCAGGCGTGTGAGGGTGTCGATCAGGCGACGGTTGTCGCGCTGGTGCAGGCCGATCGAGGGTTCGTCGAGCACGTAGAGCGTGCCGACCAGGCCCGAGCCGATCTGGCTGGCGAGGCGGATGCGCTGCGCTTCGCCGCCGGCGAGGGTGCCGGCCGAGCGCGAGAGCGTCAGGTAGTCGAGGCCGACGTCGAGCAGGAAGCCGAGTCGGGCGTTCACCTCTTTGGTGACCCGCTCGGCGATGAGGCGATCGCGCTCGGACAGTTCGAGCGCGGCGAGGAACTTCGCCGACTCACCGATCGACAGGTCGCAGACCTCGGCGATGTTCTGGCCGCCGACGGTGACCGCCAGCGAGTACGGCTTGAGCCGGGCACCGCCGCAGGCGTGGCAGGCGACTTCGCGCATGTAGCCCTCGAACTGCTCGCGTGAGTAGTCGCTCTCGGCGCCTTCGTGGCGGCGCTTGATCCAGGGGATCACGCCCTCGTACTCGGTGCTGTACGTGCGCTGGCGTCCGTAGCGGTTCTTGTACCGCACCGTCAGCTTGCCCTTCGCCCCGTACAGCAGGACCTTCTGCTGCTTCTTGGTGAGCTCACCCCACGGCGAGTCGAGGTCGATGTCGTTCGCGACGGCGACGGCGTCGAGCATGCGGGAGAAGTACTGGGTGTGCGAGCTCCGCCACGGCGCCAGGGCGCCATCGGCGACCGACACGTCGGGGTCGGGCACGACCAGTTCGGGGTCGACCTCGAAGGTGGTGCCGAGCCCGTCGCAGGTCTCGCAGGCGCCGTATGGCGAGTTGAACGAGAAGTTGCGGGGCGCAGGCTCTTCGTAGCTGGTGCCGCACACCGGACACGCGAGGTGCTGGCTGAACGTCAGCGTCTCGGCGTCGTCGTCATCGTCGCGCGACACGAGTTCGACCTCGGCGACGCCGTCGGCGAGTTGCAGTGCCGTCTCGAGCGAGTCGGTGAGGCGGCGCTCGATGCCCTCGCGCAGCACGAGACGGTCGACGACGATCTCGATCTTGTGTTGCTCGTAGCGAGCGAGGCGCTCCTCGCGTTCGAGGAACTCGTCGATGACGACGGTCTCACCGTCGATGCGTGCACGGACGTAGCCCTGGCCCGAGAGGTCGGCGAGCAGGGTGTCGTACTCGCCCTTGCGGCCACGAACGACCGGCGCGAGGACCTGGAACCGGGTGCCCTCGTCGAGTTCGAGGATGCGGTCGACGATCTGCTGCGGCGTCTGGCGCTGGAGGCGCGTGCCGTCGTTCGGGCAGTGCTGCACGCCGATACGGGCGTACAGCAGGCGCAGGTAGTCGTAGACCTCGGTGATCGTGCCGACGGTCGACCGAGGGTTGCGGCTGGCCGACTTCTGGTCGATCGAGATGGCGGGCGACAGGCCCTCGATCACGTCGACGTCGGGCTTGTCCATCTGGCCGAGGAACTGGCGTGCGTACGCGCTCAGCGACTCGACGTAGCGGCGTTGACCTTCGGCGTAGATCGTGTCGAACGCCAGCGACGACTTGCCGGACCCGGACAGTCCGGTGAACACGACGAGCTTGTCGCGCGGCAACTCGACGTTGACGTTCTTCAGGTTGTGCTCGCGGGCGCCGCGAACTTCGACGATCGGCCCCGAGGGGGTGCGGTTCTTGCGGGGAGCCATGGGTGTTCCAGGCTACCGAGCCGCGCAACGGCGCCCGGCGGGCGCATCGGTTTCCATCACTCGGGTGACGCTACCACACCGAATCGAACACCCGTACGATGTCGTTCGCCGTGGTCAGACAAGGCTGCGGAGCATGTCTCGGGTGTTGCCCGCCTCGTCCGGGTCGCTCGAGAATTCGACGGCCGCGAAGTCGGTGACGCCGATCTCGGCGAGCGCGCCGATCCGGTCGCGACACTCCTCTGCCGATCCGGCGATGACGATGTCGGCGGGGCCGGCGGCGCCTTCGCGGTCGAGCATGGCCCGGTAGCTCGGCAGTTGGCCGTAGATGGCGAACACGCCGGCGGCACGCTCCTGGGCCGACGCGACGTCGTCGGTCACACAGACCGGCAGCGCTGCGATCACCCGCGTCGAGTCACGACCCGCCGCTTCCGACGCTGCCCGCAGCGTCGGCACGGTGTGCGAGCCGAGCGTGTTGGGCCCGGTGCACCACGTCAGCGTGCCGTCGGCGAGGTTGGCGGCCACCTTCAACATCTGTTCGCCGAGTGCCGCGATCACGACGCCCGGACGCTGCCGGTCGACGATCGACAGATCGCCTCGTGACGTGAACACCTCGCCGGCGAAACGGCCGGATCCGGTCTCGAGCAGCGGCATCATCGCCTCGAGGTACTCGCGCATGTGGCGGACCGGCTTGTCGAACGGCATGCCCCACATGCCCTCGACCACCGGCTGATGGCTGAGGCCGATGCCGAGCGTCAGGCGGCCGTCGGCGATCGAGTTCACCGTCAGGGCCTGCTGAGCCAGCATCATCGGATGCCGCGGGAACGTCGGGACGACGCTCGTGCCGATCTCGATCCGTGGCACCTCGTGCGCCACGACGCCGAGCGCCGTGAGCGCGTCGTGACCGAAGATCTGCGGCACCCAGAAGCTGTCGAAACCATCGGCTTCGGCCTGCTTCGCCCCGGCCAGCACCTGGGCCACGGTTCCGTCGTTGATCGCTCCGTCGAAGATCCCGATTCGCATTCCGGCGACCGTAGTGCCGGGTCGACCGATCCGCCGCACGCAACTAGCGTGAACGTCACGTGAGCGACTTCGAGCAACGCCGCCACCTGATGGTCGACCGGCAACTCGTCGCCCGCGGCGTCGACGACGTCCGAGTGATCGAGGCGATGCGACGGGTCCACCGCCACGACTTCGTCCCGGCCTCGCTCGTCGATCGGGCCTACGACGACACGCCGCTGCCGATCGGACACGACGTCACGATCTCGCAGCCCTACATCGTCGGCTTCATGACCCAGGCGCTCGAACTCCACCCGGGCGACCGCGTGCTCGAGGTCGGCACCGGTTCGGGCTACGCCGCCGCCGTGCTCGCCGAGATCGCCGACCAGGTCGTGACGGTCGAGTCGATCGCACCCCTCGCCGAGCAGGCTCGGGAGCGCCTCACCGCCTGCGGCGATCGGATCGAGGTGGTGTCGGGCGACGGATCGGTCGGCCATCCGGCCCGAGCGCCGTACGACGCGATCGTCGTCACGGCCGCCGCCCCCGACATCCCTCCCCCGCTGCTCGACCAGCTCGATCACGGGGGACGCCTGGTCCTGCCGGTCGGCGACGGGGTCGAACAACTCGTGCGGGTCCGACGGACCGATGAGGGAGACGTCCACGAACGACTCCTCGCCGTTTGCTTCGTCCCCCTCACCGGCCGGTACGGACACGGCGGAGACGGACACCGTTCCGGGGCACGTTGACGGGCGCGCCCCGGCCGGCTGCCGCTACGCCGTATCGGGGCTCCGCCGCCCGCGAGCAGTGATCAGTGCCAGCGCACCGAGCATGAGCGACGCGACGCCGACCAGGGCGGTGGCCGACACGCCGTCCGGTCCGGTCGGTGGCAGGCAGTCGCCGACACACGGCGGCTGCTGGCCGCCGCTCGGCGACGTCGTCGTCGAACCGACCGCCGCCGTCGTGGTCGTCGAGCTCGTCGTCGAGTCCGCCACCGTCGTGGTCGTCGTCGAGTCCGCCGTCGTGGTCGTCGTGGTCGTCGTGGTCGTCGTGGTCGTCGTGGTCGTCGAGTCCGCCACCGTCGTGGTCGTGGTCGTCGTCGACGACGGGATCGTGCCGCCCGGCCAGCAGACCGGATCGTCGACGGGAATCACGATCGGTTGCGACAGGGTCCCGTCCGAGGTGCTGATGACGACCTCCACGGTGTCGCCCGGGAGTTGATCACTCGACAGCGACGTGACCTCGGTGTCCGACTCCTGCCCGTAGGTCCAGTCGACGACGAGGAACCGGGCGGCTTCGAACGAGCTGCACCGCACGTCGACGATCTCGAGGATCACGGGCGGGCCGGCGAAAGCGCCGCCGGGGGCCACCACGACCACGAACGCGGCGATCGTGGCGACGATCAGCCGGACGAAGGTGTCGGGGCGTCGGATTGTTGCGGGCATGGTTCTCCTTCGATCGTCCGCCGTCGGATCAGTCGTACCCGACGCCACACCGGCGGCGCATCGGTCACTTGACCGATGCGATGGCCACCGACGCCGCCCGGCGATCGGCAAGACTCGTCGCGTGCCCCACACGCCGACGCTCTACCCGACGGGCCGGACGGTCCTGCGTGCGTTGGTGATCGCCCGCTGGCTGGCGCTCGCGTGGATGATCGGCATCGTCGTGTTCGACCACGGCGAGCTGCGGCACCCGGCGGTGGCGTGGGTCGCGGTGATCGCGACATTCGCGCTCACCGCGGCGAGCACCTGGCTGGTTCGCACCGCACCCGAACGCCTCGCCGGCACCACGTTCGTGTCGTGCGAGGTCGCGCTCGCGCTCTCCCTCAGCATGATCGACGGCTACGTCTTCGAACCCGGCCACGTCTTCGGCACGACCCAGAGCATCGCGACCCAGTGGCCGTTGCTCGCGATGGCGTCGGCCGGCGTCGCCTTCGGCCCGGTGATCGCCGCCCTGCTCGGCGCGCTGGTCGGTCCGGCCGAGTGGATCGGCGCGATCCTGAACGGGTTCGACGTGTTCGTGCCGCGCCAGATCGTGTCGTTCGTCGCCACGAGCATCTTCTTCGCAGCGGTCGGCTACGTCGTCGGATGGCTGGCACGGCAACTTCGCGCGGTGGAGGGCGAGATCGCCGACCGTCGCGCCCGCGACGAGGTCGGCCGGGTGCTGCACGACACCGTGCTGCAGACGCTCGCACTGGTCCAGCGGCGCACCTCGTCGACCGACCCCGATCTGGCCGATGCCGCCCGCCGCGCCGACCGCGACCTGCGCGCCTACCTGTTCGGGGCGTCCAGCCGTTCCACGGCAGATCTGGAGAGCCGAGTCCGAACCGAGGTCGAACGGGCACGGACGGGCCACACGACTCCGGTGACCGTCAGTGTGCTCGACGACGGCTGCCGGCTCGACGAGCACGCCCAGGATCTGGTGGCACGAGCGATCGCCGAATCGGTCGCCAACGCGCTCGAGCACGCCGAGGCGAGTCGGGTGGTCGTGTTCGTGGAATCCCAGCCCGACGGCCACGTGTTCGCGAGCGTGAGCGACGACGGTGTCGGGTTCGACCCTGGGGCTCCTCGGACATCACACGGGCTCGACCGTTCCGTCATCGGACGGCTCGAGGAGATCGGCGGCGCCGTCGAGCTGACATCCTCATCGGAGGGCACCGAGGTCTGCCTGTGGAGCCGCGCCGACGCGCGAGGATCGTCGACGTGACGGCAATCCCGATCCGGACGGTCCTGGCGGACGACCACGAACTGGTCCGATCCGGGCTGCGTGGCGAGTTGGGTGGCGGGTTCGAGATCGTCGGGGAGGCCGACGACGCCGAGGGGGCGATCGACGTGATCACGGCACGTTCCCCCGATCTCGTCGTGTGCGATCTGCACATGCCCCGCGGTGGCGGGCTCGCCGTCGTGCAGCGCTGCGCCACCGTGTGCCCGATCGTGATCCTCACGGTCAGCGAGGCCGAGCGCGATCTGCTCGATGCCGTCGCGGCGGGCGCTGCCGGCTATCTGCTCAAGACGACGCCGGTCGACGAGCTCCGGGACGCACTCGCCGCCGCTGCTTCGGGCGAACCCGTCTTCTCGCCGTCGCTCGCTGCGCTCGTGTTGGGCGAGTTCCGGCGTCTCGCCAAGGCCGCGGACGCCGACCCGCTCACCGAACGGGAACGCGAGGTGCTGCAGTTCGTCGCACGCGGCAAGACCTACAAGGAGATCGGCGTGGCGCTCGAGATCTCGCCGCGCACGGCCGAGAACCACGTCCGGAACATCCTCGGCAAGTTGCACCTGAGTCGGCGGAGCGACCTGGTCCGCTACGCCGTCGAACACGGCCTCGACTGACCCGACATTCGACCGCGGATCCCCTAGGGGCTCCTAGGGGATTGTGCGGATATCGCCGATCGTCGGGTTGCTCGACGATGGGTTGCATGAACTGGCCCGCTCCCGAACTCCTGCCGCCTCCACCGGCCCCACCCGAAACGCCGGCGCCCGAACGCAGCGACAGCGACGACGATCGCCGTGCCCGCTCGGGTCTGCCCGCCGCGACGTGGATCGCCCTCCTCGGCGGGGCGCTCGTCCTCGTCGCAGCGGCCTCGGTCGTCGTCAGCAGTTGGGACACGATCGGACGCACCGCCCGGGTGCTCGGGTTGATGCTGGGGACCGGCGGCATCCTGCTCGCCTCGGAACGTCTCCGACGCCCGGCGCCGACGACGTCGAACATCGCCGCTCACGTCGGCACGGTGCTCGTCGGCAGCGTCGGCATCGCCTCGCTGTCGCTCTTCGGCGTCACCTGGCCGGGATGTCTGCTCGCAGGCGGCGTGCTGGCGTGCGCTGCCGCGACCTGGCAGTTCGACCGTTGGCGACCGCAACTCTTCGGTGCCGTTCAGGTCGGCGCCATCGCGCTGGCCTCGGTCGGTGTCGCCGATCTGACCGGCACGGCCGGCGGGGTCGTCGCCGCGCTGGTCGCACTGGCCTGGCTCGCAACCGGCGCCGAACGTCGTCCCGCCGCACTCGCCCTGCTGGCCGTCGTCTCACCGGCCCTCACCGCTCTCGCCGACGCAGGTATCGGTGCCGGCACGTTCGAACGGGCCGGGCTCGTGGGCGCCCGGCTCGGCTGGTCGGGCCCGACGGTCGGGTTGCTCGCTGCGATGGTGCTGGCCGTCGTCGCACGACGTCGAACCGACGACGGGCTGATGGTGGCAGCCGCCGCGTCACCGATTCTCGGCATCGTCACCGGCTTGGCGACCGTCGACTCGTCGACACTCGCCTGGTGGTGCCTGCCAGCGTTCGTGGTGCTCGCAGCCGAGATCGCGATCCGGATGCTGCCCGCAGGCCGTGCCGGATGGGTCGCATGCTGCGACCGCGTGGCGGCCGCCATCGCCGGCACCTCGTTGCTCGCTCCCGTCGTCGTCGGCGAGTTCGACCTCGGCACCTCGCTCGCCGCCCCGTGGGCGGTGCCCGCCGCGCTGACCGCGTTCGCCGTGCTGCTGCCGACCGTTCGCTGGCATCGGAGCGACCATCCCTTCGTCGATCTCGGCACCGCCGCCGTCGCCGCACTCGTCGTCGCGACGGTCGCCGCCTTCGACACACCCCCGATGATGCTCGCCGGCACTGCTGTCATCGCCGCAGCAGTCGCTGCATTCATGAGCCGCCGTCTGCATCGGCTGGCGGTCTACGTCCCGGCCGGCTGGGCGCTGTGGGCGACCGCCCCGATGACCGACGTCGTCGGCAGCGTCACCTGGTGGGTCGCCGTTGCGTTCACGATGATCACCGGGTCGATCGTCGTCGCCGCCCGAGCACGGGTCGCAGCCGATGAACGGCCGACCGGCTGGATCGAGATGACCCTCGCCACGCTGGCGCTCGGCTCGTTCTCGATCGTCTTCGTCGACGGGCACGCCTGGACGGCATGGTTCTCCGGCGTCGTGGTGGTGGCGACGGCGTTCGCCCTGGTCGAGCCGCGCTGGACCACGCTGCAACTCGGAGCGATCGCCACCGTGGGCCTGGCCACGTCGACGCCGACGCTCGGGACGGCGGGTACCGACGAACATGCGTGGGTCGGCTGGGTCGTCGCGACGATCGGCCTGCTCGCCGTGTCGCTCGGCCGACGCTCGCAACTCGCCGCACACGCAGCGGCGGCGTCGAGCGTGGTCGCCGTCGCCGCCTACGCAGCCGGTGCCGGCGTGACCGCCGAGCAGGCGGCCCTCGGTTCGATGATCGCGGTCGTGCTGTTGACCGGGACGGCGATGGCGCTCCAGCGCCGTTCTCCGATCGACACGGCGGCGATCACCGCCGGTGTTCTCCTCGCCCTCGTCGGCACCGTGCCGATCGACGGCGTCTGGATCTCCGGCATCTGGGTGGTGCTCGGACTCCAGCTGACGACCTACGGCGCAGCGATGCGACAGCCGACCCTGACGGCGGGTGGTGCCCTCGTGACCGCCCTGGCCGGCGTCAGCTTCGTGTTCACGACCGATCTCGACGACTGGGTTCGCGAGCTGGTCGAGCCGGCCGACGTCACGGTCGGCGATCTGTGGATGTTCGCCACGACTGCGGTGGCGCTCGCCGTCGGCTGGGCGTTGCGCCGCACGGCGGGCATCAACAGCTGGCTCGCCTACGCCGCGGGGCTCTCGATCGGCGGGCTCTGGCTGGTCGGCGTCCAGATCGAGCGCAATCCAGTGTGGGCGCTGCCCGCCGCCGTCACCCTGGGCGTGGCCGCGGCAGCGCTCGGCGCCTGGCGGCGACTCGCTGCTCCCCTCGTGATCGGCACGGTGATCACCGCAACGACCACCTTCGTGGCCATGGGGTCCGATCTTCGAGCCGTCCCGACCTGGACCTGGCTCGCTGTGGGTGGCCTCACCCTCCTCGGCGTCGCCGTCCTGATCGAACGCACCTCCCAGCACGGCACCACCCTGCGCGACCTGATCGACCGCTGGGACTGACGTCGGTCGGACGAGGTCGGATGGGGTCAGACCCCAACCGACGGGGTCGGTCGGATCGTCACGACCCCGAAGGTCGGTTGGGGTCTGACCCCATCCGACTATTCGGCGTCGCGGAGTTCTCGGCGGAGCTCGTTGATCTCGTCGCGGAGCTTGGCGGCGTACTCGAAGCGGAGTTCGGCGGAGGCCTCGTGCATCTCCTCTTCGAGGGTCTGGATGAGGCGGCCGAGCTCCTGCTGGGGCAGCGACTTGAGCTCGCGCTGCACCTTGTCGCGCTCGCGCTGGCGACGACGGTCCTTGCCCGGCAACGGCGCCGTGTCGTCGGGACGCAGCATCGACAAGATGTCGCCGACCGCCTTGCGGACCGTCTGCGGGTTGATCCCGTGCTCCTCGTTGTAGGCCAACTGCAGCTGCCGGCGACGCTGCGTCTCGCTGATCGCCCGCGTCATCGAGTCGGTCATCTTGTCGGCGTACATCACCACCTGGCCGGCCACGTTGCGGGCCGCACGACCGATCATCTGGATCAGCGACGTCTCCGAGCGCAGGAAGCCTTCCTTGTCGGCGTCGAGGATGCACACCAACGACACCTCGGGCAGGTCGAGACCCTCACGCAACAGGTTGATGCCGACCAGCACGTCGAACTCGCCGAGACGCAACGCTCGCAAGATCTCGATGCGTTGGATCGTGTCGATGTTCGAGTGGAGGTACCGGACCCGCAGCCCCTGTTCGAGCAGGTAGTCGGTGAGGTCTTCGGCCATCTTCTTGGTGAGCGTCGTGACCAGCACCCGCTCGTCTTTCGAGATGCGGTCGTTGACCAGCTCCATCAGGTCGTCGATCTGGCCCTTCGTGGGCTTCACGATCACCTCGGGGTCGACGAGACCGGTCGGCCTGACGATCTGCTCGACGACGTTCGACGACACCCGCAGCTCGTACTCCCCCGGCGTCGCCGACAGGAACACCGCCTGGTTGATGCGCTCCAGGACTTCTTCGAAGGTGAGCGGCCGGTTGTCTCGGGCAGAGGGCAAGCGGAAGCCGTGGTCGACGAGGATGTCCTTGCGGCTGCGGTCGCCCGCGTACTGGCCGTGCAACTGCGGCACGGCGACGTGGCTCTCGTCGATGACCATCAGGAAGTCGTCGGGGAAGTAGTCGAGCAGGGTGAACGGCGGCTCGCCGTAGTCGCGCCCGTCGATGTGCATCGAGTAGTTCTCGATGCCGTTGCAGTAGCCGACCTCGCTCATCATCTCGAGGTCGTACTGGGT